>NZ_JBAMYD010000018.1:0-172837 GCF_037002925.1 Rhizobium aouanii
CACCCAACCAAAGTTTTTTGACATTTTTGTAACAGGTTGAAAATGAAGGGCTTTTACTGCCTGCCTCCAAAAACGAGCAAATCCACCACCCGATCGGACGGTTTTTGAGATTCGTTTTTGCCGAATCCCGAAGGAAAGGCTTCGGCGAGGGAGATGAGCCTTATATGGGGCGCCTGACGCGGAATTCCAGGGTGCTTGCCTATGCCACGCCTCACTCGCTAGTTTGGCGATGAAGAAAGATCCGGCGGAGTGAAGAATGCTTGTCCTCGATGAAGAACAGACGCGCGCGGCCTTGCCCTGGCCGGAACTGATCGAGGCGATCGCCCGCATGTTCCAGAGCGAATGCGTGATGCCGGTGCGTCATCACCATGAGATGGAGGTGCCGGATGATGAGGAGAGCGCCACATTGCTCCTGATGCCGGCCTGGGTTCCCGGACGCTATGCCGGGGTAAAGACGGTCTCGGTCTTTCCAGGCAATGTGCGGCGGGGCCTGCCGGCGATCTTCGGAACCTATCTTCTTTCCTCCGGCGCTACCGGGGAAATGCTTGCCGCAATCGACGGCGGCGAATTGACCGCGCGGCGGACGGCGGCAGCATCGGCGCTGGCGGCCCGTCATCTCGCCCGTGTCGACGCGGAAGAGCTGCTCGTCTGCGGAACCGGGCGGCTGTCGCTCAACCTGATGTTTGCCCATGGCACGACCCGGCCGATCAAGAGGTACCGGGTCTGGGGCCGCAATGGGCAAGCCGCGGAAAAGATCGCAGCCGAAGCCCGGGCGCTCGGACTGAATGCCGAGGCAGTCGCGAATGCTGAAGCCGCAGCGCGGACAGCCGATATCATTTCCTGCGCCACGCTTTCCAGCGCACCGCTGATATCAGGCGAATGGCTGAAGCCCGGCGCCCATCTCGATCTCGTCGGCGCTTTCAAGCCGAGCATGCGCGAAAGCGACGACGAGGCCATCCGCCGTGCCTCCGTTTATGTCGACACCCGCGCCGGCGCCATCGCCGAGGCAGGCGACATCGTCCAGCCGCTGAAAAGCGGCGTGCTGAAGGAAGGCGACATCAGGGCTGAGCTTTCGGAACTCGTCAGCGGCGCCCATGGCGGACGAAGCCATGACGCAGAAATCACGCTGTTCAAGTCGGTGGGTGCGGCGTTGGAGGATCTCGCCGGCGCCATCCTTGCCTATGAGACAGTGACGGGCCAAAAGTGACAATCAGTGCATCCTTGCCGGAGCTTCCGGTTTCACATGTCCTGCCGGCCGTCGCTACCGCGCTGGAAAAGCAAAAACGCGCCGTTCTTTCCGCCCCACCCGGCGCCGGCAAGACGACGCTGGTACCGCTTTACCTGCTCGACAAGACCTGGCGCGGCGACGGCAAGATCATCCTGCTGGAGCCACGGCGGCTGGCGGCGCGGGCAGCGGCAAGCCGGATGGCATCGCTCATCGGCGAACAGGTCGGCGAGACGGTCGGCTACCGCATGCGCCTCGACAACAGGATATCGGCAGCGACACGGATCGAGGTGGTGACCGAAGGGGTTTTCGCCCGGATGATCCTCGACGATCCGGAACTGAACGGCGTCTCGGTCGTGATCTTCGACGAGTTCCACGAGCGTTCGTTGGACGCAGACTTCGGACTCGCTCTGGCGCTCGACGTGCAGTCGGCGCTACGCGAGGATTTGCGTATCCTCGTCATGTCGGCGACCCTCGACGTCGAACGCGTGGCCGCCCTGCTCGATCATCCGCCGGTGATCGAAAGCCTGGGGCGCAGCTTTCCGATCGATATCCGCTACCAGGATCGGCCGGGCGGCGAACGCATCGAGGATGCCGTGACGCGGGCGATACTCGATGCCCATGCCAATGAGGCCGGCTCGATCCTCGCTTTCCTGCCCGGCCAGGCGGAAATCACCCGGACCGTCGAACGCTTGGCAGGACGATTCGGAGCCGAAACGCTGATTGCGCCCCTTTACGGCAATCTCAGCCAGAAGGAGCAGGATGCGGCGATCCGACCGGCATCCCAGGGGACGCGCAAGATCGTGCTTGCGACGTCGATCGCCGAAACGTCGATCACCATCGACGGCGTCAGGATCGTGATCGACAGCGGGCTGCAGCGTCTGCCGGTGTTCGAGGCGTCGACCGGGATTACGCGGCTGGAGACGGTGCGCGTGTCGCGGGCTTCCGCCGATCAGCGGGCCGGCCGTGCCGGACGAACGGAACCGGGTATCGCTATCAGGCTGTGGCACCAGGGACAGACGGCGGCATTGCCGGCCTTTACACCACCGCAGATCCTTTCCAGCGATCTCTCGGGGCTGGTGCTCGACCTTGCGCATTGGGGCGTTCAAGATCCGGCATCCCTTGCCTTCGTCGATCAGCCGCCGGAAACCACGCTGAGGGAAGCGCGGGTGCTGCTTGGCCAGCTTGGCGCGCTGGACAAGGACGGAGCGCTGACGGCGCGCGGCAAGGTGATGCGCGATCTCGCTTTGCCGCCGCGGCTTGCCGCCATGGTCGTCTCCGCGGGAGAAGCCGGACACGCCCGGGATGCGGCGATGATCGCCGTGCTTCTCACCGAACAGGGGCTTGGCGGGACGAGTGTCGATATCGAGGAGCGGCTGCGACGCTTCAAGGCCGAGCGGGGCGAGAGAGCAGAGGCCTCAAGGCGGCTGGCGGGGCGGCTGTCGAGCGGCCTCGAGAGGGTTGCCTCAGCGGCGCCGGCGCTTGCAGGCCAGCTGTTGCTGCATGCGTTCCCGGATCGAATAGCACTTCAGCGCGGCGGGCGCGGCCGGTTCGTGATGGCGAATGGGCGCGGAGCGGAGCTGCCGGAAACCGAGCGGCTGGCCGGCAGCCAGATGCTGGTGATTGCCGACCTGACCGGACGGGCGGCGCAGGCGCGGGTTCTGGCGGCAGCCGAGGTGACACGAGGCGATATCGAAGCCGAGTTGCCCGGTGAGATCAAAACCGGCGACCAGATATTCTTCGACCGGCAAAGTCGGCAAATCCGGGCGCGGCGGGCAACCCGGCTTGGCGCGATCGTCTTCGAAGAGACGCCCTTGCCGCGCCCTTCCGGGGCAGCCGTCACCCAGGCGCTGGTGGAAGGGGTGCGCGAGCTCGGGCTTGATCAGCTTGCCTTCTCGAAGGAGGCCATACAGTTGCGCGAGCGGATCGGATTCCTCCACCGGACGATCGGAGAGCCCTGGCCCGATGTCAGCGATGATGCCCTGCTTTCTCGGCTGGACGATTGGTTCGGCCCCTTTCAGACGGAGGCCTGCGGCCTTTCGGAGATTTCCGCAGCCGGGCTTTCGAACGGGCTGATGTCGCTGGTGCCGCACGAATTGCAACGCGACCTTAGCCGGCTTGCGCCGACCCATTTCGAAGCGCCGACCGGCCAAAGGCATCCGATCCAATATGAGGGCGAGGAGCCGGTTCTGACGATCCGCGTGCAGGAGCTGTTTGGACTGAAGCAGCATCCAGCCATTGCCGGTGGCCGCCTGCCGCTGCTGCTCGAGCTCACCTCGCCGGCGCACCGGCCGATCCAGACGACACGCGACCTGCCGGGCTTCTGGGCCGGATCGTGGAAGGATGTGCGTGCCGATATGCGCGGGCGCTATCCCCGGCATCCCTGGCCGGAACGGCCGGAGGATGCGTTGCCGACGACACGGGCAAAACCGCGTGGTACATGAGGGCCATTCAAGGAACCCCCGGCATGATCGACAAGCCTGACATGATCGACAAGACGGAAGGCTATACGCTGGAGGACCGGCACAACAGCCGCAGGCTGCGCCTGCAGACGCTGGTGCGGCTGCGCTGGCTTGCCGTCGGCGGACAGGCGCTGACGGTTTTCATCGTTGCCTTCTGGCTGAAATTTCCCTTACCGCTGGTTGCCAGTTCTTCGCTGATCGCCGCCCTTGCCTGGGTGAATTTCTACCTGACGATCCGTTATCCGCCGACGCATCGGCTGGAACCGCCTGCCGCCTTTGCGCTGCTCGGCTTCGACCTTTTGCAGCTCTGCGCGCTGCTCTTCATCACCGGCGGCCTTGCCAATCCTTTCGCAGCGCTCGTCTGCGTGCCGGTCATCATCTCCTTTGCCTCGCAGCCGATTCGCTACAGCACCGCGCTGATCGGCGTTGCGATGGTCTGCATCACGGTGCTTGCCTTTTCGCCCTTTCCACTACCCTGGTTCGACGGGGCCGAGATCAACGTGCACACCGTCATGCAGTTCGGTGTCTGGTGCTCGATCGCCTCGACCATGGCATTCGCCGCTTTCTATGCCTATCGGGTCTCGATGGAAGCGAGCCAGCTTGCCGATGCGCTGGCTGCGACCGAACTGGTGCTGCAGCGGGAAAAGCACCTGTCGCAGCTCGACGGCCTGGCGGCCGCGGCCGCCCATGAACTCGGCACGCCGCTTGCGACGATCAGCGTCGTCGCCAAGGAAATGGAGCGGGAACTCAAGGACGACGATCGTTTCCGCGAGGACGTCATGCTGCTGCGCAGCCAGAGCGAACGCTGCCGCGACATCCTGCGGCGGCTGACGACGCTTTCCTCCGAAGGCGAGGCGCATATGCGCCGGCTGCCGCTTTCCTCGATGATCGAGGAGATCGTCGCCCCGCACCGGGAATTCGGCATCAGATTGGAGCTTATCGAAAAGAGCCCGCGCAAGGGCGAGCCGGTCACCGACCGCAATGCCGGCATCATGTACGGGCTCGGCAATCTGATCGAAAATGCCGTCGATTATGCGCGAGAGAAAGTGATCGTTACCGTCGAGCACGATCACGACAAAGTGCTGATCGTCATCGAGGACGACGGCAACGGTTATGCGCCCGATATTCTGACGCGGATCGGCGAGCCGTATGTGACGAAGCGGCAGAAGGAAGATACGGCAGGCGGCCTCGGGCTCGGCCTTTTCATCGCCAAGACGCTGCTGGAGCGCTCCGGCGCATCGCTGGTTTTCGAGAACCGCGATCCGGAAAGTGCGGGCGCGCGTATCCGGATCGAATGGCCGCGCATGCTGATCGACGCAAATTCGACAAAATGACTTTGTCGGCATAAAGGATATAAGCGGTTGACGCAGATCGGGCGCTCAACCGCCGGGACCGAGACGATGACAGAACAGAATCATGACAATTTCGCCGCGTCGGACGAAGACCATATCGGTCCCGACGCCAGCCTGCTGATCGTCGACGACGACGGGCCGTTCCTGCGCCGTCTGGCACGGGCGATGGAGACGCGCGGCTTCCAGGTGGAGACGGCCGAATCAGTGGCGGAGGGCGTTGCGAAATCGAAAGGCCGGCCGCCGAAATACGCGGTGGTCGACCTTCGGCTCGGCGACGGCAATGGGCTCGACGTCATCGAGGCGATCCGCCAGCGGCGCGACGACACCAGGATCATCGTGCTGACCGGCTACGGCAATATCGCAACGGCGGTCACGGCCGTGAAACTCGGCGCCGTCGACTACCTCGCAAAGCCTGCGGATGCCGACGACGTGTTTTCGGCGCTGACGCAGCGGCCGGGCGAAAAGGCCGAGCTTCCCGAAAATCCGATGTCGGCCGACCGGGTGCGCTGGGAGCACATCCAGCGGGTCTATGAAATGTGCGAGCGCAATGTTTCCGAAACGGCGCGCCGGCTCAACATGCACCGGCGGACGCTGCAGCGTATCCTTGCCAAACGCGCGCCGAAATAGACGCGCACGTCGCGCGTTTATAATTAGACGTCGTCCACGGTGAACGGTTTTCCGTTCGCCCATTCGGCCATCATCAGCCTTTGCGCGGCGGCACGCGAGAAGTTGAGCGTGACGGATTTGCGCGTGGCCGGCGCCATGCGGTGTTCCGGCGCCTCGCGAATCATATGGGCGCCGTAACCATCCGACAGGAACAGCCCGCATTCCTCGGGAAAGATCTCCAACGGCACATCCTGGTGAGTCGCGAAGAACAGGCGGTCGCAATGCAGCCTGTATTCCGGCCATTTGCGATCCACCCTGAAATCCTCGATCGAGGTCTTGATTTCGATGATCCAGACCTCGCCCTTTTCCGAAAGCGTGATCAGATCGGCGCGGCGGCCGCTGGCCAGCGGCAGTTCGGGCAGCACGGCGTGGCGCATTTCATGCAGCAATATCTGCGTTCCGCGCCGCACCATCATGGCCCTGTCCGATTGCCGGCCATCGATTAACGGATTGTTATTGTAAACGCTCAAAATCGTCATGGATAACCATCGCGGGGGCTGGCGTGTTGTTGCAAAAAAACCATGCGCTTCTAATTTGCGCGACAGACGGATTCCTCGCGCTGCAGCAGCCTTGCAAAGCGCAAGTTAATCGAAAATAAACCATAATCAACGATGGTCGAAAGACCGTTCTCCTTGCCCCAAAACTTCAAGAGTCATCCATGCGCATCCGCAATGCATTCCCTGTCTTTGGCCTGCTGGCGACATTCGCTCTGGCCGGTTGCTCCACGACCTCAGACAGCGCATCCGTCGACGACAAGGGCGCAGGCCCGACGGTTCAGACGGCACAGATCTTCACTGACGCCTACGGCCTGACGAAGGATGCCGGATACTCCCTACCGGCGATCCCGATCGACAGGGTCAAGCCGCAATTCCGCCGCCAGGTCGTCAGCTACCAGACCACAGAGCGTCCCGGAACGATCATCGTCAACACGCGCGAGCGTTTCCTCTATTACATCCTGGCCAATGGCAAGGCGATGCGCTACGGCATCGGCGTCGGCAAGCAGGGCTTCGCATGGGCCGGCACCGCCTACGTCGCCTGGAAGCAGGAATGGCCGAACTGGCACCCGCCGAAGGAAATGGCCGTCCGCCGGCCTGATCTCGCCAAATACGTCGAGGACGGCATGGGTCCGGGTCTCAGCAATCCGCTCGGCGCGCGCGCCATGTATCTCTTCAACGAGGACGGCAAGGACACGCTCTTCCGCCTCCACGGCACGCCGGAATGGGCCTCCATCGGCACCGCCGCTTCCTCGGGCTGCATTCGCCTGATGAACCAGGACGTCATCGATCTCTACAGCCGCGTCCGCCCGGGCAAGGGCACGTCCAAAGTCGTCGTCATTCAGTAAGCTAATTATCGAATTCGGTATAAAAAGGGCCGCCGAACTATCGTTCCGGCGGCCTTTTTGTATTCTCCGTCAGGCAGTCTGCTTCGCCTTGAGCTCAAGGCGGCGGCGGTGAAGCACCGGCTCGGTGTAGCCGTTCGGCTGTTCCCTACCCTTCAGGACGAGATCGAGGGCGGCCTGGAAGGCGATCGAATCGTCGAAATTGCCGGCCATCGGCTGATAGGCGGGGTCCGACGCATTCTGCCGGTCGACGACGGCGGCCATGCGCTTCATCGTCTCGACGATCTCAGCATCGGTGACGACCTTGTGATGCAGCCAGTTCGCCATGTGCTGGGCCGAAATGCGAAGCGTCGCGCGATCTTCCATCAGGCCGACATTGTTGATGTCGGGCACCTTCGAGCAGCCGACGCCCTGATCGACCCAGCGCACGACATAGCCGAGGATTCCTTGAGCATTGTTGTCGAGTTCGCGCTGGATTTCTTCCGGCGTCCAGTTCGGCCGCACCGCGACCGGCACGGAGAGAATATCGGAGAGCTTGGCGCGGGCGCGATCCTTCAACCCCTGCTGAACACGGGCGACATTGACCCGGTGATAGTGGGTGGCATGCAAGGTCGCGGCCGTCGGCGACGGCACCCAGGCGGTGTTGGCGCCGGCCTTCGGGTGGGCGATCTTCTGTTCGAGCATTGCCGCCATCAGATCCGGCATCGCCCACATGCCCTTGCCGATCTGGGCGTGGCCGGCAAGGCCGCATTCGAGGCCGATGTCGACATTCCAGTTCTCATAGGCGGAAATCCAGGCCGCCTGGCGCATGTCGCCCTTGCGAATCATCGGGCCGGCTTCCATCGAGGTGTGGATCTCGTCGCCGGTGCGATCAAGGAAGCCGGTATTGATGAAGACGACGCGCTCGCGGGCGGCACGGATGCATTCCTTGAGGTTGACGGTCGTGCGGCGCTCCTCATCCATGATGCCCATCTTGATGGCGTTGCGCGGTAGACCAAGCGCATCTTCGACCCGCGAGAAGATCTCGACGGCGAAGGCCACCTCTTCCGGCCCATGCATCTTCGGCTTGACCACATACATCGAGCCGGTCCGGGAATTCTTCCGCCAGCCGGAGGAACCAATATCATAAAGCGCGATCAGGCCGGTGATCGCAGCATCCATCATGCCTTCGGGCACCTCGTTGCCGTCGCGGTCGAGGATCGCCGGGTTGGTCATGAGGTGACCGACATTGCGCACCAGCATCAGCGAGCGGCGATGCACCTCGAAGGCGGCACCATCCGGGCCAGAATATTGCAGATCCGGGTTGAGCGTGCGGATGAAGCTCGTTCCGCCCTTTGCCACCTCTTCCTGCAGGTCGCCCTTCATCAGACCGAGCCAGTTGCGATAGACGACGACCTTGTCCTCGGCATCGACAGCGGCAATCGAATCCTCGCAGTCCATGATCGTCGTAATTGCCGATTCCAGCCAGACATCGGAAATATGAGCCGGATCGGCTTTTCCGATCGTCGTCGCCGCATCGATGACGATTTCAATGTGAATGCCGTTGTTCTTCAGGAGAATATGCGTGGGAGCGGCCGGATCTCCGCGATAGCCGGCAAAATGCTTGCCGTCCGTCAGCATGGTCTGCTCGCCATCGATCGATCTGACGACCAGCGCTCCATCCTTGACGGCGAAGCTTCCGACGTCCTTCCAGCGGCAGTCCTGCAGCGGAGCTGATGTATCGAGGAAATCGCGCACCCAGGTGATGACCTTATCGCCGCGCTTCGGATTGTAACCCTTACCCTTCTCTGCGCCATCGCTCTCCGGAATGGCGTCCGTGCCGTAGAGCGCATCATAGAGCGAGCCCCAGCGGGCATTGGCGGCGTTCAGGGCGTAACGGGCGTTCATGACGGGAACGACGAGTTGCGGGCCGGCGGTCGAGGCGATCTCCGGATCGACATTTTCGGTCGAAACCTGGAAGTCGGATCCCTCAGGCAGCAGATAGCCGATTTCGCGGAGGAAGGCCTGGTATTCGTCCATATCGGCCGGCGCACCGTGCCGGCGATACCAGTCGTCGATCTTTACCTGCAGCTCGTCGCGTTTTGCCAGCAGCGCACGATTTTTCGGGGCGAGATCGTGGACGATCGCCGAAAAATCGGCAAAGAACTTGTCCGCATCGATCGCCAGACCCGGCAGCACCTCCGTGACGAGGAAATCATGAAGGACGGTTTCGATGGCAAGACCGTTCTTATCAACGCGGCTCATGCGACATTCTCCCTGGCAACGACTTTTGAATGCTGCCACTTTGCCCGGCTTTCATTCACAGTCAATTCTGCAATAATTCGAAAGATTTATGCCGTCGTGGAAATTATGCGTGGCGTCACGCGCATCGGCAGTCCGTTCTGCGGCTGCGTCGTCAGCTTCTGCACCGGCCAAGGATTGGTCTGATCGGTGGAATCGAAGCGATAACGATGCATTAGGACAGCAAGGGCGATTACCGCCTCCTGAAGCGCAAAGGTTGCGCCGATGCAGACACGCGGGCCAGCGCCGAAAGGCAGGAACTGGAAACGGCCGATAGAGCCGCGATTTTCCGGCAGGAAGCGTTCGGGCATATAGGCGCGCGGCCTGTCCCAGTGAAGTTCGTGGCGATGCAGCGTCCAGGGCATGATCAGCACCGTGACGCCGGCCTCGATTACGACCCGCTCGCCCTTGGGGCTTGTCCAGGAATCATCTGATATGGCGGCGCGATTGATCGATGGCGCCGGCGGATAAAGGCGCAAAGCCTCCTCGAAGGCGGCGCGCGTCTGCGGCATCATATCCAGCCATTCCACAGGTTTGGTCCCAGTGGCGAGCACCGCGTCGATTTCTTCTTCCATCGCCTCGCGGATATGCGGGCTGTTCGATACGCAATACAACGTCCAGGCCAACGCTCGGGCTGTGGTCTCATGCCCCGCGCCGATGAAGGTCAGAATATTGTCTTCGATTTCCTCCTTGGTCAGCCCCTCAGGACCAGCCTGATCCAGGAGCAGGGTCAGGAAATCTTGCGGCGCGCTGCTGCGGTCTGCCTTCATCTTTGCGAGCCGCATATCCATGGTGTTGCGCACGATGGCACGGAATTTCTCCAGCACTTTCTGACCGCCGATGCGTGTCACACGTGGAACCCAGGACGGAGCGCGCATCAGATCCATCGGATCGACGCGGCCCATGCGATGCAGAAGTTCATTGACGTCGTCGGCAAAATGGCCGCTCGAGGTGACGATTTCGCCAGAGAACAATGTGTCAGCCAGAATCGCGAAGGTCAGCTCGGTCATATCGGTGCTGATATCGAAAATTGCGCCTGCCTCGCCTGCGCTCTCATATTTGCGGGCATAATCTTCGGACTGGCGCAGCATCTGCCCGGCAAAGCCTTGGGCATGGCGGGGGGTGAAAATAGGCGCCACCGCCTTGCGCGATCTCTTCCAGACAGGACCTTCGGCGGTCAGAAGGCCGTCGCGGAGGATCGGACGCAGGACGAGCTGGCGTACATCCGACATGCGGTAATTATTGGCATTATCAACAAGCACGTGTTTGATCAGGCCGGGATCGTTGACGATCAGCGTCCTCTGGCCGAAGAAATTGGTGCGGATCCACGGCAGCGTGTAGGACGGCTCGCCCCAGAGTTCGAGCGGATTGCGCAGGATGATGCGAATGATTTCCAGCCGGCTCGGCGGCACGGTACGCGGCAGCGGTGCTGGCGGGACGAAGGGGTCCGGACGCATGTCCATCGTAAAAGCCTTTCGGGGAAGATCTAGGCCTTCCCGGCAAGCTTGAAGCTAGAGCAGGCCCTTGAGTTCGTCCAGCTTGTCGTTGATCAGCCAGCCGTAATAATTCTCTTCCGGCCAGACCGTCGCACCGGCGCCGCGGTTCTTCGCAGCAAGGGCTGCGGCGCGCTGGCGTGAATTGCCGACATTATAAAGCGTCGCCGTCAGTCCGGGATTGCCCGAGATATCCATGCCGGCAATCTCCTTGTAATCGTCGATCGACCTGCGGATCGAGGCCGCGACGAAGGCGAGCGAAATATCGGGATCCATGATGGCCCTGTAGACGGCGCCGGCATTCTTCTCGTTCAGCTTCGGATAGCCGGACACGCGGGTGACGAGATCGGAGAGCATCAGCGCCGTCAGCGGATTGACCTGGCCGAGGCCGAAGGTCTGACCGGCATAGAAGGGCTGGAAGAAGACCGCGCTAAAACGGTTATTAGGAAAGCTCGTACCTTCAACCGTCTTGCCGCGGAAATCGGTTTCCCAGACATCTTCGCGGCAGGACCAGAGCGTATAGGAATCGCTCTTGCCCTTGCACCGAGCAAACTGGGGCCGCGTCACGAAATCGTCGATACTTTCGCCGTCATAGGAGAAGCGGAAGCTTTCTCCGGCATAGGAGGCGGCCTTGACGTAATAAGCCTGCAGCCGGTCGTAGGCGTCGACATTATAGGTGTGTTCGCCGACGATCGCGCCGACGACATGGATGGGATTGATGCCGTAAGCGCTGGAAATCTTTCGGATCTTGCTCATCAACTCGCGATCGGTCGCCAGAAGCTCATGCACCTTTTCGTATTTCAGATCGAAGCTGCTCTTGGTGCCCTTGGTGCGCCGGATGGAAGCGCCCGGAATATCGGGCTGCTCGGCATGACGGTTGCCCGCCGGCACCGCCTGCATAGCGAAGGCAGGCGCCGAATTCACCAGGGCAACGGCAATCATAAGGCTTGTCAAAAGGCGTCGCACGATCCGTTATCCCGTCCGTTCCATCGTCCTGTTTGTGATGCGGCTGCCTGGACCAGAATCTTGGCCGAATAAAGCCGAG
The DNA here is from genome assembly GCF_037002925.1 of Rhizobium aouanii. Lineage (NCBI taxonomy): Bacteria > Pseudomonadati > Pseudomonadota > Alphaproteobacteria > Hyphomicrobiales > Rhizobiaceae > Rhizobium > Rhizobium aouanii. The sequence goes on from NZ_JBAMYD010000018.1 coordinate 11,863, forward strand.
CGAAAACAAAACGGGCCTTCACTACAGCGCCGCGCGTCTTTTCAGACGCGCAAAGGACGCTGTAGCACTTTGAGTTGCTGCATAATTTTATCCCCAAATCGATCCCGATTTAGGAATTATGCAGTAGAAAGTAAAAGGCCCGTTGTCGAGAGTCGCGTTCGTCACAATCCGTCATTCATGCCGGGAAACACATCAAGCGGTGTGCCGATATCACAGAATGAAGCGCGAGAGATCGGTATTCTGTGCGAGATCGCCGACATGTTCGCGCACATAGGCGGCATCGATCGTCACGGCCGTCCCGCCTCGATCCGGCGCGTTGTAGGAAATATCGTCCAGCACCCGCTCCATCACCGTCTGCAGACGGCGTGCGCCGATATTCTCGACGGAGGAGTTCAGATGCACGGCGACATCGGCAAGCGCGTCGATCGCGTCGTCGGTGAATTCGAGGCTCAGGCTTTCCGTCTCCATCAGCGCGCGGTACTGGCGGATGAGGCTCGCTTCCGTCTCGGTCAGGATCCGGCGGAAATCATCCTTGTTCAGCGGGCGCAATTCGACGCGGATCGGCAGGCGGCCCTGCAATTCCGGCAGAAGATCCGAAGGCTTGGAGACATGGAAGGCGCCGGAGGCGATGAACAGGATATGGTCGGTCTTCACAGGCCCGTATTTGGTCGAGACCGTCGTGCCTTCGACGAGCGGCAAGAGGTCGCGCTGCACGCCTTCGCGCGAAACGCCGGCGCCCATGCCACCGTCGCGGGCTGCAATCTTGTCGATTTCGTCAAGGAAGACGATACCGTCATTCTCGGTGGAGCGAACGGCTTCGCGCTGGATCACTTCGTTGTCGATCAGCTTGTCGGATTCGTCGCGGATCAGGTCACTGTAGGAGGCCTTGACCGTCGTGCGGACCTTCTTGGTGCGGCCGCCCATCGCCTTGCCGAACATTTCCGACAGGTTCAGCACGCCGATATTGGCGCCCGGCATGCCGGGAATTTCGAAGCCTCCCATGCCGGAGCCGGCATCGGCCACCTCGATATCGATTTCCTTGTCGTCAAGTTCGCCGTCCCGGAGCTTCTTGCGGAAGTTCTCGCGCGTCGCAGGCGATGCTGTCGTGCCGACCAGCGCATCGAGAACACGCTCCTCGGCGCTCACATGCGCCTTGGCCTGTACCTCGGTCCGCTTCTTCTCGCGCACCAGGCCGATGCCGACCTCGACCAGATCGCGGATGATCTGCTCGACATCGCGGCCGACATAGCCGACTTCGGTGAACTTTGTGGCTTCCACCTTGATGAAGGGCGCACCGGCGAGCTTTGCCAGGCGGCGGGAGATTTCCGTCTTGCCGACGCCGGTCGGGCCGATCATCAGGATGTTCTTCGGCATGACTTCGTCACGCAGGCTCGGGTCGAGCTGCTGGCGGCGCCAGCGGTTGCGCAACGCAATCGCAACGGCGCGCTTGGCGTCATGCTGGCCGATGATATAGCGATCGAGCTCGGAAACGATCTCGCGGGGGGAAAAAGTGGTCATTGCGTATCATTCTCCTGGCGGTCCAGGGCCATCAACAGCGCCCGGCCGCAATTAGTCGTTGTTTCGCCAAGTCCTTGAAAGCCCGCCTTGGTATAGGCTCTGATTGCGAATGCATTGTCAGGATGCGGATCGACGAGGATCCGCTGCGCGCCCTTTGCAAAGAGCATATCGCAGAACCCTATCATAAAGGCCGGTCCATGACCCTTGCCCGCGAGTTCCTCGATGCCGATGAACTGGTCGATGCCGTAGGTGCCCTTCGGCTGACCGGCGAGCGCTTCATCGTCCACGTCGTCGAGATCGGCCGCCTGGATAAAGGCAAAGTCCTTTCCATTCAGCGTGACGATGAAGCACGAGACAGAGGCCGCATCGATATGCTTTTCCATCGAAGCCAGCGCCTTGGCCGGATCGCTCCACCAGCGCCTGACATGCCGGCTTTCCAGCCATTTGGCGAGGAGCGGCAGGTCAACCGCGGCAAGCGGCCGGAAGGCATAGGGTTCAGCCTTCGGCATCCAGCAATTCCACCACGACGTTGTGGTTCGTGTAGACGCAGATGTCGGCGGCGATATCGAGGGCGCGGCGAGCAATCTCTTCGGCCGATTTGTCGGTATCCATGAGTGCGAGGGCGGCGGCGAGGGCAAAATTGCCGCCGGAACCGATCGCCGTCGTGCCATGCTCCGGTTCCAGAACATCGCCATTGCCAGTGATCGCCAGCGTGATCGACTTGTCGGCGACGAGCATCATGGCTTCGAGATTACGCAGGTACTTGTCGGTGCGCCAATCCTTGGCGAGCTCGACGGCGGCACGCATCAATTGACCGGGATATTGCTCAAGCTTCTTTTCAAGCCTTTCGAGTAGGGTAAAGGCATCGGCCGTGGCGCCGGCGAAACCGGCGACGACTTCGCCCTTGCCGATGCGGCGCACCTTGCGGGCATTGCCCTTCATGACGGTCTGGCCGAGGCTCACCTGGCCATCACCCGCCATCACCACCTTGCCGCCTTTTCGAACTGTAATGATTGTTGTCATAAAACACCTGTCTGCCGGGCCGCATGCCGGCCCTGTTGAGCCCTATGTAAGTGGACTGGCGCCGATTGCAAATGGGCCGGCTTTTCTCTTGCCCGGCTTCTGGATATTTCCCGATGCGCCTGATAAGGAACGGCCTTATTCCCGATGGAGGGCCATATGGCCGAGACCGCAGCGAGCCGCACCGGCAGCGTTTCCCGCAAGACCAACGAAACCTCGATTTCCGTTTCCGTCAATCTCGACGGCACCGGCAAATCGACGATCTCGACGGGCGTCGGCTTCTTCGACCATATGCTTGACCAGCTTTCGCGACATTCCCTCATCGACATGGAGATCGATGCAAAGGGCGACCTGCATATCGACGACCATCATACGGTCGAAGATACCGGCATCGCCATCGGCCAGGCGATCTCCAAGGCGCTCGGCGACCGGCGTGGGATCACCCGCTACGCGTCGATCGATCTCGCCATGGACGAGACGATGACCAAGGCTGCGGTCGATCTTTCCGGCCGGCCGTTCCTCGTCTGGAACGTCGCCTTCAGCGCGCCGAAGATCGGCACTTTCGACACCGAGCTCGTGCGCGAATTCTTCCATGCGCTCGCCCAGAATGCCGGCATCACCTTGCATATTCTCAACCATTATGGCGCCAACAATCACCATATTGCCGAGACATGCTTCAAGGCCGTTGCCCGTGCATTGCGCATGGCAACAGAGATCGATCCGAGACAGGCGGGCCGTGTTCCCTCGACCAAGGGCACGCTCGTCTGAGCCCTTCAAGGGAGCGGCGGCAATGACATCCAGCTATATCTTCCTGACACCGCCCGGTAGCACGAGCGCCACGGCCGATGAGACGCGAACCATCCGTGACGGCTTCACGCTGCTCGGCTTCCTGTTTCCATGGGTTTGGCTGCTGGCGCATCGGCTTTGGCTGCATGCGGCCGCGGCCTTTCTGCTGCAGGGGATTGGTGGTGCGCTGATGGACGAACCCGGCCTTGGGCCGGCGGGAGCGGCAATCCTGCTCGGCGTGAATATGCTGGTCGGTCTTGAGGGCCAGAATTTCCGTGTCCGCAACCTTGCTGCCAAGGGCTGGAACGAAGACGCATTCATTGCGGCCGATACGATCGGCATTGCCGAGCAGGTCTATTTTTCGGGCAACGAGGTCGCTACGAATAGTGACGGCGGCGCGGCACCGGACTGGGAGAACAAGACCCAGCCGAGCAGCCGGCACGGCCAAGCCACCTCGCTCGGTCTCTTCGGTTTTGATGGAGGACGCTAACGATGCGCGTCGCGATTATCGACTATGGCTCAGGCAACCTGCGCTCGGCAACCAAGGCTTTCGAGCGTGCCGCCCACGAAGCTGGCATCGATGCCCATATCGATCTCACCGACAGGGCGGAGGATGTTGCCGCAGCCGATCGTATCGTGCTTCCCGGTGTCGGCGCCTATGCCGATTGCCGGCGCGGCCTCGATGCCGTGCCTGATATGACCGAGGTGCTGATCGAGGTTGTCGAGAAGAAGGCGCGGCCGTTCTTCGGCATCTGCGTCGGCATGCAGCTCATGTCCTCGCGCGGTCTCGAGAAAACCGTGACGCACGGTTTTAACTGGATTCCCGGTAACGTCGTCGAGATGACGCCGGATGATCCGGCACTCAAGATCCCGCAGATCGGCTGGAACACGCTCGACCTGAAGCGCGAACATCCGCTCTTCGAAGGAATTCCGACGGGGTCGCAGGGACTGCACGCCTATTTCGTGCATTCCTACCATCTTGCCGCCGAAAACGCCGAGGATGTTATTGCCACGGCCGACTATGGCGGTCCGATGACCGCTTTCGTCGGGCGCGACAACATGGTCGGAGCGCAGTTTCACCCGGAAAAGAGCCAGAAGCTCGGCCTGGCCCTGATCGCCAATTTTCTGCGCTGGAACCCGTAGAGCCTGGAACCGTCAAGCATTGTTCATGCAATCCGAAGCAAAACGCTACACGGTTTGCTGGATCTCCAAGGTCTGGCTTTCAACACAGCCGCCTTATTTCCCTAGAGCATGATGCCGAAAAGTGTGAGCGGTTTTCGGACGACATCATGCTCTGCTATATATGTAGAACGGGATTCAGAACAGGAGTGCGCTCGATGCCGGCTTCACGGAAATCAGGCAAGGTGTTCTACACGTTGCGGCCCTCCAGGGAAGGCTTGCCCCCCTTTTCTGATATCAAGCTTCCCGGCGGCACGATCATCCGCCGTGTCGACGAAGCCATCCACAGGAAGGCGCTTTCCAATGCAGCCAAGGCGCTGAAAGAAAGGCTGGACCGATGATCCATGAATCTTTCTCCGCAAACGACGGTTCGAGCCGGCGGCAAAACGGGGTCAGCGCCGGCGATATCGCCGAGGCCGTGCTGGAATTCTATATCGAAGGTGAGGACGATCTGATCGGCCTGCTCGCCTACGCACTCTACGAGCGGCAAAAGCGCGATTTCGTTCTCAGCCATCGCAAGCGCAATGCCGGCCGTTCGCCCGATGAGGCCGAGCTTGCCGCCGTCAACAGCAATTATCTCTCGACCGACCTGCGCAACACGCTGCGCGACCGCGCCTCGCAGATCCTTTCGAGTTATGCCGAAACCTATGTCGAGGCGATGGAGCCGCAGATCCGGCTGACCGCCGTCAATAGCGATGCGTTGCGCCAGGTGCAAAACATCGAGAAATCGATCAAGAGGCGCCTGGGCTTCTGGCGTCAGGTCGGGGCCGGCTTTGCCATCACCCTGCTCCTCCTTCTGCTTTTCGGCGCGGCTGCCATTGCCGCTGTCTTTTTCCAATCGGATATCGTAGATGCGTGGAATGCGCTGATGGTACCGACCACTCTACGGACGTAAGACGACATGATCCTTTTTCCCGCGATCGACCTGAAAGGCGGCCAATGCGTCCGCCTGAAGCTCGGCGACATGCAGCAGGCGACGGTCTACAACACCGATCCGGCCGCCCAGGCGAGATCCTTCGAAGATCAGGGTTTCGAGTGGCTGCATGTGGTCGATCTCGACGGCGCCTTTGCGGGACATTCGGCCAATGGCGATGCCGTCGAAGCGATCTTGAAGGCAACGGACAATCCCGTGCAGCTCGGCGGCGGCATTCGCACGCTCGATCATATCGAGCGCTGGCTGTCGCGTGGGCTGCGGCGCGTCATTCTCGGCACCGTCGCAGTCAGAAATCCGGCGCTGGTCATCGAGGCCTGCCGGAAATTTCCGGGTCATGTCGCCGTCGGCATCGATGCCAAGGGCGGCAAGGTGGCCGTCGAGGGTTGGGCGGAGGCCTCCGAACTCGGTATCATCGAACTCGCCAGGAAATTCGAGGGCGCCGGCGTCGCTGCGATCGTCTACACCGATATCGACCGTGACGGCATTCTGGCCGGCATCAACTGGAATTCGACGCTGGAACTTGCCGACGCCGTTTCCATTCCCGTCATCGCTTCGGGCGGCCTTGCCTCCCTCGACGATGTTAGACGCATGCTGCAGCCCGATGCGCGGAAGCTGGAAGGGGCGATTTCAGGCCGCGCGCTTTATGACGGCCGTATCGATCCCAAGGAAGCGCTGGCGCTGATCAAGGCGGCCCGGGCCAAGGAGACCGCGTAATGACCCTCAAGGCCCGTGTCATCCCCTGCCTCGACGTCAAGGACGGTCGTGTCGTCAAGGGAGTCAACTTCCTCAACCTCGTCGACGCCGGCGATCCCGTCGAAGCCGCAAAGGCTTATGATGCGGCCGGCGCCGACGAACTCTGCTTCCTCGATATCACCGCTTCCTCGGACAATCGCGAGACGATCTTCGATGTCGTATCGCGCACGGCCGACCAATGCTTCATGCCGCTGACGGTCGGCGGCGGGGTCAGAACCATCGCCGATATCCGCAAGCTTCTGCTGTGTGGCGCCGACAAGGTCTCGATCAATTCGGCAGCCGTCAGCAATCCCGATTTCGTCACCGAGGCGGCCGACAAGTTCGGCGACCAGTGCATCGTCGTCTCGATCGATGCCAAGCGCCGGCGCACGCGGGCGGCCGGCGGCGACAATCTCAGCGCCTGGGAAATCTATACGCATGGCGGCCGCAACGCGACCGGCATCGACGCCGTCGAATTCGCGGAGAAGATGGTGGCGCGCGGCGCCGGCGAGCTGCTGGTCACCTCGATGGACCGCGACGGCACCAAGGTCGGCTACGATCTGGAGCTGACGCGGGCGATCGCCGATGCGGTGCGTGTGCCGGTCATTGCGTCCGGCGGCGTCGGCGATCTCGACGATCTCGTCGCCGGGGTGAAGGAGGGCCATGCCAATGCCGTGCTCGCCGCGTCGATCTTCCACTTCGGCACCTATTCCGTCAGCGAGGCGAAGCACTATATGTCGAAGTGCGGCATCGACATGCGTCTCGACTAAATTTTGAAAGCGGACCTATGAGCGGATTTTCCCTTTCCGATCTCGAAAGCATCGTCGCAGAACGATCGAAAGCCTCGCCGGAACAATCCTGGACAGCCAAGCTCGTGGCCGCCGGCCAGCCGAAAGCGGCAAAGAAGCTCGGTGAAGAGGCGATCGAGGCCGTGATGGCGGCGGTGACCGGCGACCGCGACAATCTGACCTATGAAGCCGCCGATGTGCTCTATCACCTATTGGTCGTATTGAAGATTGCTGAAATACCGTTAGAGAATGTCATGGCCGAACTCGAGCGCAGAACCGCGCAGTCCGGCCTCAAGGAAAAGGCCAGCCGGCAGAGTTCATGAGTATCGCGACTGAGATTATCGGGGTGCAGGAAACGTTGGATCACTTCCAGTCTGAATCCTATTCGCCCTACCACTTCTTCTCTTCCGAACAATGGGCGAAATTCCGCGCCGACACGCCGTTGACGCTAACGAGCGACGAGGTCAAACGGCTGCGTTCGATGGGCGATCCGATCGATCTCGACGAGGTCCGGCGCATCTATCTGTCGCTGTCGCGGCTGCTCTCGGCACATGTCGAATCCTCGCAGATGCTGTTTGAACAGCGCAACCGCTTCCTCAGCCTGTCCGATGTGACGAAGACACCCTTCGTCATTGGCATCGCCGGCTCGGTCGCAGTGGGAAAATCGACCACCGCCCGTATTCTCAAGGAGCTCCTGGGGCGCTGGCCTTCCAGCCCGAAGGTCGACCTCGTCACCACCGACGGCTTCCTCCATCCCAACGCCGTGCTGCAGCGGGAAAAACTGATGCAGCGCAAAGGCTTTCCGGAAAGCTACGACACGGGTGCGATCCTGCGCTTCCTCTCGGCGATCAAGGCCGGACGGCCGGATGTGAAGGCGCCCAGCTATTCGCACCTCGTCTACGACGTGCTGCCGGACGAATACAAGATCGTCGACCGGCCCGACATCCTGATCTTCGAGGGCATCAACGTGCTGCAATCGCGCGACCTGCCGGCCGGCGGCAAGATCGTGCCGATGGTCTCCGACTTCTTCGACTTCTCGATCTATATCGATGCCGCCGAAGACGAGATCCACAACTGGTATGTCACGCGCTTCATGCGGCTGCGCGAGACCGCCTTCCGCGATCCGAATTCCTATTTCCATCGCTATGCCTCGATCAGCGACGCGGAAGCGCTCGAAATCGCCGAGGATCTTTGGGCAAACATCAACCTGAAGAACCTGCGGCAGAACATTCTTCCGACGCGTCCACGCGCCGATCTCATCCTGAAAAAAGGCAAGGATCACCTGATCGAACAGGTTGCGCTGCGAAAACTATAGCAGTCGGTTGTCTTTTAAGGATTGACGCGGCGGAGCGTCAGATTGATGCGGCCGCCATTCTTCAGCAGCGTCGACGTCGCCGGATGGATACGGTCGACGCCGTGGAAGCAAAGTCTCCCCTCGCCGCCCAGCACGACCAGATCACCGCTCGAAAGCTTGAAAGACAGCGTGCGATCATTGCGGCTGAGACCGCCGACGCGAAAGAGGCAGCTGTTGCCGAGCGAGATCGAGACGACCGGGGCTTCGAGATCCTGTTCGTCCTTGTCCTGATGCAAGCCCATGCGCGCTTCGTCGGAGTAGAAATTGACGAGGCAGGCTTCCGGCGGCTTGTCGTAATTCGAAACGTCATTCCAGATATCGAGCAATTGCTGCGGCATATCAGGCCAGGGTCTGCCGGTTGCCGGGTGCGTCGGCTGGTAGCGATAGCCGCGCTCTTTGTCCGTCACCCAGCCGAGCGGCCCGCAATTGGTCATGCGCACCGACATCGGCTCGCCGGTACCGGGCATGGCGGGCACATAAAGCGGCGCTTCGGCGACGACGGTGCGGATCACCTCGACCAATGCTTCCTGATGCTCTCGGTCGAGGTAACCGGGGAGATGGCGGATGCCGCTCAAGAGCTCCGGCATGTCACTCACCGCTGCCGCCGGGGCGGCCGCGCATTTTCTTGACTTCCGAGCGACCGGATTTTTCCTTCAGGCGGCGCTCGACCGAACCCTTGGTCGGCCTGGTCTTCTTGCGCGGCGGCGGCGGCGGCTTGGCGGCCTCGAGGATCAGTTCCTTCAGCCGGTCGCGCGCATCCTCGCGGTTGCGGTCCTGGCTGCGAAACCGGCTCGCCTCGATCATCAGCACGCCATCCTTCGACAAACGCCGGCCGGCTAGTTTGACCGCATTGGTTTTGACACGATCATTGAGGGACGGCGAATTCACGATGTTGAAGAACAGCTGGACCGCGGTCGAGACCTTGTTGACATTCTGCCCGCCGGGACCGCCCGCCAGAACGAACTGTTCCGTCAGCTCCCATCCCGCGATGGTGATCCTGTCATCGATATAGAGCGCGTCGCTGGCCATGCGGCGTTCTATCTCACATCGGCGGCGAATTGAAAATATCGGCCGTCATCAAGGAAAGCCCGGCAATCCTGCGATGCCGGGTTTCACGTGAGTCAGCGGCTAGAACATTCCGTTTTTCTTCGAACCACGGAATGCTCTAGCTCTTTGTCTAGCGCAATTCCGCTGCGCAATTTTGCTGGAATTGCTCTGGGCCTTATTCGGCAGCAACCTTCACGCCCGGGGCGGCATCGCGGACGCCGCCGTCGACATGATTTTCGAACTTGGCGAAGTTCGTGATGAACATCGAGACCAGCTTTTCGGCCTGCGCGTCATAGGCTGCCTTGTCGGCCCAGGTCGAGCGCGGATCGAGAATGCTGCCGTCGACGCCATCCACCGAGACCGGCACGGCGAAGCCCAAGTTCGTGTCAGCACGGAATTCCGCCTGTCCAAGTTCGCCGCTCAGGGCGGCAGCGAGAAGCGCACGCGTCGCCTTGATCGGCATGCGCTTGCCGGTGCCGTAGGCGCCGCCGGTCCAGCCGGTATTGACAAGCCAGCATTGAACGCCATGCCGACCGATCAACTCCTTGAGAAGATTACCATATTCGGCCGGATGCCGCGGCATGAAAGGAGCGCCGAAGCAGGTAGAGAAAGTCGCTTCCGGCTCGACGACACCCTTTTCGGTGCCGGCCACCTTGGCAGTGTAGCCGGAGAGGAAGTGATACATCGCCTGATCAGGCGTCAATCGGGCGATTGGCGGCATGACGCCGAAGGCATCGGCGGTCAGCATGATGATCGTCTTCGGATGCCCGGCACGGCCCGTTTCCGAAGCGTTCGGGATGAAGTCCATCGGATAGGCGCAACGGGTGTTCTCGGTCAGCGAGCCGTCGTTGAAATCCGGCTCGCGGCTTTCGTTCAGCACGACGTTTTCTAGCACGGTGCCGAAGCGCTGCGTCGTCGCATAGATTTCCGGCTCGGCTTCGGCCGAGAGGCGGATGGTCTTGGCGTAGCAGCCGCCTTCGAAGTTGAAGATGCCGTTTTCGCTCCAGCCGTGTTCGTCATCGCCGATCAGCGTCCGGGCCGGATCGGCCGAAAGCGTCGTCTTGCCGGTGCCGGAAAGGCCGAAGAAAACCGCAGCGTCACCGGCCGGGCCGACATTGGCCGAGCAGTGCATCGGCATCACGCCCTTGGCCGGAAGCAGGTAGTTGAGCACGGTGAAGACCGATTTCTTCATTTCGCCGGCATAGGAGGTGCCGCCGATGAGGACGAGACCGTTAGTAAGATCGCAGGCGATCACCGTTTCCGAACGGCAGCCGTGGCGGGCCGGATCGGCCTTGAAGCTCGGCAGATCGATGATCATCAGCTTCGGCACGAAGCTCGGCAGCGCTGCGGTGTCAGGGCGGATCAGCAGATTGCGGATAAACAGCGAATGCCAGGCGAATTCGGTCACGACGCGGGTCGGCAGAGCATGGCCTTCCTCGGCGCCGCCGACGAGATCCTGGACGAAAAGGTCCTTGCCCGCGGCATGCGCCAGCATATCGTCGCGCAGCACGGCGAAATGCTCCGGCGAGATCGGCTTATTGTTGTCCCACCAGATTTCGCCATCGGTGTTAATATCGCGAACGACGAACTTGTCGCGCGGCGAACGGCCGGTGTGCTGGCCGGTAATAGCCCGCAATGCGCCTTGAGCGGTCAGTTCGGCTTCGCCCCGGCGGATCGCTTCTTCATAGAGCGCGGCGGCGGAAAAGTTGTAGCGAACGCTGGCTGCGCCGCCCAATCCCACCGTTGCCAGCTCTATTGCCGGGTTATGAACTCCGAACATTTCCATGGCTAGTTCCCTTCGCTCAGGCTCGTTGCCGTTAAAACTAACCGCGAAAATACGGGCAGAAATTTTAAAATACAAGATGGAAAACTTGAGAAAATGCAGTGATATCAAACAATTAATCGATTTAAATTTATCGCCTTAATTTTAAATCGTTTGAATGCGCCGCGTTTAAACATCTAGAAGAACTACCTACGATTGCCGGCGAAATTTACGACAATCCTCCCCTTTATCTTTGCCACAATTTGTTCCACCTTTATCCTCCATAAGCGCATCCGGTCACTGAGACCGCCTGGGGAGAGCAAATCCGGGAGATTGCGCACTGATGACGGAGACCAACACCATGCCGACAATCGCGCTCGTTGATGACGACCGCAACATCCTCACCTCGGTGTCGATCGCACTGGAGGCCGAAGGATATAAGGTCGAGACGTATACGGACGGTGCTTCGGCGCTCGACGGCCTGCTGGCGCGACCGCCGCAGCTGGCGATCTTCGACATCAAGATGCCGCGCATGGACGGCATGGAACTGTTGCGCCGCCTGCGGCAGAAGTCGGATATTCCCGTCATCTTCCTCACCTCCAAGGATGAGGAGATCGATGAACTCTTCGGCCTGAAGATGGGCGCCGATGATTTCATCACCAAACCTTTTTCACAGCGTCTGCTGGTGGAGCGCGTGCGCGCCGTCCTGCGCCGCGCGTCAAGCCGCGAAGCCGCCGCCGCCGGCACCAGCCCCAGCGGCTCGCCGAAGACAGGCGCGGTGCAGCAAGCCCGCTCGCTGGAGCGCGGGCAGCTGGTCATGGACCAGGAACGCCATACCTGCACCTGGAAAGGCGAGGCCGTGACGCTGACGGTGACCGAATTCCTGATCCTGCATTCGCTGGCGCAGCGCCCCGGCGTCGTCAAAAGCCGCGACGCGCTGATGGACGCAGCCTATGACGAACAGGTCTATGTCGACGACCGGACCATCGACAGCCACATCAAGCGGCTGCGCAAGAAATTCAAGATGGTCGACACCGACTTTGATATGATTGAAACACTCTACGGAGTGGGATACCGCTTCCGCGAAGCAGCCTGAGCCCCGAGCGGCGCAGCGCGCTCCTGCATAATCTCCTAAGTCGGCATCGATCTAAGGATTAAATTGTGCAGCAGTTCAAAATGTCACAGCGTCCTTTGCGCGTCTGAAAAGACGCGCGGCGCTGTCGGAAATGTTGAGGGCTGCGGGCCGGTCCATCCGGCCCCGCCCTTCGAAAGGGCCTGTCATTGGCACAGTTGGTGCAGGAAAGGGATCTGGACGATGCGGAGGGCGTGAGCACCCGTCGCGTCCGAGGCCGCCGTTGGTCGCATCCCTTCACGCTGATCCGCCGCATCTTCGGTAATGCCGTCTTTTCGAGCCTGACGCGGCGCATCCTGTTCTTCAATCTCGTCGCGCTGGTGGTACTCGTCGGCGGCATCCTCTACCTTAACCAGTTCCGCGAGGGATTGATCGACGCCCGCGCTGAAAGCCTGTTGACGCAGGGCGAAATCATCGCCGGCGCCGTTTCGGCCTCCGCGTCGGTCGATACGAACTCGATCACCATCGATCCGCAGAAGCTGCTCGAGCTGCAGGCCGGTCAGAGCATCACCCCGGTGCCAAACGACGAGGACCTTGAATTCCCGATTGATCCCGAAAAGGTCGCGCCGGTCCTGCGCCGGCTGATCTCTCCGACGCGCACGCGCGCCCGCATCTTCGATGCCGATGCCAACCTGCTGCTCGATTCGCGCCATCTCTATTCGCGCGGCCAGGTGCTGCGCTTTGACCTGCCGCCGGTGGAGGAAGAGAAACAGACCTGGAGCGAGTGGTTCGCCACCCTGTTCAACAAGGCGTTACAGCCCGGCAATCTGCCGCTCTATAAGGAAGCGCCGGGCGGCGACGGCTCGATCTATCCCGAAGTGATGAACGCGCTCACCGGCGTGCGCGGCGCAGTCGTGCGCACCACCGAAAAAGGTGAACTCATCGTTTCCGTCGCCGTGCCGATCCAGCGCTTCCGCGCCGTGCTCGGCGTGCTGTTGTTGTCGACGCAGGCGGGCGACATCGACAATATCGTCCATGCCGAGCGGCTTGCCATCATGCGCGTCTTCGGCGTGGCGACACTCGTCAACGTGCTGCTTTCGCTGGTGCTGTCGTCAACCATCGCCAATCCGCTGCGCCGTCTTTCGGCAGCGGCCATCCGCGTCCGCCGCGGCGCCAAGACGCGTGAGGAAATTCCCGACTTCTCTGCCCGCCAGGATGAAATCGGCAATCTTTCCATAGCATTGCGCGAGATGACGACGGCGCTCTACGACCGCATCGATGCGATCGAGAGTTTCGCGGCCGATGTCAGCCACGAGCTCAAGAACCCGCTGACCTCGCTGCGCAGCGCCGTCGAAACACTGCCGCTTGCCCGATCCGACGATTCCAAGAAGCGGCTGATGGACGTCATCCAGCACGATGTCCGCCGCCTCGACCGGCTGATCAGCGATATCTCCGACGCCTCCCGTCTCGACGCCGAACTCGCACGCGTCGATGCCGGCTCCGTCGATATGGAGGTGCTGCTGCGCGACCTCATCGAGGTTTCGCGCCAGGTCAGGAGCACCAAGAAGCAGGTGGAAATCGAATATGCGATCGAACGCAAGCCGAACGTCAAGACGCGCTTCGTCGTCAACGGCCACGATCTACGCATCGGCCAGATCATCGCCAACCTGATCGAGAATGCCCGCTCTTTCGTGCCGGAAAAGGGCGGCAAGATTACCGTGCGGCTGGTGCGGACACGCTCGCGCTGCGTCACCACGATCGAAGATAACGGCCCCGGCATCCAGGCGGAAAATATCGACCGTATCTTCGAGCGCTTCTATACGGACCGGCCGGAGGCGGAAGGCTTCGGCCAGAATTCGGGGCTCGGCCTTTCGATCAGCCGGCAGATCGCCGAAGCGCATGGCGGTTCGCTGAGAGCCGAAAACATCACCGATGCCGAGAGCGGGCATATACTCGGCGCGCGCTTCATCCTCTCTTTGCCGATCGGCGCCGCAGCATGACCGAGGCAGGTTTCAACGTCCATGCGACGGCGATCGTCGTCGGCAAGACGGGGCTGCTGTTCAGCGGCCCCTCCGGCTGGGGAAAATCGATGCTGGCCTTCACCTGCATGACCGAGGCGCGCCGGCTCGGGCTTTTCACGGCGCTGGTCGCCGACGACCAGGTTCTTCTCTCAAGAGAGGCCGGCGCGGTGATCGCCACGTGCCCGCCGTCGATCATCGGGCTGATCGAACTTCGCGGCACCGGCATCGTTCGCCAGGACCATATTCCCAGGGCGGTCATGCATTATGCCGTGCTTCCGGGCAGCGCCACCGGTGAAGACCGGGTGCCTCCCGAGGGCGAAATGGTGAGCCTTGCCGCCGGTTTTTCGCTTCCCGCATTGCGGTTGCTCACAGGCGTTTCCTCACCCCTTGCGATCCTGATGGCAAAAGTGCCGGATATCGGGCGCTGAGGCCTTCCGGATTGGTCAATCTGCCTTATATATTCGCATTTTTATCTTGCACTTCGGCTTTTCATAGCCAAGATGTGCCCCCACCGGTGGACGTAATTGCTGCATTGCGATATTGGGGCCACCGTTTGTATATGGGAGCAGTAATATCATGATCGGACTTGTGCTTGTCACTCATGGCAAGCTGGCTGAAGAGTTTCGTCATGCTGTAGAGCACGTCGTCGGTCCTCAGAAATTCATCGAGACGGTCTGTATTGGCCCCGAAGACGACATGGACCAGAGACGGCAGGACATTCTGGAAGCCGTTTCCGGTGCCGATGATGGCCATGGCGTCGTCATCCTGACCGACATGTTCGGCGGCACGCCGTCCAATCTTGCCATATCAGTCATGAGCAGCGGCCATACCGAAGTCATCGCCGGCGTCAACCTGCCGATGTTGATCAAACTTGCCGGGGTGCGCGGCGAGAACAACATGGAGAAGGCGCTGGTGGAGGCCTCCGAAGCCGGGCGGAAATATATCAATGTCGCGAGCCGTGTGCTCAGCGGAAAATAACGAGCATTTATGACATCGCTCTCCCGGGAACTCCTCATCATCAACAAGCGCGGTCTTCATGCGCGCGCTTCCGCCAAATTCGTACAGATGGTCGAGACCTTCGATGCCGCCATCACCGTTTCCAAGGACGGAATGACGGTCGGCGGAACCTCCATCATGGGCCTGATGATGCTTGCGGCAAGCCCCGGCTCGAGCGTCGTCGTCTCGGCAAGCGGCAGCCAGGCCGAGGAAGCGCTGGAGGCTCTGGACCAGCTGATCCAGAACAGGTTCGGCGAGGAGATGTGAGCTCCGATCGAGTTCATATAAACATATAAAGACTTCTTTATATCCTTATTGCCATCACCGGCGAAGCCTGCTAAACGGCGGACATGCCGTGCGCTTGCACGCGGGTCATCTTCGCGCCTGCGCCAATTTTGAGACGTTTTTCAGCCTGGAGGCCTCTATGAGCACTGAAAAAGATTATGTCGTCGCCGATATCGGGCTTGCGGATTTCGGCCGCAAGGAAATTACGATCGCCGAAACCGAAATGCCGGGGCTGATGTCCTGCCGCACCGAATTCGGCCAGACAAAGCCGCTGAAGGGCGCGCGCATCACCGGCTCGCTGCACATGACCATCCAGACGGCCGTGCTCATCGAGACGCTGGTCGCGCTCGGCGCCGAAGTCCGCTGGGCCTCGTGCAACATCTTCTCGACGCAGGATCATGCCGCTGCCGCGATCGCCGCTTCCGGCGTGCCTGTCTTCGCCATCAAGGGCGAATCGCTCGAAGATTACTGGGTCTACACCGACAAGATCTTCCAATGGGCCGATGGCGGCCTTTCCAACATGATCCTCGATGACGGCGGCGACGCCACCATGTACATCCTGCTTGGCGCCCGCGCAGAAGCCGGCGAGGACGTGCTGTCTCACCCGCATTCCGAAGAAGAGGAAATCCTCTTCGCACAGATCAAGAAGCGCCTTGCCGCTTCCCCGGGCTGGTTCACCAAGCAGCGCGACGCGATCAAGGGCGTCACCGAGGAAACGACGACCGGCGTCAACCGCCTTTACCAGCTCAGCCAGAAGGGCCTGCTGCCCTTCCCGGCGATCAACGTCAATGACTCCGTTACCAAGTCGAAGTTCGACAACAAGTATGGCTGCAAGGAATCGCTGGTCGACGGCATCCGCCGCGGTACCGACGTCATGATGGCCGGCAAGGTTGCCGTCGTCTGCGGATACGGCGACGTCGGCAAGGGTTCTGCCGCTTCGCTCTCCGGCGCCGGCGCCCGCGTCAAGGTGACCGAAGCCGATCCGATCTGCGCATTGCAGGCTGCTATGGACGGTTACGAAGTCGTTCTGCTCGAGGACGTCGTTTCCTCGGCCGATATCTTCATCACCACCACCGGCAACAAGGACGTCATCCGCATCGACCATATGCGGGCGATGAAGGATATGGCGATCGTCGGCAATATCGGTCACTTCGACAATGAAATCGAAGTGGCTGCATTGCGCAATCTCAAGTGGACCAACGTCAAGCCGCAGGTCGACCTGATCGAATTCCCCAAGGGTAACCGCATCATCCTTCTTTCCGAAGGCCGCCTGCTCAACCTCGGCAACGCCACCGGCCATCCGTCCTTCGTGATGTCGGCTTCGTTCACCAACCAGACGCTGGCGCAGATCGAGCTCTTCACCAAGCCCGACCAGTATTCCAACCAGGTCTATATCCTGCCGAAGCATCTCGACGAGAAGGTCGCACGCCTGCATCTCGACAAGCTCGGCGTGAAGCTGACTGAGCTTTCTGAGGAACAGGCTGCCTATATCGGCGTCTCGCCGAAGGGCCCGTTCAAGTCCGACCACTACAGATATTGATTTGATCGTTTAATATCCACAAGATGTAGAAGCCGCGGCATTGACAAATGCCGCGGCTTATTTTTTGGACGCTCCCTTCCCGCAGATTCCCTTCCGAAGTATTGTTTTAAGACTTGATTCGTGGCGCCGGACCCTGTCCGACCGCTGCGAAAATGGGATGTCTTGTCGTAATGCGGCACATTGAAGGACGGAGACATACCGCGGATGTCGGAAATGAAAAGCAGCCTGCCCGGTCAGGCGGATGATGGCGCTCGCGCCGATCGCCGCTCGCTCATGGCAGGCCGAGGATATAAATCTGCAACGGCACACGAGGCCGCAAAGCAAGAGCACGGACCATTGGCGCGCCTCCTGAAAAGCTGCGCCGCCGGCACGGCGCTTGTCGCGCTGGCGCGGCCGGCTCTGGCACAGGCGGAGCAGCAGGCGGCGGCCTCGGCTCACCTCTTCACATCCTCGCAGGTGATCGGTGTTTCCGTCGTCATCGGCGTCATATCGGCAGCGCTGCTGTCGACGCTATGGCTCGTGCGTCAGCGCGGCAATCTGGAAAACGAGAGCCGGGAAATCCGCTCGGCGCTCTCGGATGCCCAGCAGCGCATTTCGCAATACCAGGCTCTGATCGCCGACAAGAACCGGCGCATCGTCATCTGGGACGGCAATGCTCGCCCCGAACTGCTCGGCCAGCTTCCGCCCGAAACCGGCGCACCGCAGGACGGCGAATTCCTGGCCTTCGGCCTGTGGCTGAAGTCACGTTCGGCTTCCGAGCTGGAAAAGGCGATCGACCGGCTGCGTGACGAGGCGCAGAGCTTCGACATGGTAGTCGAAACCATCCGCGACGAAATCCTTGAGGCGCAGGGCCGGGTTTCCGGCGGACGGGCCTTCGTCCGTTTCGTGGCGCTCAACAATCTGCGCGCCGAGCTCGCAGAGCTCCGGATCGAGCGCGACCGGCTGATGACCTCGATCTCGGCCTTCCAGACCATGCTCGACGCGATCGACATGCCGGCCTGGCAGCGCGATCCGGTGGGCCGCCTGACTTGGGTCAACCAAGCCTATGGCGAGGCGGTCGAAGCGCGATCGCCGCAGCAGGCGATCAATGAAGGCCGCGAGATGCTGACGACCGTGGCGCGCGAACGCATTCGCGCGACGACGACACCGGAATCGCCCTTCCACGACAAGATCTCGACGGTCGTGCGCGGCAATCGGACATTCTTCGACGTCGTCGACGTCAGGGTTCCCGGCGGCTCGGCCGGCATCGCGATCGATGTGTCCGACATAGAGGCAGTGCGCGCCGAGCTGGAACGGACGCTGAAGAGCCATGCCGAAACGCTCGACCATCTCGCCACGCCGGTTGCCATCTTCGACGGCGAGCGCCGGCTGCAATTCTACAATCAGGCCTTCGTCGCGCTCTGGGAGCTGGATATCGCCTTCCTCGAAGGCCGGCCGGACAATAGCGAGTTGCTCGAGCGGCTGCGCGCAGCCAAGAAGTTGCCGGACCAGCTCAACTGGAAAAGCTGGAAGGAAGCAGCCCTTTCCGTCTATCGCGCGCTCGACACGCAAACGGATCTGTGGCACCTGCCCAACGGACAGACGTTGCGGGTCTTCGCCACCGCTCATCCGCAGGGCGGCGCCACCTGGGTGTTCGAAAATCTGACCGAGCAGGTCGATCTCGAAACGCGCTACAACACGCTGGTCAAGGTACAGGGCGAAACGATCGACCACCTTTCCGAAGGTGTGGCGGTGTTCGGTCCTGATGGACGCATCCGCCTTTCCAACCCGGCCTTCCGCGCGCTCTGGGGGATCACCGAAATCGAAGCCAAGCCCGGCACCCATATCCGTGCGCTGGGCGAGGCCTGCGCCCCGTCCTATGACCGGCCGGACGGCTGGAAGACCTTCGCGGAACTGATCACCAGCTTCGACGATGAACGCCGCTCGGGTCAGGGAACGCTGGAACTCTTCTCCGGCCTCGTGCTCGACTACGCGGTCATCCCGCTGCCGAACGCGCAGACCATGCTAACCTTCGTCAACATGACGGACAGTGTGCGTGCCGAGCGCGCGCTGACCGAGAAAAACGAAGCGTTGCGCAAGGCCGATGAGCTGAAAAACGACTTCGTCCAGCATGTTTCCTATGAACTGCGTTCGCCACTAACCAACATCATCGGCTTCACCGATCTTCTGCGCACGCCCGGCGTCGGGCCGCTTACCGAACGGCAGGCCGAATATATCGACCATATATCGACCTCGTCCTCGGTTCTGTTGACACTCGTCAACGATATTCTTGACCTTGCGACCGTCGATGCCGGGATCATGCGCCTCAATTATGCGGATATCGATCTCAACGATCTGCTCGACGACGTCTCGATGCAAATCGCCGATCGCCTCCACGAAAGCGGCGTCGCGCTTGAAATCACCGCTCCTGCCTATCTCGGCTCGATCGTCGCCGATCCGCAGCGGCTGAAGCAGATCCTGCTGAAGCTTCTCTCCAATGCGGCAAATTTCTCGCCCGAGGGCACGTCGATCTCGCTGGAATGCCATCGCGAAGGCACGGATTTCGTCTTCTCCGTCAGCGATCGCGGCCCCGGCATCTCACCCGATATGATCGCGACCGTCTTCGACCGTTTTGCCACGGGAGCGAAAAGCGGCAAACGCGGCGGCGCCGGCCTCGGCCTCTCGATCGTCGACAGCTTCGTCAGTCTGCATCATGGCGATGTGACGATCGACAGCGAGCCGGGCAAGGGCACGACGGTCATGTGCCGTATCCCCTCGGTCAATGTACCGCATTCCGCCGCAGCCGAATGACGACCAGTGATACGATTTCGCTTTTCCTGGAGGACGAGGCGGCTACCATCCGCCTCGGCGAGGACCTGGCGCTGGCCCTGAAAGCCGGCGATTGCCTTGCCCTTTCCGGCGATCTCGGCGCGGGGAAATCCTCGCTCGCCCGCGCGATCCTGCGTGCCATGGCCGATGACGAGGGGCTCGAGGTCCCGAGCCCGACCTTCACGCTGGTACAATCCTACGATCTGCGCATACCGGTTTCGCACTTCGATCTCTACCGGCTCGGCGATCCTGCCGAACTGACGGAACTCGGCTTCGACGAGGCGCTGCAGAACGGTATCTGTCTCGTCGAATGGCCTGAAATGGCGCAGAGTGAGCTGCCCGCGGAGCGCATCACGCTGACGCTGGCGCATGAAGGCAGCGGCCGCCGGGCAACGATCATAGCCGCTGGCGCGCAAAATACACGCATCCGCCGCGTCCTGGCGATCCGCGATTTCCTCGATACCGCCGGTTACCCCGCAGCGAAACGCCGATTCCTGACCGGTGATGCCTCGCTGCGCGCCTATGAGGCGATCTATCCGCAAGCCGGGAACCAACGCATCATCCTGATGGACTGGCCGCCTCTTGCTGAAGGCCCGCCGGTGCTCGACGGCAAACCCTATCCCAAAGTCGCGCATCTTGCCGAAAACGCTTATCCCTTCGTGGCGATCGCCGATACGCTGCGCAAGGACGGTTTTGCGGCACCCGAAGTCTACAAGGTGGATTATGACAAGGGTATCCTGCTGATCGAAGATCTTGGCAGCGAAGGCGTGCTGGATGCCCACGGACAGCCGGTTATCGAACGCTATCGCGAAAGCGTTGCGTGCCTAGCCAGGCTGCACGCCCTGAAATTTCCGCAGGACATCCCCATTGGAAAGGGCCATATCCACCATATTCCCGATTTCGACCGCACGGCGATGAAGATGGAGGTGCGGCTGGTGCTTGACTGGCACCTGCCCTGGAAGCGTCAGGGCGCACTTGCAACGGAAGCCGAACGGGCGGAATACCTGGCGATATGGGATGCGCTCATCGACGAGCTCGCAACGGCCGAGAAGAACCTGCTGCTGCGCGACTTCCACTCGCCGAACATCATCTGGCGCGAACATGAAAGCGGTATTCGCAAGATCGGCCTCATCGATTTCCAGGACGCGATGATCGGCCCCACGGCTTATGACCTTGCCTCGATCGTCCAGGATGCGCGTGTGACGATCGAGCCGGGCCTCTTCCGGCAGCTGATGGATGACTATCTGACGCTTCGCCGCGCAGAGAGCGGTTTCGACGAAGCCGGATTTATGAAGGCCTGGGCGATCATGTCGGCCCAGCGCAACTGCAAGCTTGCCGGCCTCTGGGTGCGCCTGTTGCAGCGCGATGGCAAGCCGGGCTATCTGAAACATATGCCGCGCACGCTTTCCTATCTGAACGTCGCGCTCGAGCATGAAACGCTTGCCCCCTTGCGCGATTGGTGCGCAAGGGCTGGAATAGGCCAGAGCGAATCATAAGTTCCGGATCAGAATGACCATCAGACAAGCCATGGTACTGGCCGCGGGTCTCGGAACCCGCATGCGCCCGATCACCGACACGATCCCGAAGCCGCTGGTGAAGATCGACGGCAAGCCGATGATCGACTACGCGCTGGATTCGCTGGTGGCGGCCGGCATAAAACGCGCCGTCGTCAACGTTCACCACCACGCCGACCAGATGCTCGAACATCTCGGGAATTATCACGGCCTCGACATCGTCATATCAGACGAGCGGGACGCGCTGATGAATTCCGGCGGCGGGCTGGCGAAGGGGCTGAGGCTGCTTAACCGCGACAATATTTTCGTCATGAACGCCGATCTCTTCTGGATCGGCGAACAGCCGGGGCGGCCGACGAACCTGGAACGCTTAGCCGGATTCTTCGATGCCGAACGCATGGATATGGCGCTGCTTTGCGTCGGGATCGAGGATACGACGGGTCACAACGGCAAGAACGACTTCAGTCTCGCGGCCGATGGCCGGCTGACGCGTTATCGCGACGATCCGTCCAATCCCGTCGTCTATGCCGGCGCGATCGCCATGAACCCATCGCTGTTCGACGATGCGCCGAAGGATGCCTTCAACCTCAATATCTATTTCGACAAGGCGATCGCGCGCGGACGGCTTTTCGGCATGGTGCTCGAAGGTCACTGGCTGACGGTCGGCACGCCCGACGCGATCGGTGAGGCGGAGGAAACGATCCGGCGATTGCGGACGTTTGCGTAAGCCATGGCGGAGCGGCACCAGCCACGCATCCTGACGATCCCGGCAGGCCTCTCCTTCCTAAAAACGCTGGCGACGACGCTTTGCGACGGCCGATTGACGCCGATTTTCCGGCACGACGCCGATGATCCGCTATCGCTTGCCAAAGTGACGATCTACCTGCCGACCCGGCGCGCCGTGCGTGTGCTGCGCTCCGAATTCGTCGACCTGCTCGGCGGCCGCTCGGCGATCCTGCCGGTGATCCGTCCGCTCGGCGAAACCGATGACGATAGCGGCTATTTCGACGAGGCGCTGCCGGCAACGATCGATCTCGTCCAGCCGCTATCGAATACCGCCCGTCTGCTGGAGCTTGCGCGTCTGATCCTTGCCTGGCGGAACAAGCTGCCGGAGATCGTCCGCCACATCCATTCGGACTCGCCGCTGGTCGCGCCGGCAAGCCCGGCGGATGCAATCTGGCTCGCCCGCAATCTTGCCGAGCTGATCGATTCCATCGAAACCGAAGATCTCGACTGGTCGGAACTGTCGAAACTCGATACCGGCGATTATGCCGCCTGGTGGCAGCTGACGGCGGAGTTCCTGCAGATCGCCAGCGCCTTCTGGCCGGAACGGCTTTCCGAACTCGGCAAATCCTCACCGGCGCGGCACAGAAACGCCATTCTCCGGGCCGAAGCAAGCCGGCTTTCGGCAACGAAACCCACTGGCCCGATCATCATCGCCGGTTCGACGGGTTCCGTTCCCGCCACTGCCGATCTCATTGCCGCCGTCGCCCATCTGCCGGAGGGTGTAATCGTGCTTCCTGGTCTCGATCTCTCCATGCCCGAGAAGCACTGGCAGATGGTCGCGCCGGAACCGGCGCCCGGCCAACATGTCAATCCGGCAAGCCGGAGCCATCCCCAGTATGGTCTGTCGTCGCTGCTCAAGCGGCTGAAGCTGACGCGGGCCGACGTCACGCTCCTCGATAGACCGGAGGCTGATCTTGAGCAGCGCGCCGAAATCCTGTCGCGGGCCCTTGCCCCGGCGGAGGCGACCAGCGACTGGGGAGCGTGGAAAAACGACCTGCCGGCAGGCGCGCTGTCTTCGGCCTTCTCCGATATCTCGCTGATCGAAGCCGCCAATGAGCGCGAGGAAGCAACCGCGATTGCCATCGCACTCCGGCTGGCGCTGGAAAGGCCGGGACAGGACAGCGAGAGCCGGGCAGCACTCATCACTCCCGATCGCAATCTCGCGCGGCGGGTGATGGCCGAGCTTTCCCGCTTCGGTATCCTCGCCGACGATTCGGCGGGCACACCGCTTGCGGCCATGCCGCAGGGCACCTTGCTGCAATTGCTGCTGGAGGCAGCGCTGCGGCCGGGCGATCCTGTGGCGATCGTCTCGCTGCTCAAACATCCGCTTGCCCGCTTCGGCCTGGAGCGCGGCGCGTTGATTTCCGCTACCGAGGCGCTGGAGCTGCTGGCACTGCGCGGTGGTGTGGCAGAGGTGGATATCAGCACGCTGGAACCGCTGCTCACGCACCAGCTTGCCGAACAGGCCCTGGACAGGCACGCGCCGCAATGGCGAAAAGCGCTTTCGCCCGATGCAGCGGACGCCGCATACGACCTTGCCCGACGGGTCACACAAGCGACCGAGCCTCTGGCTTCGGCGCTGATGCGGGAGCGGCCGGAAGATCGTGGAAGAACAGCGCGCTTCACATTGTCCGCATGGGCAGAGCGCACCGGCCGTTCGCTTGAAGCGGTCGCGGTCGATCCGCAAGGCAATCTCGCCGATCTCTGGTCGGGCGAAGCGGGAGATGCCCTCGCCGGCCTGCTCAGTGAAGTGATCGATACGGACGGCCAGATGGAGGCCGACGGACCGCAATGGATCGACATCATGGCAGCGCTTGCCGCCGGCCATGCGGTGAAGCCACGGGCTCTCAGCCATCCGAGGCTCTTCATCTTCGGCACGCTGGAAGCCCGCCTGCAGAGCGTCGATACGTTGATCCTCGGCGGCCTGAACGAAGGCACCTGGCCGGGACAGACCGCCAACAATCCCTTCATTCCGCGCATGATGAAGACGGAGATCGGCCTCGAGCCGCCGGAGCGGCGCATCGGCCAGCTGGCGCATGATTTCGAGATGGCAAACGGCACGCGCCATCTGATTTATTCGCGCGCGCTGCGCCAGGGCTCGACGCCGACCGTCGCCTCGCGTTGGCTGCAGCGGCTGCTGGCGCTCGGCGGAGAGGCGTTCGAAGCGGAATTGAGGGGTCGCGGTGATCGGTTTCTTCAATGGGCCGCTCTCATCGATCGGGGCGAGGCCCAAGCGCCGGCGCAACGACCCTCGCCGAAACCGCCGCTGGCGCTGCAGCCGAAATCCTATTCCTTCAGCGAAGTCGGCCGGCTGCGCCGAGATCCCTATGCCATCTATGCCCGTCGCATCCTGCGGCTCGACCCCGTCGACCCGTTCAACCGCGACCCGGGTGCCGCCGAACGCGGGACGCTCTACCATAAGATCATCGATCGTTTCATCCGCGAAGCCCATATCGCCGGCACGCCGGATGCGGCAGCGGCGATGGAGCACGTCCTTTCCGAGCTTTTCGACATGGAGCAACTGCCGCCGCATATCGATGCCGTGTGGCGGCCGCGCTTCCGCGCCGTGGCCCGCGCCTTCCTCGAATGGGAGGCTGGACGCCGGCATGGCATCCTGAAAACGCTGACGGAAGTGCGGGGCGGCATGGAGCTGGAGCCGGTCAATATCCGGCTTACCGGCGTCGCAGACCGGATCGACGTCACCGGACCAAACGCCGCCGATATCATCGACTACAAGACCGGCTACAATCCCTCGCCGGCGCAGGCACGCGTGCTTCTCGATCCGCAGCTGGCACTTGAAGCGGCGGCCTTGAGCGCCGGCGCTTTTCGCGATGCCGGCAGCCTCGTGCCGCAGGACCTTCTCTATGTGCGTCTGCGTCCGGGAAGCCGCTTTCAAGTCGATACCGTCAACAACGAGAGCTCGGCACGCAGCGACAAGGCGAAATCGGCGATGGATCTCGCCGCCGAATCGATCGACCAGCTGGTCAAATTCGTGGGGTTGCTGCAATCCAGCGAAAGAGGCTTTACCTCGCGGCTAATCCCGACCCAGCAATTCGATTTCGGCGGCGACTATGATCATCTCGCCCGCGTCTCCGAATGGTCGACGGCCGAAACCGAAGAGGGCGGCGATGAGTGATGTGACCGCCCTTCCCAACGATGACGATCCGGGCGCCTGGATCGGCTGGACGACGATCCAGCAGGCGATTGCCTCCGATCCGCTGCGTTCAGCATGGGTCTCGGCCAATGCCGGTTCCGGTAAGACACATGTGCTGACACAGCGCGTCATCCGGCTGCTGCTATCAGGTGCGCGGCCTTCCGCCATTTTATGCCTCACCTACACCAAGGCTGCGGCGTCGGAAATGTCGAACCGCGTCTTCGAACGGCTGGCGGAATGGGTGGTGCTTGACGATGAAGACCTCGGCCGCCGCATCACACAGATCGAAGGTACGCCCCCCGACAGGCTGAAGCTTGCCGAGGCCCGCCGGCTGTTTGCCAAGGCGCTGGAGACGCCCGGCGGACTGAAGATCCAGACGATCCACGCCTTTTGCGAGGCGCTGCTGCATCAGTTCCCGCTGGAGGCCAATGTTGCCGGGCATTTCTCGGTTCTCGACGATCGCGCGGCGGAAGCGCTGCTTTCCGATGCGCGCCGGGCGCTGCTGACGGCAACGGCGCCTGACGAAGACAGCGCCCTTGCCGAGGCATTCGCCTACGTGCTCAATCTCGGCGACGAATCCGGACTGGAGAACCTGCTCGGCGACATCGTCGCCAACCGCAATGCCATTCGTCGTTTCACGGCGACGGCCGAACAGCAGGGCGGCGTGGAAATGGTTCTGCGCAAAAGGCTTGGCCTTGCGGCCGGTGACACGGAAGACAGGATCGCGGCGCAATATTGGCCTTTGCCGGAGCTTTCGGGCGGCATGCTGGAGCTTTATCTCTCGCTTGCCGACCAGAAAGGCGGCGCGAAGGCGCAGGAGGTTGCCTACGGTCTCAGGCTCGCCGGACGCGAGCGCGATAACGCAAGGCGCGCAGAGTTTCTCGAGAAGATCTTTCTGACCGTGAAGGGCGAGCCGAAGGCGGATTCGCAATTCCTCGTCAAGGCCATGCTCGCCGAGGCACCGCAGCTCTCGGACGCCATCGCCATTGCCCGCGCGCATGTCGCTGCAAGCCGCAACCGGCTGAAACTGATGCGGATGCACGGCGCCACGCAGGCCGCGCTCGTGCTCGCCGACCGGCTGAATCACGATTATGAGGCGTTGAAGAAGCAGCGCAGCCAGCTCGATTTCGAGGACCTGATCACCCGCACCGCCGACCTGCTGACGAAAAATGGCGTCGGCCCCTGGATCCACTACAAGCTCGACCGCGGCATCGATCATATCCTCGTCGACGAGGCGCAGGATACCAGCCCGATCCAGTGGAGCGTCATCCAGTCGCTCGCCGAAGATTTCTTCTCCGGCGAAAGCGCCCGGCCGATCGTGCGCACGCTGTTTGCCGTCGGCGACGAAAAGCAGTCGATCTATTCCTTCCAGGGGGCGCGGCCTGAGCGTTTTTCCGAAGAGAGCGACCGGACGCGGCGGCGCGTTTCCGATAGCGGGCAGAGTTTTTCCTCCGTGCGGCTGCCACTGTCGTTCCGCTCGACCGCCGACGTGCTCGAGGCTGTCGACCACATTTTCAAGACACCCGAGAATGCGCGCGGCCTCAGCGCGCTCGGCGAACCGGTCGTGCATCGTTCCAGCCGCATCGGACATCCCGGCGCCGTCGATCTCTGGGAGATGGTTGCGCCGGAAGCGTTGGTGAAGGAGGAGGACTGGACGGCGCCCTTCGATGCGACGCCGGAAAGCGCGCCGGCCGCGATCCTCGCGCGGCGGATCGCCCATTCGATCGGCACGCTTGTTGGCCGCGAAACGATCGTCGACAAAGGCAAGGAGCGCCTGATCGAGGCCGGCGACATCCTGGTGCTGGTGCGCAAGCGCGACGCCTTCGTCAATGCGTTGACGCGCGCGTTGAAGCGCCGCGGCGATATTCCCGTCGCCGGCGCGGACAGGCTGGTGCTGACCAGCCATATCGCCGTGCAGGATCTGCTGGCGCTCGGCCGTTTCCTGCTTTTGCCGGAAGACGATCTTTCGCTCGCCGCCGTGCTCAAGAGCCCGCTTTTCGATCTCTCCGAGGACGACATCTTTGCGATCGCCGCGTTGCGTGGCGACAATGAAAGCGTCTGGAGCCATCTCAAAAGCTTCGCCGCCGACGGCACCGAACGGTTTCGCTTTGCCGTCGAGAGGCTGGAGCTGTTTCTCCGGCAGTCCAAAAGCCTGTCGGTCCATGATTTCTATGCGCGCGTGCTGGGCAGCTATGGCGGGCGGCGGCAATTCCTTGCCCGTCTCGGCACCGAGGTCAGCGATATCCTCGACGAATTCCTGACCTTCACGCTCGACCACGAGAGTTCCGGCCTTCCCGGGCTGCAATCCTTCATCTCGACGCTGGAACTCGAAGCCCCCGTGATGAAGCGCGAGCAGGACAAGGGGCGCAACGAGGTGCGGATCATGACGGTGCATGCCTCCAAGGGTCTTGAAGCACCGATCGTTTTTCTCGTCGACGGCGGTTCGAAGGCCTTCACCCATACCCATCTGCCGAAGCTTCGCCTGATCGAGACCGGCCCCGACGAACCGCCGATGCCCGTCTGGGTCCCTGTCTCCGATCTCGCCAATTCGCTGACCCAGGACGATGCCGCGCGTATCCAGATGCTGGCGGAAGAGGAATACCGCCGGTTGCTCTATGTCGCCATGACGCGCGCCGCCGACCGGTTGGTCGTCTGCGGCTATCGTGGCGTGCGTGTGAACAACGACACCTGGCATATGATGATTTCGACGGCACTGCGCGACGATCATCCGCATGTGGAGATGACCACATTCTCCGGTCCCGATGGGGAATGGCCGGGCATCAAATGGCGCGTGCCGCGGGTGGAACGACGCTTCGAGCGTAGCGAGCGCAGCGAAGAGCGCGACAGCGAGGCGATCTTGCCGGACGGCTTGTTGCGGCCATTGCCGCCGCAGGCTGAGCTGCCCCGGCCGCTCAGTCCTTCCGGCGCCGGGACGATCATCGATGAAGACGAGGGCGGTCTGCTGGTTGCCTCGCCGCTGTTCGGCGAAAAGGAGCGCAGCGATCGTTCGCTGGAAAAGGGCAGGCTGATCCATCGCATGCTGCAGGCGCTTCCCGAAATTCCGCTTGGCGAACGGCCTGATGCAGCAAGCCGCTATGCCGAACGGGCGGCGCGATTCTGGCCGGAGGCCGAACGGCGCAAGCTTGTCGATTCGGTTCTGAAACTATTGGACGAGGAGGGTCTGCAGGCCGTGCTCGGGGCGCAGGCCCAGCCCGAAGTCTCGATCATGGGAACATTGACGCTCGACGATAGGCGCTATGCCGTCTCCGGCCGTATCGACCGGCTTGCCGTTCTTGCCGATCGTGTCGTCATTCTCGACTACAAGACCAATCGGGTACCGCCGGCAACGGAAGAGGCTATCCCCTTCTCGCACCGGGCGCAGCTGGCGATCTATCGCGAGATCCTGGCGCCGCTCTATCCGGATAAGTGCATCGACTGCATGCTTGTCTATACCGAGAACGCCTCGCTCTTCACGTTGAGCGAAGAGGCGCTCGGTTTGGCGCTTGCAGCGGTCAAGACAAAGTGAAATACCGGACATTGAAAATTCGGCACCGCACCATCACATCTGGTTCAACACGCAATTCCGGTAAAGGAGCAGCCCATGGCTACCGTGAAAGTCGATATCAATAACTTCCAGTCGGAAGTTCTGGAATCCGCAGAACCCGTCGTCGTCGATTTCTGGGCCGAATGGTGCGGCCCGTGCAAGATGATTGCTCCGAGCCTCGAAGAAATCGCCGTCGAGATGGAAGGCAAGGTCAAGGTCGCCAAGCTGAATATCGACGAGAACCCGGAACTCGCTGCACAGTTCGGTGTGCGCTCCATTCCGACCCTTGCAATCTTCAAGGGCGGCGAAGTCGCCGATATCTCTGTCGGCGCAAAGCCGAAGACGGCTCTTTCGAACTGGATTTCGAGCGCTGCCTGATTGATATCGACCAATTGATATCGCATTGACGAAAAAGCCCGGTTCGACCGGGCTTTTTTCATTTTGCAGCCTTCATTTCGGCGGCGTGCCATTGTCGGCAAGCACGTCGCCGACGAGATAGAGAGAGCCGCCGACCAGGATGCGGGGCGGCAATACCTCCGGGTCGGCGACGGTTTTTATCGCGTCCAGCGCATCGCCGACCGTCGACATCGGTTCGGCAACCAAGCCGGCATCATAAGCGGCATTCGACAATATCACCGGGTCGATCATCGCTTCGCTGCCGCGGATCGGCACGCAGAAAACCTTCTCGACCAGGCCGGCAAAGGCCTTGAAGTAACCGACCGGATCCTTGGTGTTGATCATGCCGGTAATCAGGAAAAGCGGCCGCGACTGGCGCTCCTCGAAAGTGGCCATCGCTTCGGCGATCACTTCGCCGGCACCGGGATTATGCCCGCCATCGATCCAGATTTCGGCGCCGGCGGGCGCATACGACAGCAGCCGGCCCTCGCTCAAACGCTGCAGCCGGCCCGGCCATTCGACCAAACTCATCGCCTTTTCCATCATCGTCTCGGTGACGGTGAAACCCGCCGCCTTGACGGCACGAATGGCGGCGGCGGCATTGGCATATTGATGGCGGCCGGGAAGGCGCGGTAGCGGCAGGTCGGCAAGGCCGAACTCGTCCTGGTAGACGAGGCGGCCATATTCCTCATGCGCCATGAAATCCTGGCCGAAGACGGCGCTCGGGCAATGCAGCCGTTCGGCCGTCGACATCAGCACGTCGAGTGCTGCGTCATATTCCTGATGACCGATGACAACGGGAAATCCCGGCTTCATGATGCCGGCCTTTTCGGCCGCGATCAGCTCGACCCTGTCGCCGAGATAGGGCTGGTGATCCAGCGAAATCGGCATAATCACCGAGACGGCCGGATCGGAAATGACATTGGTGGCGTCGAACCGGCCGCCGAGACCGACTTCGATGATCGCGGCATCGGCCGGCTGTTCGGAAAACAGGATAAAGGTCACGGCCGTCAGGATTTCGAAGACGGTAATGTGCTGTCCTGCATTGGCATCGGCCACGCGACGCACGGCCTCGGCAAAGACGGCGTCGTCGACAAGCTGCCCGCGTCCGCCCTTGACGCCAATGCGGTACCGTTCGTGCCAATTGACGAGATGCGGCGAGGTGTGGACATGGGCGCTGTAGCCGCCGGCTTCGAGCAAAGCGCGGCAGAAGGCGGTGACCGACCCCTTGCCGTTGGTGCCGGCGACATGGATCACCGGCGGCAGTTTCCTGTGCGGATTGCCGAGTTGATCGAGAAGGCGGGTGATGCGATCAAGAGACAGATCAAAGCCCTTGGGATGCAATCCCATGAGCTTGTCGATCTCCTGTGCTGCCTCACTCACCGCGGTTTGGCCTCTGGGTATCAATTCGGCACCCCGCCTGCTTCGGTTATCAGGCGCTCGCTGCCAGAGCAATCGCGCCGCTATTCATGTCGTTCGCCGCCGAGACCGGCTTCTTCGTCAGGATCTTCAGGAGGCGCGCCAGCGTTTCCGGAATATCGTGACGCTTGACGACCATATCGACCATACCATGCTCCAGCAGGTATTCGGCGGTCTGGAAGCCTTCGGGCAGCTTTTCACGCAGCGTCTGTTCGATCACGCGCTTGCCGGCAAAGCCGATTTCGGCGCCGGGCTCGGCCAGATGAATATCGCCAAGCATGGCATAGGAGGCCGTGACGCCACCCGTCGTCGGATTGGTCAGCACGACGATATAGGGCTGGCCGGATTCCTTGAGCATGTCGACGGCAACCGTCGTGCGCGGCAGCTGCATCAGCGACAGGATGCCTTCCTGCATGCGCGCACCGCCGGAAGCGGGGAACATCACCAGCGGGCACTTTTCAGACGTCGCGCGCTCGAAAGCCTTGACGATCGCCTCGCCGGCGGCCATGCCGAGCGAACCGCCGATAAAGTTGAATTCGTGCACGACGGCCACGAGTTTCAGTCCCTGCACCTTTCCGACACCGGCGAGGATCGTATCCTCCTGTTCGGTTTTCAGGCGGCTGTCGCGCAGGCGATCGCTATATTTCTTCGAATCGCGGAACTTCAGCGGATCCTGCGCGACCTTCGGCTGCGGCAGCGATTCGAACTCGCCATTATCGAAAAGATCGGCCAGGCGGGCCTTCGCCGGCATCTTCATGTGATAACCGGACGCCGGAATGACCCATTTGTTGCCTTCCAGGTCCTTGTGGAAGACCATCTCACCCGTTTCCGGGCACTTGATCCAGAGGTTCTCCGGCACTTCGCGACGGCCCAGCATGGAATTGATCCGCGGGCGAACGTAGTTGGTGATCCAGTTCAACTCGAATACTCCTGATAGTCTAAAACGCGCCGCGATCTTTCAGATGCGCTGCCACGCTTTAGGTCCTGGTTTCCCGCATGTCGTTGCCGCAAACCGCAGCACACTTTTGCGCGACATGCCTTATTGCCAATGTGGGCAAACTATTCGGCAGCAACAAGGCGCGCCGAACGTGTTCCCGTGGAAAGGCCGCGCACCAGCGTGGCAACCGCCTGAACGGTGTCCGCCGTTGCCTTTCCGTCATGCGTCAAGCTGGTTGCGACCTGATTGACGATCGCGGTGCCGACGACGACGCCGTCGGCCGAACCGCCGATGACCTTTGCATGTTCCGCCGTCTTGACGCCGAAGCCGACGCAGACGGGCAGCTTGGTGTGCTGCTTGATGCGCTCGACCGCGCCCGAAACCAGCGACGGATCGGGCAGCGCCGAACCGGTGATGCCGTTCATCGAGACGTAGTAGACGAAGCCGGAGGTGTTCTTCAGGACCTTCGGCAGGCGCTTCTCATCGGTCGTCGGCGTCGCCAGGCGGATGAAATTGATGCCTTTGCGGATCGCCGGAATGCAGAGCTCGTCATCCATCTCGGGCGGCAGGTCGACGACGATCAGGCCGTCGATGCCGGCGGCGAGCGCGTCGTCGAGGAATTTCTCGACGCCGTAAATATAGATCGGGTTGTAGTAACCCATCATCACGATCGGCGTCGCATCATTGGTCTTGCGGAAATCGGCCGCCAGCTGCAGCGTCTTCTTCAGCGTCTGGCCGCCTTTCAGCGCCCGTTGACCGGCCAGCTGGATCGCCGGGCCGTCGGCCATCGGATCGGAAAAGGGCATGCCGAGCTCGATGATGTCGGAGCCCGCCTCCGGCAGCGCCTTCATGATGCCGAGCGAGGTGTCGTAATCAGGATCGCCGCCCATGAAATAGGTCACAAGCGCCGGACGGCCCTCGGCCTTCAGCTCGGCAAAGCGTTTGTCCATGCGTGCGGTCATGTCTTACAGTCCCATTCCCAGAATCTTGCCGACGGTGAAGATATCCTTGTCGCCGCGGCCGGAGAGGTTCATCAGGATGATCTCGTCCTTGCCCATCGTCGGCGCGCGTTTGATCACCTCGGCAATCGCATGCGAGGGCTCGAGCGCCGGGATGATGCCTTCGAGGCGGGTCAAGGTCTGGAAAGCCTCGAGCGCTTCGTGATCCATGATCGGCACATAGTCGACGCGGCCAGTATCGTTCAGCCAGGAATGTTCGGGGCCGATGCCGGGATAATCGAGACCGGCCGAAATCGAATGGCCTTCCTTGATCTGGCCGTCACCATCCTGCAGAAGGTAGGTGCGGTTGCCGTGCAGCACGCCCGGCGAACCGGCGGTGATCGAGGCGCAATGTTCGTCGCCCTGCAGACCCTTGCCGCCGGCTTCGACGCCGACGATCTTGACAGAGGGATCATCCAGGAAAGGATGGAAAATACCGATGGCGTTCGAGCCACCGCCGACGGCAGCGATGACGAGATCAGGAAGACGGCCTTCGGCTGCCAGCATCTGCTCTTTCGCTTCGATGCCGATCACCGACTGGAAATCGCGGACCATCTCGGGATAGGGATGCGGACCGGCTGCCGTTCCGATTAGGTAATAGGTATCCTCGACATTGGTGACCCAGTCGCGAAGTGCCTCGTTCATGGCGTCCTTCAGCGTGCCGCTGCCTGCCGTGACCGGTTTGACTTCCGCGCCGAGCAGCTTCATGCGGAACACGTTCGGCGCCTGACGCTCGACGTCGGTGGCGCCCATATAAACGACGCAGGGCAGGCCGAAGCGGGCGGCAACGGTTGCGGAAGCGACCCCGTGCTGACCGGCACCGGTTTCGGCGATGATGCGGGTCTTGCCCATGCGCTTGGCGAGCAGGATCTGGCCGATGCAGTTGTTGATCTTGTGCGAGCCGGTATGGTTCAGCTCCTCACGCTTGAAATAGATCTTGGCACCGCCGAGTTCGGCCGTCAGCCGCTCGGCGAAATAGAGCGGGCTCGGACGGCCGATATAATGCGCGCCGAGATGTTTCAATTCGGCTTGGAATGCCGGATCGTTCTTTGCTCTGTTCCACTCGTCCTGGAGGTCGAGGATCAGCGGCATCAATGTTTCGGCCACGAAACGACCGCCATAAATGCCAAAACGACCATCCTCATCGGGGCCGGAACGGAAGGAATTTGGTTTAGGCGTCTCGTTCACTCTTAACTCCCTGAGGCCATGACAGGCGTATTCGCCTTTTCGACCGCATCGAAAAATTCATCGATCTTTGCGACGCTCTTCACGCCAGGCGCAGTTTCGACACCCGACGAGACGTCGATGCCCGGCGCCTTGGTGATGAAAAGCGCTTCTGCGACATTGTCCTTGTTCAGCCCGCCGGAAAGCATGTAGTCGACGCTGCCGTCAAGCCAACTGAGAAGGCTCCAGTCGAAAGAAATACCATTGCCGCCGGGCAGTTCCGAACCCTTCGGCGCTTTGGCGTCGAAGAGGAAACGGTCGGCGATGCCGATATAGGCCTCGACGCGCTTCAGGTCGTCTGCCGAGTGCATCGAAAAGACCTTCATCACAGGCAGACCATAGACCGCCTTTATGGTCAGCACATGTTCGGGGCTCTCGTTGCCGTGAAGCTGGAGCATATCCGGCTTCAACAGCGAGACGATCTCGTCGAGTTCGTCATTGGTCGGATCGACGACGACAGCGACGATCTTCGCCCTGCCGCGCGCAGGTTCGGCGAGTTCTGCCGCCAGGTCCGGCTCGATATAGCGCGGGCTCTTTTCGAAGAAGATAAAACCGATATGGGTCGCGCCGCGCTTCAGCGCGCGATCGACAGCGTCGGGCGTCTTCAAGCCACAGATCTTGATATCCGGTCTCATGGCAGCGAAGTGACACGAAATGCGGAAAGAGTCGAGCCAATTTGCGACGGACGCTGAATTTAGCGCGGCTCTCGGCTAGAGCGCCGCGCTTCCAAAGGACGCGCAAAGGACGCTCTGGCACTTTAAATCTGCGCATAAAGCTTTCCGAAAAATCGACGCCGCTTTTCGGGGTTATGCGCTAGTCGAAATCGATGGCATGCAACTGGCTGCCATGCCGCTTGAGCCAGGACTTCGCCTCCTCCATACCGGGGCAAAGCTTACGGCAGAGGGCCCAGAAGTGCGGGCCATGGTTCATTTCCTTGAGATGGGCGACCTCATGGGCTGCGAGATAATCGATCACCGATGGCGGCGCCATGACGATACGCCAGGAAAAGCTCAGATTTCCTTCAGACGAACAGGAGCCCCAGCGGCTACGGGTATCCTTCATCGAGATCGAACGGATCGGCGCCCGGATCATTGCGGCATGCATCGTCGCCAGTCTTGCGAGATCGGCGCGCGCCTCCTTCTTGAGAAAGGCCGCAATGCGCCGTCCAACATGTTCCGGCATGCCGCTGACACGCAGCACCGGGATGCCGTCTATGGAAACCGCCTCCGTCAGCCCGCGCAAGCTGCCGCTATGCTGGATGCGATGGGAAACGCCGCGAAGGAGGATTTCGCCGCCGTCACGCAGGCCGGTATCGGTCGAAAACTTGGCAAGCTTGGTGAGCAGCCAACCCTGGTGACGATCGAGGAAGGCATTGACCTCGCGCGTGGCAAGGCCTTTCGGCACCGTCATCTTCAAGGCGCGGCCACCCGGCTCGATGCGCAGCGTGATGCGTGTCGCCCGGTCATGCTGCTTGATCGTCAGCGGCATGAGCCGGCCGGCGACATCGAGCGTCCGCATTTCGGGCGGAGCCGGCTTTCGCGCCTTCGACCTTGTTTTCAGAAGCGAGAACATGCGTGTTTTCTATACGATTCGCCGGCAAATCTAAATGATCGCCGGAAGGGCAGACATGGAAAAACCGGCATCGCGAGATGCCGGTCATCAATTCATCGTTCAGGCGTTTACGGCGTCTGATATTCAGCCACCGGGCCGTTGTCATCGCGCTTGGCGTTCCTGCGGTCGCGCATGAAGCGGTCGAACTCTTCCTGATCCTTGGCGCGGCGGAGTTCGCGCAGATAGGAGTCGAATTCCTCGCGCATTTCGTCAAGCTTGCGGCGCTCTTCCTCCATCCGGTCGAGTTCGGCCTTGCGCCAGTCGTCAAAGGCGACGTTGCCGGTCGAAAAATGCGGGCGGTGACGGCCATGCGGGCGGCGGCAGGAGGCAAAGAAGCCATCGGTCGCCTGGTTGACGTCACGCTTGAAGCCGCGCAGACGGTCGCCGAAGATGATGTAGGCAAGCATGGCAAGACCCAGAGGCCAGAAAACCATGAAGCCGAGAATCATCAGGGCAATGGTAGCCGGAGTCCAATCCGGTCGAAGCAATGCTGACTGGTTCATCGTGCGGGTATCCCTCACTTTCCGCGCCCGGCAGAATACCGAACGCTGAAATCGATGTGGTTACCGCAATAACCGCCTTCAAGACGATTGCCCGCGAAATCGGACAAGGCCTTGAATCCGTTTTACTAATTCAGCTATCCCTGATTCAGCCTGCCCGGCCGCCCTTGATGACACGCGGGAGCGGAGGCTTTACGGCGGAACGAGAATGCTGGCGGACGAAATCGATGATGCGCGGCGCGATCTCGCGGCGGAAACGCGAGCCGTTGAAAACACCATAATGGCCGACATCCGGCTGAAGGTAATGCATGCGCATATCTTCGGGAATGTTCACGCAGATGGTCTGGGCCGCCTTTGTCTGGCCGACCCCTGAGATATCATCATTCTCACCTTCGACGGTCAGCAGCGCCACGTTGCGAATTGCCGTCGGATCGACGCGTTTGCCGCGATGCAACAGTTCGCCCTTCGGCAGCGAATGCTTGATGAAGACCTCCTCCACCGTCTGCAGATAGAATTCGGCGGTCAGATCCATGACGGCGAGATATTCGTCGTAGAAATCGCGATGTCTTTCCGGCTCGCCGTCGTTCTTCACGAGATGCATGAAGAATTCCTTGTGCGCGACGAGGTGGCGATCAAGATTCATCGACATGAAGCCCGAAAGCTGCAGGAATCCTGGATAGACCGGACGCATAAAGCCCGGCTGCGGCCAGGGCACGTTCATGATGACATTGTCGGAGAACCACTGCAGCGACCGCTCCTGGGCGAGCTTGTTGACCGCCGTCGGGTTGATGCGTGTGTCGATCGGACCGCCCATCAGCGTCATCGACGCCGGCGAAAGCGGATCCCTGGCTTCTTCCATCACGGCAGCGGCAGCCAGCACCGGGACGGAAGGCTGACAGACGGCAATGACATGCGTGTCGTGACCGAGGAAATGCAGCATCTCGATGACGTAGTCGACGTAATCGTCGAAATCGAAGGTGCCTTCCGTCATCGGCACCATGCGGGCGTCGATCCAGTCGGTAATGTAGATATCGGCGCTCGGCAGCAGCGCCTCGACCGTGCCGCGCAGCAGCGTGGCATAGTGGCCGGACATCGGCGCGACGATCAGAATGCGCGGGTCATTGCGGCTGACGGCTGGGACATTGCGGGCGAAATGCAGGAGATTGCAGAAGGGTCGCGACCAGACGACCTCTTCGCGGACGGAAACCGTCTGGTCACCGATCGTCGTCTGCTTCAGTCCGAATTCCGGTTTCCCGTAGCGGCGCGTCGTGCGTTCGAACATTTCGAGGCTTGCCGCCATCGTCCGGCCGAACGGCGTGTGGGAGAACGGGTTCAGCGGATTGGCATAGGCAAATCGCATGATATCGGCCGCGGCGCGAAACGGCGCCATGGCGGCATGGTTCAATTCATAAAGCTGATAAAACATTGGAAGGCGCCACCTTTCTCTGTCGAAAAGATGATACCGATTGAGAGGCATCGACTCTTTTCGTAACGCGGGCACGTCGCGCAGACTAACAGTTTTTTGTTGCACAGCAACATGGGCGTACCAGACCCACACAAGAAATGCCGCAGAATTGATCTCCGGCATGATAATCGACCTGAAAACTTAAGTTTCTCAAAAGGAAGCGTCGTTAACGATCCGCTACGAAGGTCTGCTTCTGCGTGCCGAGACCTTCGATGCCGAGCTCGACCACGTCGCCGGCCTTGAGATAACGCGGCGGCTTGAGGCCCATGCCGACGCCCGGAGGCGTGCCGGTCGAGATCACGTCACCGGGATGCAGCGACATGAACTGGCTGAGGTAGGAGACGAGGAAGGCAACCCCGTAAACCATCGTCTTCGATGAACCATTCTGC
The DNA here is from genome assembly GCF_037002925.1 of Rhizobium aouanii. Taxonomy (NCBI): domain Bacteria; kingdom Pseudomonadati; phylum Pseudomonadota; class Alphaproteobacteria; order Hyphomicrobiales; family Rhizobiaceae; genus Rhizobium; species Rhizobium aouanii. The sequence continues at coordinate 49,642 of NZ_JBAMYD010000018.1, forward strand.
ATTTTCTGACCGTTGACCGTCAGCCACATGCCGAGGTTCTGCGGTTGCGGAATTTCATCCTTGGTCACGAGCCAGGGGCCGATCGGACCAAAGGTGTCGCAGGACTTGCCCTTGGTCCACTGACCGGACCGCTCGGTCTGGAAAGCGCGCTCGGAAACGTCATTGGAGACGCAATAGCCGGCGACATAATCCAGCGCTTCGGCTTCCGTTACATATTTGGCGGTTTTGCCGATGACGACGCCGAGCTCGACTTCCCAATCGGTCTTTTCCGAACCGCGAGGAATGATGACATCGTCGTTCGGCCCGACGATCGCGGACGTTGCTTTCATGAAGATGATCGGCTCGGGCGGCACGGTCGCACCGGTTTCGGCAGCATGATCCGAATAGTTCAAGCCGATGCAGATGAATTTGCCAGTGCCCGCGACGCAGGCGCCGATGCGACCGGGTGCGATTTCCGGGAGGCTCTTCGGATCGATCGCCGCAATCTTTGCAAGGCCTGCCGGTCCGATCGCTTCGCCACCGATATCGGCGACATGACCGGAGAGATCGCGAATTTTGCCATCGGCATCGAGAAGCGCTGGTTTTTCACTGCCTGCTTCGCCAACACGCATCAGCTTCATGGAATTCCTCCTCATCGAAAACGGGTTTGCAGCCACCTATGAACGAATTATTCATCGGTGTCATTACGGCTTTGCCGGGAAGCGGTACGGCTTCCTGGGATTCAGATGATTTTGTGCCGAAACCGCCCGTATCTTCGGCCTCATGCTCTAATAATTTCCGCCAGATCAGGACCGACGGGAACGATTTTCGTCGGATTGAGGCTCTCGATCGTCGTAGCCGCACTTGATGTGATCGAGATTCACCGTTTCACCGATGCCCGGCCAATCAGCATACGGCGGCAGAAGCCGCGCAGTAGTCATGGACAGTCTGTACACCCAAACTGCGACGATGCTGCGCTTGCCAAGCCAATGAAGCAGGAAATATGACTGCTCATACAAGATGACGTGGAGTTCGAAATGCATCTCTCGAAGGCCGTCGTACGGACCGAACATGCAAGCCGCTACCTCCAGCAGCTCTGCAAACACTGGAGCCACAAGTTCAGCGTCGATTTTGATCCTCTGAAGGGCCGGGTGCCGTTCAGCGATACGGCCGAGGTGACGTTTGCGGCTGACGATGCGGCGCTGACCATGACACTTTCCGTCGCCGATCCCTCGCAGCAGGAAAGGATGCAGCAGGTCATCGACGATCATCTGAAGCGCTTCGCCTTTCGCGAAGAACTCGACATCGTCTGGACGAATTAAGCCGAGCCCGATCCAAATTTTCTCCCCCAAACCATGGAACAAGCATGACGAAGAGCAATAGCCGCGAGTCGGAATATCCGATCGATTCGATGTTTCTCGACCGCTGGTCGCCGCGCGCCTTCACCGGCGAAATCATTGAGGAAAAGCAGCTGCTCAGTCTGCTCGACGCCGCGCATTGGGCGCCGTCCTCTTCCAACCAGCAGCCCTGGCGCTTCATCTATGGCCTCAAGGGATCGGAGCATTGGGAGAAATTCGTCGCGTTGCTCAACGATTCCAACCAGGAGTGGGCCAGGCATGCATCAGTGCTGATCTTCGTCGTGTCGCGCGCCTTCACCGGGGCCGCCGGCTCAGCTGAGGAAAAGCCGAGCTACACCCATTCCTTCGATGCCGGTGCGGCATGGGGATACTTGGCGCTGCAGGCGCGCCTCTCCGGTTTTTATGCCCATGGCATGGGCGGCATCAAGCATGAGGAGATCAGGACGGCGTTCGCTATTCCGGAGGGTTACCGTGTCGAAGCCGGCGTTGCCGTCGGTCATCTGGCCGACAAGAGCGTCCTTTCCGAGCGCTATCGGGCGCGCGAATTCCCGAGCCAGCGAAAGTCGCTTTCCGAACTCGCCTTTAACGGCCGTTTCGTCGTGAACTGAGCAAATATCAGAACAAGCGAAAGCCCCGCCATCCTGCGACTGCGGGGCTTTTTATTGAAGAGATATCGATCAGATATCGAGGTTTGCAACGCTCAGCGCATTGTCCTGGATGAATTCGCGCCGCGGCTCGACTTCGTCACCCATCAGGCGGGCAAACAGGCCGTCGGCGTCGGTGGCGTCGTTGACCCTGACCTGCAGCAGCGAACGCACGTTCGGATCGAGCGTCGTTTCCCAGAGCTGCTCGGCGTTCATCTCACCAAGACCCTTGTAGCGCTGCATTGTCAGGCCCTTGCGGCCGCTTGCGAAGATCGCGTCGAGCAGGGCGCGCGGGCCGGAGATTTCGACGTCGCCTTCGCGGCGATGCAGCGACGGCGGCGTCTGATAGATTTCCTTGAGGCGTGCCGTCAGCTGGTCGATATGACGGGCATCCGAAGAACCGATCAGCGCCATGTCGAGCACGACGAGTTCCCTGACGCCGCGGACCATGCGCTCGAGGCGCAGGCCGCCATCGGTTGTCAGATCGCCCCGCCAGCCGCGCTCGGTTTCCTCGGCGATGATGTCGAGGCGCCCAGCCACTTCGTTTGCCAGCGCCAACGCTCTCCCCGGATCGCTGGCGAGCTCGGCGTTGAGGGCGCCGGCAATCGCCGCTTGTTCGACGGCGGAACGATTGTAGCGCGAATGGAGATTGTCGAGCAGCGCGCGCATGCGCAGCGCATCGAGGATGACCTCGCGCAGATCCTGGCCGGCGCGAACTTCGCCGCTACCGAGCCTCAGCGAAGCATCTTCCAGGCCCTGGCTGATGAGATATTCTTCGAGCGCCTTCTCATCCTTCAGATATTGCACCGACTTGCCGCGCGAGACCTTATAGAGCGGCGGCTGGGCGATATAGAGATGACCGCGCTCGATCAGTTGCGGCATCTGGCGGAAGAAGAAGGTCAGCAGCAGGGTGCGGATATGGGCGCCGTCGACGTCAGCGTCCGTCATGATGATGATCTTGTGATAGCGCAGCTTTTCGACATTGAACTCGTCCTTGCCGATGCCGGTACCGAGCGCGGTGATCAATGTGCCGATTTCCTGGCTCGACAGCATCTTGTCGAAACGGGCGCGTTCGACGTTCAGGATCTTGCCGCGCAGCGGCAGGATCGCCTGGTTCTCGCGCGAGCGGCCCTGCTTGGCCGAACCGCCGGCAGAATCGCCCTCGACGAGGAAGACTTCGGATTTTGTCGGATCACGCTCGGAGCAGTCGGCGAGCTTGCCCGGCAGCGAAGCGATATCGAGTGCGCCCTTGCGGCGGGTCAACTCGCGGGCCTTGCGGGCGGCTTCGCGTGCGGCGGCGGCCTCGACGACCTTGCCGACCAGGATTTTGGCTTCGCTCGGATGTTCTTCGAACCAGGTGTTCAGCGCCTCGTTGACGAGACTTTCAACAACAGGACGGACTTCCGAGGAAACGAGCTTATCCTTGGTCTGCGAGGAGAATTTCGGATCCGGCACCTTGACCGACAGGACCGCCGTCAGACCTTCGCGGCAATCTTCGCCCTGCAGCGTCACCTTTTCCCGTTTGGTGATGCCGGAACTGTCGGCATAGGAAACGACCTGGCGCGTCAGCGCCGCGCGGAAGCCGGCCATATGCGTGCCGCCGTCGCGCTGGGGAATGTTGTTGGTGAAGCAGAGCACATTCTCATGATAGCTGTCGTTCCACCACATTGCGACCTCGACGGTGATGCCGTCCTTTTCGCCGCGGATGGCAACCGGCTTGTCGACGAGCGACTTCTTGGCGCGATCCAGATAAGCGACGAAAGCCTCGAGGCCACCGTCATAACGCAGTTCTTCCTGCTTGATATCGGAGTGGCGCTTGTCGGTCAGCAGGATGCGAACGCCTGAATTCAGGAAGGCGAGTTCGCGAAGACGATGTTCCAGCGTGCCGTAGTCGAACTCCGTCATGGTGAAGGTGTCGGTGCTCGGCATGAAGCTCACTTCCGTGCCGGTCTCATTCGGCGCGTCGCCCGTAACCTTCAGCGGAGCATCGGCCACGCCATGGGTGAAGCTCATTTCATGGATCTTGTCGTGACGCCGGATCTTCAGCTTCAGCCAGACGGACAGCGCGTTGACGACGGAGACGCCGACGCCGTGCAGGCCGCCGGAAACCTTGTAGGAATTCTGGTCGAACTTACCGCCGGCATGGAGCTGCGTCATGATGACTTCGGCCGCCGACACGCCTTCGCCGGTGTGGATGTCCGTCGGGATGCCACGACCATTGTCGGTGACGGTCACCGAACCGTCCGGATTGAGAGTGACGGTGACGATGTCGGCATGGCCGGCAAGCGCTTCGTCGATCGCGTTGTCGACGACTTCATAGACCATGTGATGAAGGCCGGAACCGTCGTCGGTATCGCCGATATACATGCCGGGGCGTTTGCGCACGGCATCGAGGCCCTTCAGAACCTTGATGGAATCTGCGCCATATTCGGTGCTTACGCCGTTTTCCGTCGCGGATGTATCGTTCATTCTGTCGAGATTTTCCCTGTTGTCGTAAAGCTGCGGCGCGCCTTGCGAATCACCGGCTTTCTTCACTCTTGTATATAGTTTTTTTGAACCGACTTCCCAATGGCAAGCCCCTAAAACAAGGCATAAAACAGGGGATTATGACGCTTTTCCGTCGCCTTTGCCGTCATTTTCGAGAAGAGCCGATAGCCGGCCTATCTCCGCACTGTCAAGGCTGCGAATCCGCCGGGCCAGCCGGTTGGCAAAATCGGTATATTCGGGGGGCAGGCCGGAGGTGTCGATCACGACGCGCGGGTCCGAAGAGCGGGCGAGCAGGAACAGTTCCTCGGCCTCATCCCAGATGATGTTGAAATAACCGGCGATGCGCTGCAGCAGATCGAATGTCGGCAAACCACGCTTTCCATGTTCGAGCGCGGAGAGATAGGCGGGGGAGACATTCAGCGCCTCCGCCATCTCCTTCTGCGAGACGCCCTTGCGCGCCCGCAACCTGCGAACCGCCTCTCCGAAGGGTGTCATGGCCTTTCCCCATGCCGCCGCGACAGGCGAATGTAGAGCGCGCCCTCACCGCCATGATGCTGTGCGGCCGGTTCATAGGAGGAGATCAGGTAGCGGAATTCCGGCTTCGAGAACCAGAGAGGCACAGCCCGCTTCAGCGCGCCGTCGCTGCCCATGGAGCTGCCCTTGCCCGTAATGACCAGCACATGGCGCATGCCGCGCTCATGGGCGCGGATCAGGAAATCGAGAAGGATGGCATGGGCCTGGCTCTGCACCAGCCCGTGCAGGTCGATCCGCGCTTCGAGCGCCAGCCGGCCCTTGGCGATCTTCCGCTTGACCGGCTTTTCCAGCGGATGATGCACCCCGGCCGATGGTTTCGCCGTTGACGGTGCTGCCGGCGGCGGCGGCGTGGGTGTGGCGGGCGTCTGCTTTTCCTGTTCCCGTTCGGCCGCCGCCTCGGCTTCGGCAAGAAAGGCATCGAGTTCGGTCAACGCCCCCGCCTTGCCGGGCATCGGCCGCGTGCTGCGGGCAACCTTGCCCCAGAGGATCCTCTCATCCGCACTCAGCTTGCGATCCCTGGCCATCAATCGAATCTTCCGGCGGCGGCATTGGGAATGAGGATGGCGAAATCGGCGTCGTTGCGGACGGTGCCGGCACTTTCCCCGGCCATGTCCCCCGAGCCGGTGAAGATATCACCCCGCGCCGGCCCGACGATCGCCGAACCGGTATCGAGCGCCAGCATCAGCCTGCGGAACGGCCGGCCCTGGTCGAGATGGGTGAGGCTTTCGGCGCGAATGAAAAAGGGAAAGCCGAAGGTATGGATCATCCGGTCGACCGCAAGCGCGCGCCCGGCGAGAAGCGGAACCTTGGCGGCCGCGATCGGACCTGCTTGCGGATCGGCAACCGGCGCTTCACGAAAGAAAATATAAGAGCGGTTATGCCATAACACTTCGTCGACGCGCTCGGGATTGTGCGCCAGCCAGGCACGGATCGCCTGCATCGAAATCTCCGCCCGATCGATCTCGCCGTGCTCGATGAGCAGCTTGCCGATCGCCGAGAAAACATGGCCGGCCTTCGCGGCATAGGTGATGCGGCCGATGCGACCATCCTCATAACGCAGGCGGGCAGCCCCTTGCACATGCACGAAGAAGACATCGACCTTCGACTTCGCCCAGGCGATTTCGAGGCCGCGGCCCTCGAGAAATCCTTGATCGATGGCGCGGCGGTCCGGATAGGTAGTGACGTGTCCCCCATGCAGACGGCCGAAAGCATAGGCCTTGTCGAGTTCGGCGGGGCGATTGGCGTCGTCGAGATCGATGAGATCGTCCGGATGCCGGTAGAAAGGAAAACGGAAAATTTCGTCCGGCCGCTCCGACACGTCGATATCGGGCTCGTAGAAGGCGGTGACGAAGCCCGAATTGCCGTCCTTGCGGCGAATCAGGAAGGGCCGACAGTGCGTCTCGAAAAAAGCGCGCGCCGATGCCGGAGATGACGGAGTGAAATCTTCGGCGGCGGCGAGAAGCGGAAGCAGGTCTTCCGAGCTCAGGCCCAGCGATCCGGTGCGGTACGGTTTGACATCGGTGATCTGCCGCCGGCAGCTTCGCATGACTTCAAAAAGGCTGGAGGGATCATCATCCCTCCAGCCTTCCAGAGTGTCGAAGCTTATGGCCTGCAGGACGAAGTCCGATGCGTGGTCACTCATGTTCCGATTCGGTCGCCACAAGTTTCCAGTTCGGATCGCGCGAGCGGGTGTCCCGAGCAAAGGTCCAGACGTCGTTGACCTCGGCGACGTTTTCAGCGTCGCCCTCGATCAGAACGTCGGCCTTGTCGTAGGTCGCTGATATCAGCTGGCTGGCAATGCGCACGGTGATCTGTGCTTCGCTGCCCTTGGTCTCCGCATGGGTGATCTCAGCCTTGTCGATGCCGACGAAAGTGGACTTCACCTTCTCGCCCCGGGCTTCGCGCTCGCCGATCGCCGCATCGAACCCGTCATAGACTTCGCGAGAAAGCAAGTTCTTCAGCGTTTTCCGGTCGCCATCCGCATAGGCCATGACGATCATCTCGTAAGCCATACGGGCGCCGTTCAGAAACTCCTTCGGGCTGAAGGCGGGATCGGCCTTGTTCAGCGCACGCAGCGATTCGTTGAGCGGCGTTCCGGGCGCCGCGAAAGCATCGATGGCGGCGAAGCGATCCTCATCCTCCGTCGTCGCATCGCGCCGCGGCAGCGTCACGACCTTGCCGGCATCGGCGGCTTCGGCCGGAGCCGCATCCCGCGGCGTATAGAGATCGCGCGGCGGCTTCTCATTTCCTGTACGGCGCCCGAGCACGGAGCGGAGCTGAAAGAAAATCAGCACAGCCGCCACCAGGAAAAATAATGTGATGAAGTCGTTCGAACTCATATCGTATCGCAGCCGCCGTTAACATCTCTGATTTGTACTCCCATATAGTCTGCCTATACAGATGATTCAAATGATGGCTGGCATCTTCGCCGGCGCCAAGAGGAGACCGGCGAGCCCGGGACATGACCGACATGCGTTTTTCGATGCTGCCAGCCTTCATTCTGCTGCTGCCGTTCGCCGAAATTGCCGGTTTCGTCGTCGTCGGCCAGGCTATCGGATTGTGGCTGACACTTGTTCTCGTCATGCTGGGTTTCGCTCTCGGCGTGGTTCTGCTGCGCCGGCAGGGCATCGGTATTTTGCGCCGCATGTCGAGCGAAGGACGAAATGGGGTGATGCCGGGCCGCGACCTGCTGCGGCCGGCGATGAACGTCATCGCCTCGCTGCTTCTGATCATTCCCGGCTTCCTCACGGATATCATCGCGATCCTCATTCTCATTCCGCCGGTGCGCGATCTCGTCTGGCGGGCGATCGCCAAACGCTTCGTCGTCGTCAATGCCAAGGGCGGCTCTTCCTCCGGTCCGCAACCCGATTTCCGCGACCGCAAGCCGAACTCGAAGGTGGTCGATCTCGACGAGGAGGACTATCATAGAGAGCCGGATCGCAACTCGCCGTGGTCCGGCAAGCATCTTGGCGATTGAGGCGCTGCGGCTGATCAACCGGGCCAAGCGCCCAGGGTTGTAAGCCCTTCCCTGAAATGTTAGATGGCGGCACCATTCCCATGCCCCTCGAGGAAAAGCCAATGGCAGACGATAACAACAGCAACGGTGCGGCCAACCCCACCCTTTCGATCCTTGCGCAATATACCAAGGATCTGTCCTTCGAAAATCCAGGTGCGCCGCGTTCGCTGCAGGCCCGCGACAAGGCGCCGACGATCAACATCAATGTGAACGTCAACGCCAACCCGCTTTCCGATACGGATTTCGATGTCGTGCTGTCGCTGAATGCCGAAGCCAAGGACGGCGACAAGACGGTTTTCCATGCCGAACTCACCTATGGCGGCGTTTTCCGCGTTGCCGGTTTCCCGCAGGAACACATGCTGCCGGTTCTCTTCATCGAGTGCCCGCGCATGCTTTTCCCCTTCGCCCGTCAGATCATCGCCGACGTCACCCGCAACGGCGGTTTCCCGCCGCTGATGATCGACCCGATCGACTTCACGCAGATGTTCGCTCAGCGCGTTGCCGAAGAACAGGCCCGCGCCAAGGTTCAGGCCGTTCCGAACTGACCAGGTCTTTCTTGTTGAAATGCGGATGCCCGGGCTGGTCCCGGGCATTTTCAATTGAGGACTGGTTTAATCGAGGTTGGCGTATTTCGCCCAGACGCTTTTTTCACCGAGCTTGGCGACGAGCGCCTCATGCGCCTGCTCCTCGGTTTGGCTGAGGCGCGGGGAAAGCGGCCGGGACCGCTCGAGCACGGCGGCAATCACCACGTCGTCTTCCATCCCCGTCTCACCGCGCGCTGCCTGGTTGGATTTGCCGACCATGCCGAGGCCGAGGGCCGCCTGTCTGCCGCCGATCATCTCGATATAGACTTCGGCAAGCAGTTCGGAGTCGAGCAGCGCGCCGTGTTTGGTGCGGTGCGAATTATCGATGCCGTAGCGCCGGCAAAGCGCATCGAGCGAATTCGGCCCCATCGGATGTTTGCGCCGCGCCATCGACAGCGTGTCGAGCACCCGTTCCGGCAGGATTGGCGGCAAACCGATTCGCGCGAATTCCGCGTTGATGAAGCCCATATCGAAGGTGGCGTTATGGGCAATCCACTTCCCATCGCCGAAGAAGGCAAGGATTTCTTCGGCAACGTCTGCGAAAGGCTGCTTGTCCTTCAGGAATTCATCGGTGATGCCATGCACGGCGAGCGCATCCGGATGAACCTTCTGATCTCCAGGATTGATGAAGATATGGATCGTGTTGCCCGTGGGGAAATGATTGAAGAGCTCGATGCCGCCGATTTCGATGATGCGGTCGGCGCGGTTGTCGAGGCCGGTTGTTTCCGTATCGAAGATGATCTCACGCATTCCGGAAATCTCCCTTGGCAATCCGCGTTTTCAGGTCGGCGACGATCTCGAACACCCGTTCCCTCGTCGCCGCGATACTGTGACTGGTGTCGATCAGATAATCGGCCCGGCGCCGTTTTTCCGTGTCCGGCGTCTGGCGTGAGAGAATCATGTCGAATTTTTCCTCGGTCATGCCTTCGCGCGCAAGCACCCTTTGGCGCTGAATCTGTGGATCAGTGCTGACGACGACGACGACGTCCACTCTTGCCACGGCGCCGGTTTCGAAAAGTAATGGAATATCGAGCAATACCATGTCGGCGCCGGCGGCGCGTTGTCGCTTCAGAAATTCCGTCTCGCGTTTGCGAACCAGCGGATGGACGATCGCTTCCAGGCGTTTGAAGCCGTCCGGATCAAGAGCGAGCTGGCGGCCGAGTTCACGCCGGTCGACTGCTCCATCCTTCATCGTGCCGGGGAAAGCGGCATTCACCAGGGGTGCAGCCTCGCCGGCATAGAGATCGTGGACCACGGCATCCGAATCATTCACCGGGATTCCTGCGTCGGCGAAGAGCTTTGCCGCTGTCGATTTTCCCATTCCGATGGAGCCGGTGAGGCCGATCTTCAGCATCAGTGTGCTTCCATATCCGCAATGATGAGCGCGCGCAGCGCCGCGTCGACGATCGGACGCTGGCCGAACCATTTCTCGAATCCGGGCACGGCCTGGTGCAAGAGCATGCCGAGACCATCGACGATGGGAAATCCTTGCTTCTCCGCCTGGGTCAGGATCGGCGTCTTCAAGGGCACATAGACGATATCGGTGACGACGGCATCGGCTGCAAGAGGCGAGAAATCGAGTTGCGGCGCCGGCTCGCCGTCCATGCCGAGCGAGGTGGTATTGATGAAGAGGCCCGCGCCTTTCATGACTTCGGCAAGCGCTCCGGCCGGGTGGGCCCGAACACGCGGGCCAAAACGATCCGCGAGCTCACGCGCACGTTCGACGGTGCGGTTGACGACGTGGATCTCCTTGAAACCCCGATCACGGACCGCCTGTATGATCGCCCGGCTGGCGCCGCCGGCGCCAAAGACGACGGCCGTGCCATGCCGGTCCCAGCCCGGATGGCGTTCGTCGAGATTGGCGATGAAGCCACGACCGTCAGTATTCGTCGCATGCAGGGCGCCATCCTCCAGCCAGAGTGTGTTCGCGGCGCCGAGTTCGCGCGAGAGCGCGTCCGGCTTGTCTGAGAGCTGGAACGCCAATTCCTTGTGGGGAATGGTGACATTGCCTCCGGTAAAGCCGGAACTGCCATCTTTCAGCGAGTGAATGAAATCGGCAAAGGCCTCGGGCGCCACTTCATGGGCGCGGTAGCTGCCCGGCAGGCCGAGAGTCTTCAACCAATATCCGTGGATCAATGGCGAACGCGAATGCTTGATGGGAAAGCCGGTGACAAATGCTTTCGGCCCCAATGTTTCACGTGAATCACCCATCGATCGCTCCGAGTTCTCGCAATTTTTTTAAGAGCGGCAGCATCGGCAGGCCGAGAATGGTGAAATAATCACCCTCGATCTTTTCGAAGAGCTGGATGCCCTCCCCCTCCAATTGATAGGCGCCGACACTGGAAAGCGCCCTTTCGCCAACCCGGGCCAGATGCCTGTCGATGAACTCCACCGTTAGCGGCCGCATCGTCAGTTCGGCAAGGGCGAGATGTTCCCACAAGACCACGCCATCGCTGACGATCGCGACGGCGCTGTTCAATCGGTGGGTTACGCCGGAAAGAGCCTGAAGATGGCTAGCCGCGTCGGCCAGGTCCTTCGGCTTATGGAAGACGCTGTCACCAAGCGACATCGTCTGATCCGAACCGATGACCAAGCTATCCGGAAAACGGCGGCTGACTTCCTCGGCCTTGGCCCTGGCCAGGACGATGGCCACGGCATCAGGCTTTGCGCCAGCTCTTTCCAACGGCGCTTCGACGGCCCGTTCATCGATCCTTGCGGCATGCGCCTCGAAGGGCAGACCGGCATTTTCCATCAGCATCCGGCGAAAGGGGCTCGACGATGCAAGGATGAGTTTCGGCGTCATGGGTTCCTCGGCGTGCCGGGTTTTCGTCAGCGCTTAGCGCAGCTTCGGCCGCAGGGCAACGATTGCCGCAGCTGTTTCCTCGATTGAGCGGCGGGTGACGTCGATCAGCGGCCAGTTATGACGGGCGCAAAGCGAGCGGGCATATTTCAGCTCCTCCGAAATCGCAGCGCGATCGGTGTAGTGTTCGCGATCGAAGCCCTGCGTCACCCCGAGCACCCGATTTTCCCGCACCTGGGAAATACGGTCGGTGGTGGCGATCAGGCAGACGATCAGCGGTTTGCTCGCCACGAACAGGCTTTCCGGCAATGGCACGCCGTAGACGATCGGAATGTTCGCCGTCTTGATGCCCCGGTTGGCGAGGTAGATGCTGGTCGGTGTTTTCGACGTACGGCTGATGCCGATGATGACGACATCGGCGTCGTTATAGTCGTCCGGCATCTGGCCGTCGTCGTGATCCATGGTGAAATTCAGCGCTTCGATGCGCGCGAAGTAGCCGGCATTCATCACATGCTGGGCCCCGACACGACGGCGAGACGGGGCGCCGAGATAGATCTGGAAGGCATTCATCACCGGCTCCAGCACATTCACCGAGGCGACACCCATCTCGATGCAGCGTTCATCGATCAGGCTCGCAAGCTCCCGGTCGACAATGGTGTAGAGCACGATGCCGGGGGCGTCATCGATCGCCTGCAGAACCGGCAGCAGCTGCTTGCGATTGCGGATCAGCGGATAGACATGTTCGATCGGCTGCGCCGATCTGAACTGCGCCGACGCGGCGCGCCCGGCGGAGATTAGAGTCTCTCCCGTTGAGTCAGAAATCAGATGCAGATGAAAGAAGTTCGTTCTGTTCTCCACGCTATTTTCCGCTGCCTGTTGAAAAGACTGGATGAAACAGAGCTACGGCGGCGAGGCAGTCTCCGGCAAGGGAAAACATGCCTCCTTATCCACATTTCGGATTCTGCGGATCGGTTTCGATTGGCCCTGTGGACGACGGGGAAGAGATCTATTTCCTGAAAGCTGGTCCACAGCCTATCCACAGCGATGAGAAAAATTGCCGGTCCGGAAGGATTTGGAATCATTTTCAGATTCGGCTTCTCCCCGAGATTCGGAGGAGATCGACAAATCCTTCCGATGTTCTTTTGCAGGCGCGCGACAAATGGCATCTGCGGTGGATGGATTTTAATCCTTGATAGTCACCGACTCTAAGAAATAGAAACCTTTTAAAATATCTTTGTTTTTTTATAGGGAAGAAGCGCTTGAGCGATATGCGCCGAAAGATCATGAGGGTTTTGAGTGGCGAGAGCCTCTCCCCTCCTCCTCTCTGGCTGATGAGACAGGCAGGACGTTATCTCCCGGAATATCGGGAGACCCGGGCAAAGGCAGGAAGTTTTCTCGATCTCTGCTACACGCCTGAGCACGCCGTCGAAGTGACATTGCAGCCTATCCGTCGCTATGGCTTCGACGCGGCCATTCTGTTTTCCGATATCCTGGTCGTTCCAGACGCAATGAAGCGGAATGTCCGGTTCACCGAAGGCCATGGCCCGGAGATGGATCCGATCGATGAAGCCGGGATCGGCAGTTTGAACGGCGAAGAGGTTGTCGATTATCTCAGGCCGGTTCTGGAAACGGTGCGGCGGCTGCGTGAGGAGTTGCCAGCGGAGACGACGCTGCTCGGTTTCTGCGGCGCGCCATGGACGGTTGCGACCTACATGATCGCCGGTCACGGCACGCCGGATCAGGGCCCTGCCCGTCTCTTCGCCTACAAGCATGCCCGCGCTTTCGAGCATCTGCTGATGTTGCTTGCCGACGTATCGGCCGATTATCTCGTCGCCCAGATCGATGCCGGCGCCGATGCCGTGCAGATCTTCGATTCCTGGGCAGGTGTTCTCGGCGAGAAGGAGTTCGAGGCATTTGCGATCAGGCCGGTTGCGCGGATGATCGCTTCCGTCAAATCACAACGGCCGCATGCTCGCATCATCGCCTTTGCCAAGGGCGCCGGCTATCAACTCAAGACCTATCGCCAGAAGACGGGTGCTGATGCGATCGGCCTCGACTGGTCGGTTCCGCTGGCCTTTGCAGCCGAACTTCAAAAGGATGGACCGGTTCAGGGCAACCTCGATCCGATGCGCGTCGTTGCCGGCGGCCGGGCGCTGGAGGAAGGCATCGATGATATTCTGCAGCACCTCGGAAATGGTCCGCTGATCTTCAATCTCGGTCACGGCATTACACCGCAGGCCGACCCAGAGCATGTGCGTCTGCTGGTGGATCGCGTGCGAGGCGGGGCGTGACGATGGAAAAGCAGACCGATCGGAGATCTGGCGCTTACGCCCGGCGCCGGGCTCATTTTGCGCTGGCCTTCTTTGCGCTGATGGCGATCGGGCTTTTTGCCTGGAATCCCGATAATCTCTACCTTTGGATCAAGGCGCTGCACATCATCGCGGTCATTTCCTGGATGGCCGGGCTGTTCTACATGCCGAGGCTGTTCATCTATCACACCGATGCGGAGCCCGGCTCGGTGCAGTCGGAAACCTTCAAGGTGATGGAGCGTCGGCTGCTTCGGATCATCATGACGCCGGCGATGATGTTGACGTGGATTTTTGGCCTCTATCTCGCCTGGTCGGTTTATGGATTCCAGGGCGGCTGGCTGCATGCCAAGATCGCTCTCGTCGTATTGCTGACCGGCGTTCATATGTTCTTCAGCCGCGCCGTCAGGGCCTTCGAGCGGGATGAAAACCGTCGCTCGGCGCGCTATTGGCGGTTTATGAACGAGGCGCCGACGGTGCTGATGATCCTGATCGTCATCCTCGTCGTGGTGAAGCCGTTCTGAGGAAAATCGTCCTCAGGTTAAATTTGCTTCATTTTAAGCAGCCCTCTTGCGGCAACGATTGCGAGTCGCTATTTTCCGCGCACCTCATCTACGTGGCATGTGTGTAGAGTTCAGTCGTCTGCGAGCCCTTTCGCGGTACCGAATACGACCCAACATCGCCTTTCCCCTTTGAAATTGAAAAGAGTATTGGTCACTTCATGGCTGAAATGAAGCTTCAGGAACTTAAGAGTAAATCCCCGACGGATCTGCTGGCATTTGCCGAATCGCTCGAGGTCGAGAATGCAAGCACGATGCGCAAGCAGGAGCTGATGTTTGCGATCCTCAAGATGCTTGCCAGCCAGGATGTCGAAATCATCGGCGAAGGCGTCGTCGAAGTGCTGCAGGACGGTTTCGGCTTCCTGCGGTCGCCCAATGCGAACTACCTGCCGGGCCCGGACGATATTTATATCTCCCCGTCGCAGATCCGCCGTTTCTCGCTGAAAACCGGCGATACCGTCGAAGGCCCGATCCGTGGACCGAAGGAAGGCGAGCGCTATTTCGCGCTGCTCAAGGTCAACACCATCAATTTCGACGATCCGGAAAAGATTCGTCACAAGGTTCATTTCGACAATCTGACACCGCTCTATCCGAACGAACGCTTCAAGATGGAACTGGATATTCCCACCACCAAGGATCTGTCGCCACGTGTGATCGACCTGGTGGCGCCGCTCGGCAAGGGCCAGCGTGGATTGATCGTCGCGCCGCCGCGTACCGGTAAAACCGTGTTGTTGCAGAACATCGCGCATTCGATCACCGCCAACCATCCGGAGTGCTATCTGATCGTCCTGCTGATCGATGAACGCCCCGAAGAAGTGACCGACATGCAGCGTTCGGTTCGCGGCGAGGTCATCTCCTCGACCTTCGACGAACCGGCCGTGCGTCACGTGCAGGTGGCCGAAATGGTCATCGAGAAGGCCAAGCGCCTAGTCGAACACGGCCGCGACGTTGTCATCCTGCTCGATTCGATCACGCGCTTGGGCCGTGCCTATAACACGGTTGTTCCCTCGTCAGGCAAGGTTCTGACCGGCGGTGTGGACGCCAACGCTCTGCAGCGGCCGAAGCGCTTCTTCGGCGCGGCGCGTAACATCGAAGAAGGCGGCTCTTTGACGATCATCGCGACGGCGCTGATCGATACCGGCAGCCGCATGGACGAAGTCATCTTCGAAGAATTCAAGGGTACCGGCAACTCGGAAATCGTCCTCGATCGCAAGGTCGCCGATAAGCGTATCTTCCCGGCAATGGACATCCTGAAGTCCGGTACGCGCAAGGAAGACCTTCTGGTACCGCGCCAGGATCTGCAGAAGATCTTCGTGCTCCGCCGTATCCTGGCTCCGATGGGCACGACCGATGCGGTCGAATTCCTGATCGACAAGCTCAAGCAGACGAAGAACAATTCCGACTTCTTCGAATCGATGAACACATAATCCTTAGCCGGAGTCATTTTAGGGGAGCTGGCGGCATCGTCGTGATGCCGCCAGCTTTTCTATTTAAGAGAGACCGATTCGGAACCGATGGACAGCAGACGGCATGGCCACGTTGAACGACACCATATATGCCCTTTCGAGCGGGGCACCGCCTTCGGGTGTGTCGGTTGTTCGCATCAGCGGAACGCTGACCCGAGATCTATTGCTCAACCTCATTGGTGCCGTTCCGGCCGATCGAACAGCCGCATACCGAACGATTCGAAACCGAAACAACCAGCCGATCGACAGAGGTCTGGTTTTGTTTTTTCCCGCGCCAAATTCGTTTACCGGCGAAGATGTTGCCGAGCTGCAGCTCCATGGCAGTAAAGCGGTTCTGGCGGCGCTGTTTCACGCGCTTGGCGACATTCCAGGTGTTCGGATGGCGGTCGAAGGTGAGTTCTCCCGACGGGCTTTTGAGAATGGCAAACTAGATCTCGTCGAGGTGGAAGGACTGGCCGACCTTATCGGCGCCGAGACTGAAATGCAGCGCCGCCTCGCGGTCGAACATAGCGCCGGCGGGCTTTCCGCAATTTACGATTCGTGGGCGGAACGATTGACGCGCGCCCGCGCGCTGATCGAGGCGGAACTTGATTTCCCCGACGAGGATGACGTTCCAGGGTCGGTATCGGATGCAGTCTGGGCCGATATGGCGAAGCTTCGCAGCGATATCGAGGATCACCTGGCGGCGGCTTCGGCCGGCGAGATTATCCGAGACGGCTTCAAGGTGGTCATCGCCGGTGCTCCGAATGCTGGAAAATCGAGCCTGTTGAACGCTTTGGCGCGTCGAGACGTCGCAATTGTCACGGAGATCGCTGGAACCACCCGCGATGTCCTGCAGGTTGATCTCGACATTGATGGTTACCTGATCAAGCTCTATGACACTGCGGGTCTTCGCGAGGCGGACGACAGAGTCGAAATGGAAGGTGTGCGGCGCGCGCGGATAGCACTGCGTGATGCCGATCTTGTCCTGCTGCTGGTCGACATGACGAAACCTCTGATTCCCGACGACTTGGAGCAGTCCTCTGCGCATGTTACTGTCGGGACAAAGAAGGATCTGACCGAAATCGCTTCGGGTCGGTATGATTTGCAGATTTCGACGGCGACGGGTGACGGGCTGCCGGAACTACGGCGGTTGATCGGCGACATCGTTGAGAGACGTTTTGCCGGCCTGTCTATGGCAATTCCCAGCCGGCAAAGGCATAAGGATTCGCTCGCGAAATGTTTAGCGGCGCTTGATGCGGCCATATCGCAGGCGGATGTGAATCTTGAACTGCGAACCGAGCAGCTGCGAATAGCCGCTGAGTATTTGGGCAGAATTACCGGTCGAGTGGATGTCGAACAATTGCTCGGGGTAATCTTCTCCGAATTTTGTATTGGCAAATGATTCACGTGAAACCTTTAGGGCTAAAGGCCTGCACGGTTTCACGTGAAACGTCTAGCGGATATGGAGCCTTGAATGACGGATAATGTCTTCGACGTGATTGTGATCGGTGGCGGCCATGCGGGGTCAGAGGCTGCCAGCGCAGCTGCGCGCCTCGGGGCAAAAACCGCTCTGATTACGCATAGACGGGACACGATCGGGGTCATGTCTTGTAATCCGGCGATTGGCGGGCTGGGCAAGGGCCACCTTGTTCGGGAGATCGATGCGATGGATGGCCTGATGGGTCGCGTCGCCGATGTTGCAGGCATTCAATTCAGGATGCTCAACAAGAAGAAAGGTGCTGCCGTCCGAGGGCCGCGGACGCAGGCCGATCGAAAGCTTTATCGCCAGGCGATGCTGGCGGCGATCGAAGCGACGCCGGACCTGGATATCATCGAAGGCGATGCGTTTGATCTGGACGTTGTCGATGGTTGCGTCGCTGGCGTGATCATGAAGGATGGTCGGACCCTGAAAGCGCCGGCGGTGGTTTTGACCACTGGAACCTTTCTGCGCGGTCTTATTCATATCGGGTCGGAAAAGACACCGGCCGGGCGTGTCGGTGAAGCGCCGTCGATCGGATTGTCTGCGACCCTCGCCCGCCTTGGGCTGCGGCTGGGACGTCTGAAGACCGGCACACCCGCCCGGCTGGACGGAAAGACGATCGACTGGCAATCCATCGGTCGACAGGGGGCTGACGAGGAGCTTGTCCCCTTCTCCTTTATGACAGACACGATTACCACGCCACAAATCGAATGCGGGGTCACCAGGACGACCGAAGCGACCCACCGCATCATTGTCGACAACATCATGCGCTCGGCAATGTATTCCGGGCAGATCGAAGGCGTCGGGCCTCGTTATTGCCCGTCAATCGAAGACAAGCTGGTGAAATTCGGAGAGCGGGATGGACATCAGGTCTTTCTCGAACCCGAGGGACTGGACGATGACACGGTCTATCCGAACGGGATTTCTACCTCCTTGCCGGCGGAGGTGCAGGCCGACTTCATCAAAACAATTCCCGGCCTCGAAGCGGCAAGAATACTGCAACCGGGCTATGCGATCGAATATGATCATGTCGATCCGAGGGAGCTTACTCCATCGCTGGAGGTCAAACGGCTGAGAGGCTTGTTTCTGGCAGGCCAGATCAATGGCACCACCGGATATGAAGAGGCAGCCGCGCAGGGGCTGGCAGCCGGGCTGAATGCCGCATTGCGAAGCAGCGATTCGGATCCGTTCCATTTTAGCCGGACGAGTTCTTACATTGGCGTCATGATCGACGATCTCACGTCGCGAGGCGTTACGGAGCCGTATCGAATGTTTACATCGCGTGCGGAGTATCGTCTCAGTTTGCGGGCTGACAATGCCGATATGCGCTTGACGCCGCTGGCCATGCGGGTCGGGTGCGTCAGTGACGCGCGAATGCAGCGATTCACATCCTATCAGGCGGAGATCGAAGCCGGTCGGGTGCTGCTGCAGTCGCTGGCGGTGACACCGAATGAGGCGCGTCGCGCGGGCTTGAATATCAATCTCGATGGGCAGCGCCGAACCGCGTATGATTTATTGTCCTATCCGAATTATGATTTCGCCGCGCTTCGGCATGTGTGGCCGGAGAAGCTCGGCATGATTGGATGGAAAGTTGCGGAAGCGTTGGAAATCGAGGCAGGCTATTCGGTTTATCTCGATCGACAAGCCTCGGCGATTGCCGGTCAGCAACGCGACGAGGAGCGGCAGATACCGCTAGATTTCAACTATGACGCACTGTCCGGTCTCTCGAACGAGTTGAAGGTCAAGCTCAGCGCTGCTCGCCCTTTCAGTATTGCCCAGGCTGCAATCGTTGAAGGGATGACGCCTGCGGCAATCGCGTTGCTGCTCGTGCACTTGCGTCGACTAGCCTCTGCCGAGCGCCGTAGCGCCTGATACAAGATTTGAGAGTCTTTCAGAATGGAATTAAACGGTTTGCGTGTTTCACGTGAAACACAGGAACGGTTGCAGCACTTTGCAGCGCTGTTTCAGAAGTGGGCAAAAGCGATCAATCTGGTGGCGCCGTCGACACTGGATGATCTGTGGCACCGGCACATCGCTGATAGCAGCCAGGTCTTTCAGATTCATCCTCAACCGATTACCTGGGTTGATCTCGGCAGCGGAGGCGGCTTTCCCGGCATTATTACGGCGATTTTTCTGGCCGAGCTGCAAGGTGGATGGGTCCATCTGGTCGAAAGCAACCATAAAAAGGCAGCGTTTCTGCGGACAGCGCTGCGGGAGACAAATGCGCGCGGCAGCATCCATAGCATTCGAATCGAAGATGCTTATACGGAGGTTGGCGAATGTGGTGCGATTTCAGCACGTGCCCTTGCGGATCTTGATGGGCTCATCGGTTATTCATCCCCCTGGATGCTTGGCAAGGAAAATTGTCGTGGCTTCTTTCACAAAGGCCGGGATTACCTCAGGGAAATTGACAAAGCACGTGGTCGGTGGGAATTCGATCTGTTAGAACATAAGAGCGTCGTCGAGCAGGAATCCGTTATTTTAGAAGTATCAAATCTCCGGCGCTTGGTTTAACAGATCGGATATTGCGGCAATGGCTGGCGAACGACATCGGATTATCACCATCGCAAATCAGAAAGGTGGCGTTGGCAAGACGACCACAGCAATCAATCTGGCAACGGCGCTTGCTGCTATCGGCGAGCGCGTCCTGATCGTCGATCTCGACCCGCAGGGCAATGCCAGCACCGGCCTCGGTATCGATCGTCGTGATCGCAAGCTGTCCTCCTACGATCTGATGGTCGGTGATCGTGGGATCCCCGAAGTGACTCTTGAGACGGCGGTTCCTAACCTCTTTATCGTCCCGTCGACGATGGATCTTCTCGGCATCGAGATGGAAATCTCGCAGCAGAGCGATCGGGTGTTCAAATTGCGGAAAGCGCTGTCGTCGCCCGAGGCCATGGCGTTTTCTTATATTCTTCTGGATTGCCCGCCGTCGTTCAATCTGCTGACGATGAATGCCATGGCGGCGGCACATTCGGTCTTGGTGCCGCTGCAATGTGAATTTTTTGCGCTGGAGGGGTTGAGCCAGCTCCTCGAGACCGTCAGTCAGGTTCGGCGGACAGTGAACCCGCGGCTGGATATTCAAGGTATCGTCTTGACGATGTTCGATGCGCGCAACAATCTTGCCCAGCAGGTCGTCAATGACGTGCGTACGCATCTTGGGGACAAGGTTTACCACACGTTAATTCCGCGCAACGTCCGGGTTTCCGAGGCTCCGTCCTACGGTAAGCCGGCTATTCTCTATGACTTGAAGTGCGCGGGCAGCCAGGCCTATCTGCAGCTCGCCTCCGAGGTCATTCAGCGAGAGCGCCAAAGGCTGGCCGCATAATATCATTTCAGGGGTGTAGGTGAGTGTAGATCATGAATGACGATGTATCGAAGAGGCGATTGGGCCGCGGCCTTGCGGCGCTGATTGGTGAAATGGATCAGCCTGTCCCGGTGGAAGCCGAGCGGACTATCAGCGCCGACAGAATGATCCCGATTGAGTTCGTCAGCCGCAACCCCCGCAATCCCCGTCGGTTCTTCGATGATTCGGAGCTGCACGATCTCGCAAGCTCCATTCGTCAACACGGTATCGTTCAGCCGATTGTTGTGCGGACGATGTCGCGGGATCGATATGAGATCATCGCCGGCGAACGACGCTGGCGCGCAGCTCAACTTGCCGGGCTGATCGAGATTCCTGTCATTATCCGTGATGTGGATGATAAGACGGCGCTGGAAATCGCCATTGTCGAAAACGTGCAGCGCGCGGATCTCAATGCCCTCGAAGAGGCCTTGGGCTATGAGCAGCTGATCGCGGAATACGGCTACACCCAGAACGACCTCGGCGAAATCATCGGCAAAAGCCGCAGCCATGTAGCCAACTCGTTGCGCCTGTTGAAATTGCCTGATCCGGTTCGCGATCTGCTTGCTGCCGGCAGCCTATCGGCTGGCCACGCGCGCGCACTGGTTTCGACATCCGACCCGGCAAGTCTCGCCCGTACGATCGTTGCCAAGGGCATGTCGGTGCGTGATGCGGAGAAGCTGGCGCAAAATAATATCAAGGCCCAATCGGAGCCGCAGCAGGCGGCCTTGCGGCGAGATCAGAAAGATTCCGACACGCTGGCGCTGGAACGGACACTTTCCGATGCGCTCGGCCTTGATGTTGCGATCAATCACAAGGCAAGCGGCGGCCAGATCAAAATTTCCTATAAGTCGCTAGAGCAGCTCGAGGAAATCTGCCGCTTGCTCGAGAGGCGCTAGACCAGGATGATTTTAGGCCGGGTCGGCCTAAAATCTGTTCTACATTATATAGTTAGTTTAGAGCATGATGTCGTCCGAAAACCGCTCACACTTTTCGGCATCATGCTCTAGAGCAACGACGCTTTAACTCCTTGAAACAACGCATCGTGCTTTCCGAAAAGCGGTTATGATTTTTGGGCCGACGCGCTCTGGTCAGGCGGATTTCCGGCCGGATTGAAGGGTGGTGGACAGAAGCGTTTGCATCGCAACGCTGTCTTCCAGCACCTGCCGCCGTCTGGTTTGCAGAATAGCGGCCTGTAGTCGATTGGATTCACGGGCGATGCTTTCCGCGGTCCACTGGCGCAGCGCCTGTTCGATGATCGGCTTGCGGCGGAAATGCAGATGCCGCCCCATTGTCTGCATGACTTGAGGCGGCTGCAGCCGTTTTTCATCCATTTCGGCGCGCATCGAATCCAGAAGCTGGAATTGCTTCAGGCATGCCTGCAGCACGAGAAAGATCGCGGTTTTCGAGCTGCTGATTTTTTGCATGGCGTGCAGAAAGGCGTTGAGATCACCGCCGAGGATGGCATCGACGGCGTCGTCAACCGAGATGGCGCTGGCGTCGCCGATTATTTCGGTAACGTGATGTTCTTCGACCGTATCGAAGCCCCGGCAGTAAAGAGCAAGCTTGCGCACCTCGTTTCGGGAAGCGATCCTGTCGCCGCCGATCAACGCGATCAGCGCTTGTCGCGCGGCCGGCGTAATGCCGAGCTTCTCTGCACCGAGTTCCGTATCGATCAATGCATTCAGGGCGCGGCTGTCATCGGCGTAAGACGGGATCGTCATGATGGATCGAGCGGTTTCCGCGGTCTTGCGCAGCAGGGAACCCTTCTTGAGGTCACCGGCCTCGATGATCAGATAGGCGGCCTCGAGTGGTTTTTTGGCCAGCAGCGCCAAGGAATCGACGAGGTATTTCTCGTTGGCGGCACCGCGGATCCAGATCAGTTTTTCGCCGCCGAACAGACCGATCGACTGGACCTCGTCGACCAACCGACCGGGATCTTTCTGCAGATCACCGATATCGAGCTTGGTCAGCGAGAAGGGATCATCGAGAGCAACACCGCTCTTGCCGGCGAGCAGGCTTGCCCGTTCGGAAACAAGACCGCGATCCGGCCCGTAGATGACGTAAATCCGATAGTTCCGCGCCGATTTCTGCAGGAATGTCTCGAATTCGTGGGATTTTATCTCTGCCACATCTCCGCCCTCAGCGGCTGAGGGCAGCGGCGATATCGGCTCCCACGAATTCCGCCACCTGATCCGCCGCGCGGTTCTGGGCATCACGGATCGCACGCTGCTTGGCGAATTCCTGTTCGGAAAAATCCACCAGCGCCGTGGTAGCTCGGCTGCCGGCCTTAATCACGTGATTGTCGGTCGCCGAACGCAGCGTGTAGGTGACGCTGACGGTCACACGGCCGGCGCGCGACGTGTCCGAGGAATCCGTCAGGAGCGTATCGGCAACAGACGAGGTAGCGTGAATCTCAACCTGATATTGCGGGTTTACCGCTTCACCGGCACCGCGCGACGCCAGGAAGATCAGGCGATTGCGCACCTGCTGCTCGACGCGGCTGCTTGCCGGGGAAAAGCCGACCGAGGAAAGCTTTTCGACGACACCGGAACTCTCGGAATAAAGCGGTCGGACCTGGCAGGCGGAGAGAAAAGCCGCCGAGGCAAAGATCACGGCGATGCCGGCATTGCGGGCCAGCTTGCAAGCGATATCAAACGACAATGTTTACAATCCTTCGGGGAACCACGATGATCTTCTTCGGTGCCTGTCCGTTCAGCGCGTTCTTCACTGCATCCAGATCCAGCACGGCGTTGGTGACGGCATTCTGATCTGCATCGCGAGAAATTGTCAATTCAGCGCGTTTCTTGCCGTTGATCTGTACCGGCAAGACGAGATCGTTTTCGATGACGAGGGTTTCGTCGTATCGCGGCCAGCTTGTCCGGGCAAGCAAACCTTCATTGCCGAGCGCGGCCCAGCATTCCTCAGCCAGATGCGGCGTCATCGGGGAGACGAGCTGAATCAGAATCTCGGCGGCATCGCGCACCGCCGCGCGATAGGTGGCATCTCCCTCACCTGCCGCAACCCTCATCATCGGGGCGGCCAGCGCGTTGACGAGTTCATAAATTCGGGCAACGGCCTTGTTGAACCAGAGCTTGTCATAGTCGTTCCCGACAGCCTTCAGCGTCTTGTGGGCGGCCTGCGAGATCGACAACGCCTCCCCATCGGTTGCCGGCGCAGGTACCACGGCGGAGAGCGCGTCGGCTGCTTCGGAAATCAAGCGCCACAGACGCTGAGTGAAACGATGAGCGCCTTCGACGCCCGCTTCGGACCAGATGACGTCACGCTCGGGCGGGGAGTCGGACAGAACGAAGAAACGGGCGGTATCGGCGCCGTAGGAGGCGATGATATCGTCGGGATCGACAACGTTCTTTTTCGATTTCGACATCTTCTCGATCGAGCCGATCGCAACTTCTTCGCCTGACGCCAGCAAGAAGGCGCGGCGTTTGCCGTCGAGTTCGTCGATGCGGATATCGGCGGGTGCCACCCATTCGCGGCCGGCGCCTGCGCCGCGACTATAGGTTTCGTGGACCACCATGCCCTGGGTGAAGAGACCCTTGAAGGGTTCGGTGGCGGCGACGTGACCGGTCTCGCGCATGGCGCGGGTGAAGAAGCGGGAATAGAGCAGGTGCAGGATCGCGTGCTCGATGCCGCCAATATACTGGTCGACCGGAAGCCAGCGGTTCGCCGCCTCCGGATCGGTCGGCTTTCCTTCCGAGGGTGCGGTGAAGCGGGTGAAATACCAGCTCGAATCGACGAAGGTGTCCATCGTATCCGTCTCACGGCGAGCATCCTTGCCGCAGTTCGGGCAGGAGACATGGCGCCAGGTCAGATGACGATCGAGCGGATTGCCGGGCTGGTCGAAGGTGACGTCGTCGGGCAGTTTGACCGGCAGATCTCTTTTCGGCACGGGCACGACGCCGCAATCATCGCAATGGATGACCGGAATCGGGCAGCCCCAATAACGCTGGCGGGAAATGCCCCAGTCGCGCAGACGGAAATTGACCTTACGTTCACCCTGCGGCGCATTGCTGAGCGACGCGGCCGACAGCCGGTCGGCGACGATATTGAAGGCTTCCTCGGTCGTCTTGCCGTCGAGGAAGCGTGAATTGATCATCACGCCATCACCGTCATAGGCGGTGTCGCCGACGGAGAAGCTTGCCGCATCGCCATCCCGGGGCATGACGACGGGTACGACCGGCAGACCATATTTGCGGGCAAAATCAAGGTCGCGCTGGTCGCCCGAGGGGCAGCCGAAGATCGCGCCCGTGCCGTAATCCATCAGGACGAAATTGGCGACATAAACAGGCAGTTCCCAAGAGGGGTCGAGCGGATGCCTGACGCGGATGCCGGTGTCCATGCCCTTCTTTTCAGCGGTTTCGAGTGCTGCGAGCGACGTACCGGCCCGGCGGCACTCCTCGCAGAAGGCTTCGACCTCAGGGTTCTTCGCCGCGGCATCCCTTGCCAGCGGATGATCGGCGGCAATCGCCAGGAAGGAGGCACCGAAAAGCGTGTCCGGCCGGGTCGTATAGACCGTGACTTCGCTTTCGCCCGCAGGTGCCGTTTCCGGCACGATCTCCCAGCGGATCGCCAGGCCCTCCGAGCGGCCGATCCAGTTCTTCTGCATCAGGCGCACTTTTTCCGGCCATTGGTCGAGCGTATCCAGCGCGTCCAGCAGGTCCTGACTGAAATCGGTGATCTTGAAGAACCATTGTGTCAGCTCGCGCTGTTCGACCAGGGCGCCGGAACGCCAGCCGCGGCCGTCGATCACCTGTTCGTTGGCGAGCACGGTGTTGTCGACGGGATCCCAGTTCACCTTCGACTGCTTGCGATAGACAAGGCCCTTCTCCAGGAAATCCAGGAAGAGATGCTGCTGGTGCTGGTAATATTCGACGTCACAGGTGGCGAATTCGCGGCTCCAGTCCAGCGAAAGTCCCATGGCCTTCAGCTGCGCCTTCATCGAACCGATGTTCTGATACGTCCAGGAGGCGGGATGCACGCCGCGCTCCATGGCGGCGTTCTCCGCCGGCATGCCGAAAGCGTCCCAGCCCATCGGGTGCAGTACGTTGTAGCCGCGGGCGCGCTTGTAACGGGCGACGACGTCGCCCATGGCGTAATTGCGGACATGGCCCATATGGATGCGCCCCGACGGATAGGGGAACATTTCGAGGACGTAATATTTTTCGCGCGGATCGGCGTTGTCGGTCTCGAAGACCTTGTCTTCATTCCATTTCTGCTGCCAGCGGGGCTCGGCATCGCGCGGATTATAACGTTCGGTGGCCATGGTATTCGTATTTCCGGAACATCAGGGGAGATTGGTCGAGACCTTCACCATGAAACCACCACAGCGTCAAGTTTTGCAGCCGCTGCAAGCGTCCGATCTTGATCATGCGCAAGCGATTTCGCGAAAGCGGGTCTTGGCAAGCACAGGTTGGCTGGTTAGTTCATTGCCAATCCTTTCATGCTGGTATGTCGAGGCAGAACGATGGAACTTCAAGAGCGCTTGAACGACGTGCGGTCGCGGATCGCCGCCGCGGAACGCGAAGCAGGCCGATCGGCGGGTTCCGTTCAGCTCGTCGCGGTGTCGAAGACCTTCGAGGCGGACGCGATCCGCCCGGCCATCGACGCCGGGCAGCGTGTGTTCGGGGAAAACCGGGTTCAGGAAAGCCAGGGCAAGTGGCCGGCGCTGAAGGCCGAGCATCAGGATATCGAGCTGCATCTGATCGGACCGCTGCAATCGAACAAGGCGGCGGATGCCGTCGCACTTTTCGACGTCATCGAGACGGTGGACCGGGAAAAGATCGCCCGCGCACTTGCCGAGGAGATGAGGCGGCAAGGCAAGGCGCTGCGGCTCTATGTCCAGGTCAATACCGGGCTCGAACCGCAGAAGGCCGGCATCGCTCCTGACGACACGCCGGCCTTCGTCGCTCTCTGCCGCGACGAACTCGGCCTTTCGATCGAAGGTTTGATGTGCATTCCGCCGGCCGAGGAAAATCCCGGACCGCATTTCGCCCTGCTGGCAAAGCTCGCGCTCAAATGCGGCGTCGAAAAGCTTTCCATGGGCATGTCGGGCGACTACGGGACGGCTATCGCCTTTGGCGCCACCAGCGTGCGTGTGGGATCAGCGATTTTCGGCACGCGCTGAAACGCTGCTTTGGTCGGGCTTCCTGTTCCCCTCAATGCCGCCTAGATTAGGTTTGCATGTCCTGGGGAGGAGCAGATGCGGAACGGCTATCATCAGGCCTATGCGGCCTGGAAACACGATCCCGAAGCCTTCTGGCGCGAAGCGGCCGCCGATATCGATTGGTTCAAGCCAGCGGAGCGGGTGTTTTCGCCGGATGCCGGCGTCTACGGCCGGTGGTTCTCGGGCGCTGAAACCAATACCTGCCACAATTGCCTGGACCGGCATGTGAGCGCCGGACGCGGGAGCGTGACGGCAGTCATCTTCGACAGCGCGATGAGCGGCGAGAAGCGTCGTTTCACCTATGATGAGGTGCTTGGCGAGGTGATGGCCATCGCTGCAGCGTTGGTCGAGCGCGGCATCGGCAAGGGTGATCGCGTCATCCTTTATATGCCGATGGTGCCGCAGGCGGTCTTTTCGATGCTCGCCTGCGCCCGCATCGGTGCGGTTCACTCCGTCGTTTTCGGCGGGTTTGCCGCCAGCGAACTTGCGGCGCGCATCGACGATTGCGGTGCGAAGCTGGTGATCACCGCGAGCTGCGGCCTCGAACCTGGTCGCATCGTCGCCTATAAGCCACTGGTCGATCAGGCGATTGCGATCGCGCGTTCGAAGCCGGAACGCTGTCTGGTGCTGCAGCGGCCGGAGCTTCGGGCAGATCTCGTCAGCGGTCGAGATCAGGATTTCGAGGTGGCGGTGGCGCAGCATCGTGGCGACGAGATCGCCTGTGTTTCCGTCAAGGCGACCGATCCGCTCTACATCCTCTATACCTCGGGCACGACCGGCCAACCGAAGGGTGTCGTGCGCGACAATGGCGGCCATATGGTCGCGCTCAACTGGTCGATGCGGAATATCTACGGCTTGAAGCCGGGCGAAGTGTTCTGGACGGCTTCGGATATCGGCTGGGTCGTCGGACATTCCTATATCGTCTATGCGCCGCTGCTATCAGGCGTCACCACGCTGATCTTCGAGGGAAAACCGGTCGGCACTCCGGATGCCGGTGCAGTCTGGCGCGTCGTTTCGGAGCATAAGGTGCGGGTGCTGTTCACGGCGCCGACGGCCTTCCGCGCCATCCGGCGGGAGGACGGTGAGGGTGAACTGATGCGCCAATATCCGATGCCGGATTTGCGCGCACTGTTTCTGGCCGGCGAGAGGGCGGATCCGGAAACGCTGAAATGGGCGGAGCGTATGCTCGGTATACCTGTCATCGATCATTGGTGGCAGACGGAGACCGGCTGGCCGATCGCTGCAAATCCGCTCGGTCTCGGCGCCCTTCCCATCAAGCACGGGTCACCGGCGCTGCCGATGCCCGGCTACGATATCGCGGTGCTCGACGATGCCGGTCATCCGATCGAGACGGGAACGCTCGGCAATATCGTCGTGAAGCTGCCCCTGCCGCCCGGCTGCCTGCCGACCCTCTGGAACGCCGACGAGCGTTTTCGCTCGGCCTATCTCGATGAGTTTCCCGGCTATTACAAGACGGCCGATGCCGGCTATGTCGATGAGGACGGCTATCTCTTCATCATGTCGCGCACCGACGACATCATCAATTGCGCCGGGCATCGGCTCTCGACAGGGGCGATGGAGGAGGTCTGCGCTCGTCATCCAGATGTCGCCGAATGCGCGGTCATCGGCGTGATCGATGCGCTGAAGGGTCAGGCACCCTGTGGTTTCCTGGTGCTGAAGCGAAATATTTCCCGTGACGCGACGGCGATCGAATCAGAGGTTGTGGCGATGATTCGTGATTCGATCGGGCCTGTCGCCGCCTTCAAGACGGCCATCACCGTTAACCGGTTGCCGAAGACACGCTCCGGCAAAATCCTGCGCGGCACGATGCAGAAGATCGCCGACGGCATGCCCTGGAAAATGCCTGCAACCATCGATGATCCAACGATTTTGGAGGAAATTGCCGAGGCGCTGCGCGGCCGCGGTTTAGGCTCCTTGCCGATGTGAATTAAACTTTCGGTAAACCTAATTGAGGAAATGTTAACCATATCGATGCAAGCATTTGTTAACGGCAATGGCTTGCATAGCAGGCTTTGCATGACGCAGTCGCCGTTACCGGCCTACTGCATAATTCCTTAAATCGGAATCGATTTCAGGACAAAATTATGCAGCAGTTGAAGTGCTACAGCGTCCTTCGCGCGTCTGAAAGATGCGCGGCGCTGTAGTCCGGATGCCCCTTTCTCAACGATTGTGGAACGGATCATGACAAGCATCCTCACCAACAACGCTGCTATGGCAGCGCTGCAGACTTTGCGCGGCGTAAACGATAGCCTCAAGGACACCCAGGGTCGCGTTTCATCTGGTTACCGTGTGGAGAAAGCGGCCGACAACGCCGCCTACTGGTCAATCGCAACGACCATGCGTTCCGACAACATGGCGCTTTCGGCCGTCTCCGACGCGCTCGGGCTCGGCGCGGCCAAGGTCGATACCGCCTATTCGGCCATGGATAGCGCACTCGATGTCGTCAGCGAAATCAAGGCCAAGATCGTGGCCGCCACCGAAAAGGGTGTCGACAAGACGAAGATCCAGCAGGAACTCGATCAGTATCAGGAGCAACTGCTCAGCATCGCTCAGTCGGCGTCCTTCTCCGGCGAAAACTGGGTCGCCGGCGCCTCCGGCACGAAGAGCGTCGTCTCGTCCTTCGTGCGCGACGGCAGCAATGCCGTTTCGGTCAAGATGACCGATTACGTGCTCGATTCAGGCTCGCTTGGAAACGTGCTTTTCGGCATGACCAGCACCGGTGCGATCGAGACGAGCAGCGGTATCATCGGTACGGCCTTCAACGGAACTTATGGCGGCACTGTCATCGTCATGCCGTCGATCTATGATCTCGACATCACCGGTTTCACCCAGGGTCAGCTCGATGCAGCCTTGACCGGCATCGAGCTGGTTCTCGGCGCCATGACCGCCGCCGGTTCGGCCCTCGGCTCGATCTCGACCCGTATCCAGCTGCAGGAGACCTTCGTCAGCGGCCTGCACGATTCAATCGACTCCGGCGTCGGCCGCCTTGTCGATGCCGATATGGAAGAGGAGTCGAGCAAGCTTTCGGCGTTGCAGACACAGCAGCAACTCGCCATCCAGTCTCTCTCGATCGCCAACAGCTCGGCGCAGAACATCCTCACCCTGTTCCGCAGCTAATACGAAACAGGCCATCCGCAATAAAAAACCCCGCCGGTCAGCTCAAACCGGCGGGGTTTTTTGTGAGACGACTGATATCTCAGTACTGATCGTCGTCCTCGTCCTTCGGGGCAGAGCGTAGCGAGCTCAGCTTGCGGAAGACGGCGTCGGCGTCGATTTCCTTTTCCTTTTCCTCCTCGCGCTCGTGGCTCGGGGTCAGGCGCTCGGTGTCCTGGGCCGATTGCAGCGTTGCGCCCAACTCGGCAGCGGTCGGTAGCGGACGGCCCTTGGAGGCCTTTTCCACTTCCATGTCGAGATCGATCTGGCTGCAGAGGCCAAGCGTAACCGGATCCATCGGCGCGAGGTTGGCGGAGTTCCAGTGGGTGCGCTCGCGGATTTGTTCGATTGTCGATTTCGTCGTGCCGACGAGGCGGGAAATCTGCGCGTCCTTCAGCTCCGGATGGTTGCGAACGAGCCAGAGAATGGCGTTCGGCCGGTCCTGACGCTTGGAAACCGGCGTATAACGCGGACCGCGGCGCTTGGATTCCGGCACCCGCACCTTCGGTTCGGAAAGCTTCAGCTTGTGGTTCGGATTGGCCTCGGCGCGGGCAATCTCGTCGCGGGAAAGCTGTCCTGTCGAGATCGGGTCGAGGCCCTTGATGCCCTGCGCCGCTTCGCCGTCGGCGATCGCCTTGACTTCGAGCGGATGCAGTTTGCAGAACTGCGCGATCTGATCGAAAGACAGTGCCGTATTGTCGACGAGCCAAATGGCTGTCGCCTTCGGCATGAGCAGTGTTTGAGCCATGGATATAGTCCTTCTATCGTCCGCGCCGGTCGCGGTCCGTGGATTGTCACCACAATGTCCGGGAAATATGGCGCTATATAACCGCACTGTCGCAGAATTGCAATTCTTCCGAAATGAAATGACCTTTGTCTAATTGCCGTGGCGAGGCGAACTGCTATGAATTGCCGTGATTTCAAGTCCGGGCCATAGCTCACGCGGCCCGTCGCATGTCCCATGAGGAGGAGTTGCATGTCGGAGAAGATCTATCCGGTCACGAAGCCGGTGAAGGCGCGCGCCCTGATCGATAAGGAAAAGTACCTGAAATGGTATGAGGAAAGCGTCGAGAACCCCGACAAGTTCTGGGGCAAGCACGGCAGGCGGATCGACTGGTTCAAGCCCTATACCAAGGTCAAGAACACTTCCTTTACCGGCAAGGTTTCGATCAAGTGGTTCGAGGACGGTCAGACAAATGTCTCCTACAACTGCATCGACCGTCATCTGAAAACGAATGGCGACCAGGTGGCGATCATCTGGGAGGGCGACAACCCCTATATCGACAAGAAGGTCACCTATAACGAGCTCTACGAGCATGTCTGCCGGATGGCGAACGTGTTGAAGAAGCACGGCGTCAAGAAAGGCGATCGCGTCACCATCTATATGCCGATGATCCCGGAAGCGGCCTATGCAATGCTCGCCTGCGCCCGCATCGGCGCGGTGCATTCGGTCGTCTTCGGCGGTTTCTCGCCCGAGGCGCTGGCCGGGCGCATCGTTGACTGCGAATCCACTTTCGTCATCACCTGCGACGAAGGTCTGCGCGGCGGCAAGCCGGTGCCGCTGAAGGACAATACCGATACGGCGATCCATATCGCCGCCCGCCAGCATGTCAATGTCAGCAAGGTGCTGGTCGTTCGCCGCACCGGCGGCAAGACCGGCTGGGCGCCCGGCCGCGACCTCTGGTATCACCAGGAAATGGCCACGGTGAAGGCGGAATGCCCACCGGTGAAGATGAAGGCGGAAGATCCGCTCTTCATTCTATATACGTCCGGCTCGACCGGCAAACCGAAGGGCGTGCTGCACACGACGGGCGGTTATCTCGTCTATGCGGCGATGACGCATGAATATGTCTTCGATTATCACCACGGCGACGTCTATTGGTGCACGGCCGATGTCGGCTGGGTGACCGGCCACTCCTATATCGTCTATGGGCCGCTTGCGAACTGCGCGACGACGCTGATGTTCGAGGGCGTGCCGAACTTCCCGGACCAGGGCCGTTTCTGGGAAGTCATCGACAAGCACAAGGTCAACATCTTCTATACGGCGCCGACGGCGATCCGCTCGCTGATGGGTGCCGGCGACGACTTCGTCACGCGCTCCTCGCGCTCTTCGCTGCGCCTGCTCGGCACG
This sequence comes from Rhizobium aouanii, assembly GCF_037002925.1. Taxonomy (NCBI): domain Bacteria; kingdom Pseudomonadati; phylum Pseudomonadota; class Alphaproteobacteria; order Hyphomicrobiales; family Rhizobiaceae; genus Rhizobium; species Rhizobium aouanii. Next base: position 81,670 of record NZ_JBAMYD010000018.1, read on the forward strand.
GTCGGCGAGCCGATCAATCCCGAGGCCTGGGAGTGGTACTACAATGTCGTCGGCGACAAGCGCTGCCCTGTCATCGATACGTGGTGGCAGACGGAAACCGGCGGTCACATGATCACGCCGCTGCCCGGCGCCACCGATCTGAAACCCGGTTCGGCGACGATGCCGTTCTTCGGCGTCAAGCCTGAGTTGGTCGACAATGAAGGCAAGGTGCTTGAAGGCGCGGCCGACGGCAATCTCTGCATCACCGACAGCTGGCCGGGCCAGATGCGCACGGTCTATGGCGATCATGAGCGCTTCATCCAGACCTATTTTTCCACCTACAAGGGTAAGTATTTCACCGGCGATGGCTGCCGGCGCGATGCGGACGGTTATTACTGGATCACCGGCCGCGTCGACGATGTGCTGAACGTCTCCGGCCACCGGCTCGGCACGGCGGAGGTGGAATCCGCGCTCGTCTCGCATAATCTGGTTTCGGAAGCCGCGGTCGTCGGTTATCCGCATCCGATCAAGGGCCAGGGCATTTATTGCTATGTGACGCTGATGGCCGGTCACGAGGGATCGGATACGCTTCGCCAGGAACTGGTGAAACATGTGCGGGCCGAAATCGGCCCGATCGCCGCGCCCGACAAGATCCAGTTTGCGCCCGGCCTACCGAAGACCCGCTCCGGCAAGATCATGCGCCGCATCCTGCGCAAGATCGCCGAAGACGATTTCGGCGCGCTCGGCGATACCTCGACGCTGGCCGATCCGGCCGTGGTGGAGGATCTGATCGCCAACCGGCAGAACAAGGCGACCGCCTGATAGATGGAGCCGCTCCGATCCCCTTTCGGGCTTCCGGGGCGGCTCTTTTGTTTCCGCGTATTCGATGCGTGGTTTGTGGCATCCAAACATGTTCACGGGCGAAGCCCTGAGAACATTCCCGGCGAGGTCACGCCTGCTAGATGTGCCTGAAATACCTGTCGCTTAAAATGTCATTAGCCGGATTCTTAGTTCTATTCTGCGGCCGAGGAAGCCAACAGCAAATATTGGCTTAGAAATCGATCGCCCTGCCATTGATTTCGTAATCGCCGAAACGCGCCGGCTCGGCTCCGCCGCGGCCGCCGATCTCCGGCGGCAGCTCCAGCGGCTTCTGGTTCTTTCGCCGCTCCTCGGCTTCGGCAAGCGCGCGTCTGGCAGCCGGGGACAGCATCTTGCGCGGCGGCTCCGATCCCTCGGCCATCGGCGTTTCGCTATTGTCGTTATCGGCGTCCTGCATGCCGTCTCCTGCCGGAATATTGAAAATGGCTGATGAATAACCAAATCATAATGCGCCGGTGCCGGGATTGAAAGCTCGTGACGCCGAAATCGGAGATGGAGATCCGCCATGAACCTCGTTCGCACTGCCATGTTGCTTGCCTTCATGACGGCGCTTTTCATGTTTGTCGGCTTCCTGATCGGCGGTCGGGCCGGCATGATGATCGCATTCGTCATTGCCGCTGGCATGAATTTCTTCTCCTATTGGAATTCCGACCGCATGGTGCTTTCGGCCTATCACGCGCAGGAGGTCGATGAGCGCAACGCGCCGGAATTCTTCCGGATCGTGCGCGATCTCGCCCGCAATGCCGGCTTGCCGATGCCGAAGGTCTATCTCTACGACAGCCCGCAGCCGAATGCCTTCGCCACCGGCCGCAATCCCGACAATGCCGCCGTCGCCGCCTCGACCGGTCTGCTGAGCGCCTTGTCTGCCGAGGAGGTCGCAGGTGTGATGGCGCATGAACTGGCCCACATTCAGAACCGCGACACGCTGACGATGACGATCACGGCAACGCTTGCCGGCGCAATCTCCATGCTCGGCAACTTCGCCTTCTTCTTCGGCGGCAATCGTGACAACAACAGCAATCCCCTCGGCTTCGTCGGCGTCATCGTGGCGATGATCGTGGCGCCGCTCGCCGCCATGCTAGTGCAAATGGCGATCAGCCGCACCCGCGAATATTCAGCCGACCGCCGCGGCGCCGAGATCTGCGGCAATCCGCTCTGGCTTGCCTCGGCGCTCGGCAAGATCGCGCGCGGCGCTGCCCACGTGCCGAACGAGGATGCCGAGCGCAATCCGGCGACAGCGCATATGTTCATCATCAATCCGCTCTCCGGCGAGCGCATGGACAATCTGTTTTCCACGCATCCGAACACGGAAAACCGCATCGCCGCGCTGCACGACATGGCGCAAGGCGGTATGAATGTCTCGACGCAGCCTGCTCGTGCTGCTAATCCGTCGCGCAAATCGCGCTCTGTTCCGGATACGGGTCTTGGTCGCGGTGGTTCGCAACCGCCAAAAGGTCCGTGGTCTTGAATTCAGACGGCACGAAGAAGCCATTCCGCAAGCATAAGCCCTCCACCGAGCGATCTGCTCCGGCAAAGCCCGGCCTGCAGGCCAGGGCCGCGGCGGCAAAAATTCTTGCTGCCGTCGTCGACCGCAAGCTGCCGCTCGACGGTGCTCTCGATCATGAACACGGCAACCCAGTCTATAGGGCGCTCGGCGAAAGCGACCGGGCGCTTGTCCGCGCCATCCTGAACACGACGCTACGCCATTTGCCGCGCATCGATGCCGCGATTGCCGGGCTGCTGGATTCGCCGCTGCCGGAGGGGGCAAGAGCGCTGCATCACGTGCTCGCCATCGGGGCAGCACAGATCCTCTATCTCGACGTCCCGGATCATTCTGCCGTCGATCTCGCCGTCGAGCAGGCCAATCAGGATCCGCGCAATCGCCGTTTTGCCAAGCTGGTCAATGCCATCCTCCGCCGGCTCGGCCGCGAGAAGGAGCAGGTGCTGGCCGACATCGGCAAGGTCGCGCCGATGCCGGCCTGGTTCATCGCCAGGCTGGAAAAGGCCTATGGCCGGGACGCGGCGCTGGCGATTTCGGAATCCCAGCTCGAACCGGCAGCAATCGATCTGACCGTCAAGTCCGACCCCCAAGGTTGGGCGAAGCGGCTGAATGGCGTCGTCCTGCCCACGGGCGGCGTGCGTCTCGCCGCCTTCGACGGCGGTATCCCCTCGCTCGAAGGCTTCGACGAGGGCGCATGGTGGGTGCAGGATGCGGCGGCAAGCATCCCGGCGAAGCTTTTCGGCGATCTCTCGGGCAGACGTACCGCCGATCTCTGTGCCGCACCCGGCGGCAAGACGGCGCAGCTGATTCTTGCCGGCGGCGCAGTCACCGCCCTCGACCAGTCGGAAAACCGGCTGAGACGGCTGCGGTCGAATCTCGACCGGCTCGGTCTCAAAGCGGAGACGATTGCGGCAGATCTGACGACATTCGAGCCGGCGGAGCGTTTTGACGCGATTTTGCTCGATGCCCCTTGCTCTTCCACCGGCACGACGCGTCGGCACCCTGATGTGTTGTGGACCAAGGGGCCTGAGGATATCGCCAGGCTGGCGGCGCTGCAGGAACGGCTGCTGCGTCATGCGCTGACATTGCTGAAGCCTGATGGAACGCTGGTTTTTTCGAATTGTTCGCTCGATCCTGTTGAGGGTGAGGACGTTGTCGCCCGTGTTCTTTCCGATACGGATGCAATCGAGCGCGTTCCGATCGGCGCCGGAGACTGGCCGGGCCTTGAGGCGGCGATCACGCCGCTCGGTGAATTCCGTACGCTTCCCACCATGCTGAAAATGCCCGATGCGATTGGCTCCGGCCTCGACGGCTTCTATGCGGCGGTGCTGCGGCGCCTGGCCTGATTGCAGGCTTGAGCACTCGCGGCGAGCCTGGGCTGTACGAGGTGCTTCACAGTCTCGTGTCACGCATGCCGTTCTCCAAAACTGCTCGCATGATTTCAGGTGAAACGCGTCAATGTGCGTATATTCGAACTTTGTCACGAATTAATTCATTGCGGACGATGAAATCGGCCACTTTTCACCTATTCTTAACCACGAGGGTCAATAGACAATAGAATATGCAGTCCGGTCGGCGTTTTGCGAGCATGTATGTTCGGGAGGCTTGGCGGCGCGCCTTGCGCCGCGTCGCGTTGCTGCGCCTGAAGCTCTTTCGCCATTCGATCAAGGTGCCCGAGCGTCTGATCGTCGCGCCGACCGATCTGCGCAGCATCGATCCGCATGTGGCCGACGAGATCCTCAACGGACGGTTTCTCCTGGCCGGGCGCATGCTGGAAACCAACGAAAAGTCGCCCTTCACCTTCACCCTGCCCTCGCGCTCCTTCGCGATCCGTCTTCACAGCTTCGGCTGGCTGCGGCATATGCGGGCGAACAAGACGGAGCGCAGTTCGGCTGCCGCCCGCGCGATCGTCGACAGCTGGCTTTCCATTCATGCCGGTCGCATGGAGGGGATTGCCTGGGAAACCGACGTCACCGCCCAGCGCGTTATTGCCTGGCTGTCGCATTCGCCGGTGGTACTGCAGAATGCCGATCGCGGCTTCTATCGCCGCTTCATGAAGTCGCTGGCGTTCCAGGTGAGGTTCCTGCACCGCATGGCGCCGTTCACCCTCGGCGGCCTGGAGTTGTTTCGGCTGCGCATCGCGCTGGCCATGGCCTCCGTCGCCATGCCGGCCCGCGCCTCCACGCTTCGAAGAGCGGCACAGGCGCTCGACCGCCAATTTGATAGCCAGATTCTGCCGGATGGCGGCCATGTGTCGCGCAATCCGCGCGTCGGGCTGGAATTGCTGCTCGATCTGCTGCCGCTCCGGCAGACCTATGTCAATCTCGGACATGACCTGCCGCAGAAGCTGATCTCCGGCATAGACCGCATCTATCCGGCATTGCGGTTCTTTCGCCATCAGGACGGGGACCTGGCGCTCTTCAACGGGGCGACCTCCACGCTCGCAAACGAGCTGATGTCGGTGCTGCGATATGACGAAACCGCCGGTCAGCCGTTCAAGGCCTTGCCGCATTCGCGCTATCAGCGGCTTTCCGGGGGAAAGACGGTGATCATTGCCGATACCGGCACGCCGCCTTCGGGAGGCGCGCTTCGGACCGCGCATGCCGGCAGCCTCTCCTTCGAGATGTCGTCCGGCCGTCATCGCTTCATCGTCAATTCCGGTTCGCCGAAATTTGCCGGGCATCGCTATGTTCAGATGGCGCGCACGACGGCGGCGCATTCGACCGTTATCCTCAACGACACCTCGTCCAGCCGTTTTTCGCCCTCGCCCTTCCTGAACCACGCGATCATCGAACCGGTGAGGACAATCACCGTCGAGCGCGCCGAAACCGAAGACGGACGCGACGGCATCAAGCTCAGCCATGACGGTTACCTCAGGATGTTCGGGGTGCTGCACGAGCGTGAGCTGACGCTCAATGCCGCAGGCTCGATCGTGACAGGCCGCGACCGGCTCGTTGTCCGCGAAGGATATGAGAATGACGAGCCGTTGAAGGCCGTCGCCCGTTTTCATATCCATCCCTCGATCGTCCTGCATCAGAGTGACGGAGAGTCCGTGCTGCTGACGGCGCCGGACGGCGAAAGCTGGCTGTTTTCCGCACCCGGCAATGAAGTGCTGATCGCCGAGGACATCTTCTTTGCAGACAGCTCCGGCATCTGCGGCTCGGACCAGATCGAGATCGACTTCGATCTTGCCGAAAAGACCGAAATCCGCTGGTTTTTGTCCCGCAAAGGCTAGAAGCGGACGATTTTGGGCCGAGTGGTCAAAATCGGGTTCGCATCCAGATAATGGAAGTAAAGTACGATGCCGTCCAAAAATGGCTCGTGCTTTTTGGCGTCATGCGCTGACGCCTGTTTGCGCGGCGGCAAAGCTGTGCTAACGCGGCGCCAGCATGCGAACATCCCTTGCGGATGTCCCCCCGAAGCCCGAACGGAGAAGGTTTCATGGCCGTCATTTCCAAGAAGATCCCCGCCCCCGACAAGGTCGAAATCAAGACCGCGCTCATCTCCGTCTTCGACAAGACCGGGATCGTCGACCTCGCCCACGCCTTGTCTGCCAGAGGTGTGCGACTGCTTTCGACCGGCGGCACGTTTAAAGCGATCACCGCTGCCGGTCTTGCCGTCACCGATGTCTCCGAAGTCACCGGTTTTCCAGAGATCATGGATGGGCGTGTGAAGACGCTGCATCCAACGGTGCATGGCGGCCTGCTGGCGATCCGCGACGACAGCGAACACCAGGACGCGATGAAACAGCATGGCATCGAGGGCATCGACCTCGCAGTCATCAACCTCTACCCCTTCGAAGAGGTGCGTGCGGCCGGCGGCGACTATCCGACGACCGTCGAGAATATCGACATCGGCGGTCCGGCGATGATCCGCGCATCGGCCAAGAACCATGCCTATGTCACGACCCTGACGGATCCGGCCGATTATGCCGAACTGCTGGAGCAGCTTTCCGCAGATGACGGCAAGACGGCCTATGCTTTCCGCCAGCGGATGGCCGCCAAGGCCTATGCCCGTACCGCCGCCTATGATGCAATAATCTCCAACTGGTTCGCCGAGGCGCTTTCGATCGACACGCCGCGCCACCGGGTCATCGGTGGTGCGCTGAAGGAAGAGATGCGTTACGGTGAAAACCCGCATCAGAAGGCCGCCTTCTATGTGACCGGCGAGAGGCGTCCGGGTGTTTCGACGGCCGCTCTTCTCCAGGGCAAGCAGCTCTCCTACAACAATATCAACGATACGGATGCGGCCTACGAGCTCGTCGCCGAGTTCCTGCCGGAGAAGGCGCCGGCTTGCGCGATCATCAAGCACGCCAATCCCTGCGGCGTCGCCACCGGATCGAGCCTGGTCGAGGCCTATCGGCGGGCGCTCGCTTGCGATTCCGTTTCCGCCTTCGGCGGCATCATCGCGCTCAACCGGACGCTCGATGCCGAAACGGCCGAAGAGATCGTCAAGCTCTTCACCGAAGTGATCATCGCGCCGGATGTCACCGAGGAGGCGAAGGCGATCGTCGCCCGCAAACCGAACCTGCGGCTGCTGTCTGCCGGCGGCCTGCCCGATCCGCGTGCTGCGGGCCTGACGGCAAAGACCGTTTCCGGCGGTCTGCTCGTCCAGAGCCGTGACAACGGCATGGTCGAGGATCTGGAACTCAAGGTCGTCACCAGGCGCGCGCCGATGGCGCAGGAACTGGATGACATGAAGTTCGCCTTCAAGGTCGGCAAACACGTGAAGTCGAACGCCGTGGTCTATGCCAAGGACGGCCAGACGGCCGGCATCGGCGCCGGCCAGATGAGCCGCGTCGATTCCGCCCGCATCGCTGCGCTGAAGGCCGAAGAGGCCGCCAAGGCGCTTGGCCTTGCAGTCCCGATGACGCATGGCTCGGCGGTTGCCTCCGAGGCCTTCCTGCCTTTTGCCGACGGTCTTCTGTCGATGATCGCCGCAGGGGCGACGGCTGTTATCCAACCGGGCGGCTCGATGCGCGACCAGGAAGTCATCGATGCCGCCAACGAACACGGCGTCGCAATGGTCTTTACCGGCATGCGCCATTTCCGGCACTGATCGGGTGCCGGCGGTGGCCGGCGCTCTTCCTCGAGCAGGTTCGTCCCTATGCGCGATCGGCCGGATAGGGTGTGCGGATCAAGAGTATCAATCCGCCGGCGAGGAACAGGATCAGCGTTGCCATTCCGAGCCGCGGTGATCCGCTCATATAGGTCACCAGCGAGAAGAGCAGCGTCGCCATAAAGCTGGTGGCGCGCCCCGAAAGCGCGTAGATGCCGAAGTAGCGGCCGGCTTCCTCGATGTTGACGCTGCGGGCGAGATAGGAGCGTGACGAGGCCTGCACCGGCCCGAAGGCGAGCCCGATCAGCAGGCCATAGAGGATATAGGCCTTTTCCGCCGCCGTGCCGAAGAGGCCGCCGGAATCCGCCGCTGGCAGCGGCATCAATCCGAACAGGGTGTAACCCGGTCCTGTCGAGATGATGCCGATGGTGGCGAGAAGCAGCATCGTGAGGCTGATGACGACGGTCACCTTCGAACCGACGCCCTTGTCGATGCGGCCGGCGATCAGGCAGCCGAAGATCGCAATGACATTCAGGATGATGCCGTAGATACCGATCTCGATTGTCGCCCAGCCGAACATGCCGGCCGCGAAGATGCCGCCCAGGATCAGCAGGCCGTTGACGCCATCCTGATAGATCATGCGGGCGATGAGGAATTTCAGGATGCCGCGGCGCTCTTTAAGCTCGCCAAGCGTGTTTTTGAGTTCCCGCAAGCCGGAGCGCACCGCGGTGCCGAAGGGAAGACCCTTGCCGACATCGGGCGTGAAGAAGAACATCGGCAGGATGAAGATCAGATACCAGACAGCCGAGATCGGCCCGGTGATGCGTGCATCCTGGCCGGTCTCAGGATCGAGGCCGAACAGGGGATCAAGGCCGAGGATGGTCTTGCCGCTCTCGGGGCTCGCCGCCAAAAGGGTGACGACGGCAATGAGCACGATGATGCCACCGAGGTAGCCGAGCCCCCAGGCGGTGTTGGAGAGCTTGCCGACCTCATGCTTGCCGACCAAGCGCGGCATCATCGAATCATTGAAGACGATCGAAAACTCGGCCGAGATCGAGGCGAGGATCATGAAAATAACGGGATAGAGAACAGGTGAACCGGGTGCGGCAAACCACAGGCAGAACAGGCTGGCGATCTTGATGATCGCGAAGAAGCCGATCCAGGGTTTGCGTGCGCCCGACTGGTCGGCGATCGAGCCGAGGACGGGTGAGAGCAGGGCGATGATCACCGAGGAGATCGTCGCCATGTTGCTCCAGGTCGTCTGCGCGGAAACCGGGTCATCGGTCAGGCGGGAAACGAAATAGGGTCCGAAGATAAAGGTTGTGACCACGGTGAAGAAGGGCTGTGCTGCCCAATCGAAGAACATCCACCCCCAGATGCCCTTCTCCGTGGCCTTCGGCGGTTGCGTTCCTGTCCAGTCAATGCGATTCAACATCCGCTCCTTCTTTTGACGCGGACTGTCTCACCTCACCCGGTCGCGCGCAAGATCGGTCAAGATACCTGCAGCAACGGTAATACGCGCGAGATTGGGATCGCCGCCGTCGCTGAGGCTTGAAAGCTCCTCGAGGATACGGTTGATGCGGATGCGATCCTGCGCATGCCAGGCCTGAACCGGAAGCTTCTCCTTGCCGTGATCGGAAAGGGCCGAAATGACGATGTCGCGCCTTGCGCTGGCGATCTGGTCGATGCTGCGGGCAAGCGCCAGATTCTCGTAATGGTCGGAGGTGAGGATCCGTCCGCCCGCCGCCAGCAGCCTGCCGATACGGAAGGTCTGCGACACGGCGATGTAGTTTTCGGCGGCGCGCACCAGGGGTTCGCCGGTGCGCTCGGCAATCTGCATGATCTCGGGCACCAGTGCGAAGATCGGGAGGCTGGCGATCTCGGCCGCGAGTTTTTCGGGTAGACCCGCCTGGCTGTACTCCGCCTGGCGCACGGCGACTTCGCTGGCCAACTGTCCGGCAAAGGCGGTTTTCAGCTTCTTCAGGGCTGCCTGCAGCCGGCTAATCACTTCCGCCATATCGGCCTTGGTCATGCCCGTTTTCAGCAGCAGGCGCGTCAGCACGATAAAGCTTTGGCTGATCTCCTCGTAGATGCGGTTCTGCGTCTCACCGGAAACCTTGCCGTCCAAAGCGTCCGTTTCTGCCCAGAGCCGGGTCAGGTCAAAACCGTCGCGGGCAACGATCGCAGCGCGCACCACTTCCGGTGCCGACGCCGCCGTCGCGTCCATCATGGCGACGGTGAAGCTCGGCCCGCCGCGATTGATTGCTTCGTTGGCAAGCACGGTCGCGACGATTTCGCGCTTCAGCCGGTGGCTGGCGATATCGCCGGCGTTCGACTTCTGCATCTTCACGGGGAAGTAATTCGAAAGCGTCGTGGCAAAATAGGGATCGTCCGGCAGATCGCTTGCGATCAGCGCGTCGAAGAGCACGATCTTGGCATAGGACACCAGCACGCCGATTTCAGCCCGCGTCAGCGGCTTGCCGGCCGTGTAGCGTTCTGTGAGAGTCTGGTCGTCCGGAAGAGTCTCCACCTTGCGGTTCAACTGCTTGGCGCCTTCTAGAACCGTCATGAAGCGCGCAAGTTCCAGGCCGTTTGCCGTGCCCTTGCGTTCCGTCAGCGAGATCGCCAGCGACTGCAGGTAGTTGTTGCGCAGCACCAGGGTCGCCACTTCGCCGGTCATCGAGGAAAGAAGCTGATCGCGTTTTGCGCGCGTCAGGCGCCCGTCATGCATGGCGGCTGCCAGCGCGATCTTGATGTTGACCTCGACGTCCGAAGTGTTGACGCCGGCCGAGTTGTCGATGGCGTCGGAGTTGCAGCGCCCGCCCTTCAGACCATAGGCGATGCGGCCCTTCTGGGTGACGCCGAGATTTGCGCCCTCGCCGATCACCTTGGCGCGCACCTCCGCTGCTGTGATGCGGATCGGGTCGTTGGCGCGGTCGCCGACTTCGGTATCGGTTTCGGACGGCGCTTTCACATAGGTGCCGATGCCGCCGAACCAGAGCAGGTCGACCGGGCTCCTCAGGATCGCCGCTATGATCTCGAAGGGCGTCGCCACGGCCTTGTCGATGCCGATCGCGGCAACCGCTTCCGGCGTCAGCGTGACCGATTTGGCGGCGCGAGAAATGATCATCGCACCTTTCGAAAGCACGCTCTTGTCGAAGTCCTGCCAGCTTGAACGCGGCAGGTCGAAGAGCCGCTGGCGCTCAGTCAGCGTCTTTTCCATATCGGGATCGGGATCGATGACGATGTCGCGGTGATCGAAGGCGGCAATGAGCCGGATCTTCGGAGAAAGCAGCATGCCGTTGCCGAAGACGTCGCCCGACATGTCGCCGACGCCGGCGACGGTGAAGGGCGTCGTCTGGATATCGATGTCCATTTCCCGGAAATGGCGTTTCACGGTTTCCCAGGCGCCGCGGGCGGTGATGCCCATCTTCTTGTGGTCGTAGCCGGCCGAGCCGCCGGAGGCGAAGGCGTCGTCCAGCCAGAAGCCGGCTTCCTGCGCCAGCGCATTGGCGGTGTCGGAAAAGGTCGCGGTGCCCTTGTCGGCGGCGACGACGAAATAAGGGTCGTCGCCGTCAAGCCTGACCGTGTCCTTCGGCGGGACGATCTCGGCACCCGATATATTGTCGGTGATCGAAAGCAGCGTGCGGATATAAGTCTTGTAAGCCTCGCGGCCGGCATTGAAGATCTCGTCGCGGCTGCCGCCGACGGGGAGTTTCTTCGGATAGAAGCCGCCTTTGGCACCGACCGGCACGATGACCGCGTTCTTGACCTGCTGGGCCTTGACGAGGCCGAGCACTTCGGTGCGGTAATCCTCGGCGCGGTCCGACCAGCGCAGGCCGCCGCGCGCCACCTTGCCGAAGCGCAGGTGCACGCCCTCGACTTCAACGCCGTAGACGAACATTTCGCGGAAGGGCTTCGGCTCCGGTAGCCCGTCGACCAGGTGCGGATCAAGCTTAAAGGCCAACATCGGCTTCGGCGAACCGTCCGGGTTCTTCTGGAAATAATTGGTACGCAAGGTCGCATCGACGATATTGACGTAGCGGCGCAGGATACGGTCGTCATCGAGGCTCGGCACGTCGGCAAGTTCTGCCTCGATCGCCTGGTGCAGTTCGGCAAGCTTCTTGACGCGCACCTTCTCCGAAAGCCTGGTGTCGAGCGTGTCATGGAAGAGACGGAAAATGGCGGCGGCGACATCAGGATATTTATCGAGCGTGGTTGCGATATAATCCTGCGAATAGGCGATGCCGGCCTGGCGAAGATAACGCGCATAGGCGCGCAGGACGTTGGTCTCGCGCGCCGAGAGCCCAGCCGAAAGGATCAGCCGGTTGAAGCTGTCATTGTCGATCGTGCCGGCGAAGGCGGCGACGAAAGCTTCCTCAAGGGCGGCGCCGTAACGCTGCAGATCGATGTCACCGCCGTTGCGGGTCTCGAGTTCCATGTCGTGCAACACGACGAGTTTCTTTTCTCCATCGGCGGGCACGCCGATATCGAAGGTGCGTTCACTGACGACGTTGAAGCCAAGATTCTCGAGAAGCGGCACGCGGCGCGACAGCGCCAGCTGGCCGCCGGCGTGGAAGATCTTCAAGGAAAGGATGCGGCGTTGTTCTTCCTGACGATGGTAGAACTGGATGCGCAGCGGTTCGCCGGCGGCGCAGGCACCGATATCGGCGAGGTCGGCCACGGTTTCCTCCGGCGTGAAGGAATCCTGGAAGGCTTGGTCGACCGATATCTTCGGCGCCTTGGCGCCTGCCAGCGCCTCGAAACGGTCGTCCCAGCGGGCCGTGATCTCGCGGATCACCTGCTCGAGCTTTGACTGCGGAATGCGTGGCGTCTTGCCGCCCGAGCGGCCGATGATGAAATGCACGCGCGCCACGCCGCCTTCCGGGAAAGCCGGGTAATAGGCGGAGACACGGCCGTCATAGACAGTCTTCAGATAGGTGCCGATCCGTTCGCGGACGATCGAGTCATATTCCTCGCGCGGCACGTAGACGATTACCGAGACGAAGCGGTCGAAATGGTCGATGCGCGGCAGGACGCGGACGCGCGGCCGATCGGCCAAGTCGTTGATCTGTTCGGCAAAACTTGCAAGCAGCGTCGTGTCGATCTGGAAAAGATCGTCGCGCGGATAGGATTCCAGCGTGTTGTCGAGCATGCGGCCGGAATGGCTCATCGGGTCGAAGCCGAAATGTTCCTTCACCTTCTCGATTTTGGAACGCAGCAGCGGGATTTCCGAGGCGAGCGAGGTATAGGCCGTCGAGGTGAAAAGGCCGACGATGCGCAGCTCGCCGGTGACGTTACCCTCAGCGTCGAAGCGCTTGACGCCGACATAATCCATATAGGCCCGGCGATGGACGATCGATTTCACATTCGCCTTGGTGACGATCAGGAAGTCGGGGCCGTCGAGGAAGGCGAGGATCTCAGGCGTCGTCGTCACGGCGTCCTTGCCGGTGCGCAGTACGAGAACATCGGGGTTGGAGAGGATGCCGAGGCCAGCACCCTTGTCACGCTCGACCCTGGCATCGGTCCCCTTGCCGGAATAGACATATTCGCGCATGCCGAGGAACGTGAAATTCTCATCCCGCAGCCAGGTCAGGAAAGCGACGGCTTCGTCGCGATCGGCCTTCTTCCGGCTGGCGCCATTGGCAGCAAGCTCGGCGATCACTCCGTCGATCTTGAAAAGCATCGGCTTCCAGTCGGAAACCGACAGGCGGACCTGTTCGAGCACTTTTTCGATGCGCTTGACGAGATCGGCGGCCTGGGCGGAATTGAGGGGCGCAATATGAAGCTGGATATGGCTGACGCGGTTGGCCGGATCGCTCGGGTGATCGGCGGAATATATCGCCGGCGCCTTGCCCTTTTCCATGACCAGGATGGGATGCACGGCCATGAACAGGTCACGATAGGTGCTCGTCACTTCGCCCATGACCGATTCAAACAGAAAAGGCATGTTCTGGTCGGTGACTGAAAGCACTGAGACGGCGATGCCATCAGGCGTCACATCGGCAATCGTGTCGATGCTGACGCGGTGCGCCTTGCCGTTCCAGGCGGCGAGTTCGTTTGCCGAATGTACCGCGGAGAGCGCCAGCATTTCCGGCGTATAGAGTTCGAGATCGTCATTGCTTGCCCGGCCGAAGAGAATTGCCGGATCGAGATGCGCCTCGCCTGTCGCCTTGGCGATCTTGCGCGCGCTTTCGATCTGCTTTTCCCGTTTCGGATTGTTTCTGGCAGCCATGGATCGCCTCCCTCAATGTCTGATTTTTTGCAAGCTAGCAGAAGATTCTTCGAAAAAATCTCTAAAAGAGAGGTCCGAGGGATTGTTTTGACGCTTTTTTGGCGCTGGAAACGAGAAATCGTAAGAGATTTTCCACCTTCTTCGCCAAGCGAAAGCGAAAGTCCCGTCTTCTGGTTTTTCATTCCGCCGAACATTTCCACGCCCGCATGAAGAATGGTTGACAGCGTGGCGTCAAAAAGATCATCAAACGCGGTCATCATTCGGATCTTGGATATCATGTCGGAAAATGCAGCGGGCGCAGTCATCGTCATTTCCAGCCATGTGGTGCGGGGCTCGGTCGGAAACCGGGCAGCCGTCTTTGCGCTGGAGACACTCGGTCATCCGGTCTGGGCCCTGCCGACCATCGTGCTGCCCTGGCATCCCGGCCACGGCCGCTCGACGCGGCTGACTTTTGCCGAAACGGATTTTGATGCGGCAATCGACGATCTGATCCGCGCGCCCTGGATCGGCGAAGTCAAGGCGGTGCTTTCGGGCTATTTCGGCAATGCCGCCCAAGCGCGCTCCGTCGCCCGGCTGATCGGTGCGCTGAGGCAAAACAATCCCGAGCTGCTCTATATCTGCGATCCCGTCATGGGCGACCTCGGCGGCCTTTACGTGCCGGAAGCGACCGCAGAGGCCATTCGCGACCATCTCATTCCGCTCGCCTCGCTCGCAACGCCGAACCGCTACGAGCTCGCATGGCTTTCGGGGGCAGCCCTCGAAGACAACAGCGCGATCATGGAGGCGGCGCTCGCGCTCGGACCATCGCGCATGCTCGTCACTTCGGCGGTACCGATGATGGCGGGTGGTACCGGCAATCTCTATCTTTCCGGCCGTCACGCCCTTCTTGCCGAGCATCGCGTCGTCGACAACCCGCCGAATGGTCTCGGCGACCTCATCGCCGCCGTCTTCCTGTCGCGCCTGCTTTCCGGGATCGAGGACGAAAAGGCGCTGCAGCTTGCCACCGCCAGCGTCTTCGAGGTGCTTGCGCGTGCCGTCAAGCGCGGCAGCAACGAGTTGATGCTGGCAAGCGACGCTTCCAGCCTTTCGACGCCGATGGCCATGGTGCAGATGCGCCGGCTCGTGCACCCGGCGCAGCGGCGGAAAAAATGACGCATCTGCCAATATGTTCATTTTGCGGTGCAGCAGTTGATCTTGTCTTCCGCGCGCGCTAATCCAGAAGCATGCAGCGTTTTCCAAATCCCCTTCTGGACGGCTATCGCAACTTCATGAACGGGCGTTATGCCGACGCCCGCGAGAGGTATCGGCAGCTTGCCGAAAACGGTCAGAATCCCCATACGCTTGTCATTGCCTGTTCGGATTCTCGCGCGGCACCGGAGTTGATCTTCGATGCCGGCCCGGGCGAGCTCTTCGTCATCCGCAACGTCGCCAACATGGTGCCGCCCTACGAGCCGGATGGTCATTTTCATTCGACCTCGGCTGCACTCGAATTTGCCGTGCAGGTGCTGAAGGTCTCGGATATCGTCGTGATGGGCCATGGCCGCTGCGGCGGCATCCGCTCGGCGCTCGATCCGAATGCCGAGCCATTGTCGCCCGGCGATTTCATCGGCCGCTGGATGTCGCTGGTCAGACCGGCCGCCGAGCAGATCCAGAGCAACGACGTGATGACGGCCGCCGAACGGCAGACGGCGCTGGAGCGGGTCTCCATCCGCAATTCGATCAACAATCTCAGAAGCTTTCCCGACATCAAGGCGCTCGAGGAGGCGGGAAAGATTCATCTCCACGGTGCCTGGTTCGACATTTCGACCGGTGAACTCTGGGTCATGGACGCCGAGACACGCGACTTCATTCGTCCCGAAATCTAGGGACATGCCAGTTTATCAGTTTTTTAAGGATTGTTGTTAAGCTAGCCGTCAATTGGTCGCGCACAACCGACGTTTTGATCACCGTGGCGATTGGCGATGAAATTCGAAACCATCAAAAGGGTTATCCTGGCCGCCATCATGCTGCCCTTCGTCTTCATGCTCATTGAAGGCGTCGTCGTCATACGTTCTTCGGTCAATCAATACTGGGACCTCGAAAAGGACCGGCAGTTCGCCGATGTGCTTGCCCGTGGCGGGTCGATCGCCGCCACGGAGATTCTGACTGAGATTGGCGCCACCCGCCGCTACCTCGCAGATCCGAGCAGCAGGACTGCCATCGACATGCAGCAAAGCCGGGTGACGCTCGATCGCGAACGCCACGCTTTTTATGCCAGCCTGCCCTCCCGCGATGCGCTCGACGAGGGGCTCGTCGGCGAATTATCGATTCTCAGCCTTGCCTACAGCCGCATCGTCGCGGCGCGCAGCGCCGTCGACCAAGGGCGTTATACCGGCAGCGATCCCGGTTCCATCTACTGGTATGCGGCTCTCAAGCAGCTTGCCGTCGTCGATGCGCTTTCGCCGCTGATCAGCGATCCGGTGCTGCTTGAGAAATCCAACGAGCTGATGGGTATCCTGCTGACCTATTACGGCGAAAGGCTGATCACCGGGATCGGCACCCGTTATCTCAACCAAGGGGCTTCCGCCAGATTGCCGGTGGAGCTTTTCGTACAGGGCAAGGTCATGCTCGGCGAGGGCATGGATCACATGGTTTTCCATTCCTCCGCGCCGGTCGTGCGCCACATCGTTGCTTATCTCGGCCGCAGCAACCAGGTAAAGGCGAATGCGATCACCGATGCCATTCTCGCCGGATCGCGGCCGACAAGTGCCGTGCATGACGTCTGGGCCGCCGCGCAGAGCGAGCGCATGACCTTCCTGCAGCAGAAGATGATCGAGGCTGCAAAAGATATTCACGAGACCGGAGAAAATCTTTCGACGCGCTCGCACATACACCTGACGCGGATCCTGGCGCTGTGTGCCGGCCTGCTGATTCTCGCCACATTGGTGCTGCTGCTGGCGGCAAAGGGCCTGCGCCTGATCGACCGGCTGACCCAGGATCGGGAGACGCTTGTGGGCGAGTTGCGCAGCGCCGCCCAGACCGATCTTCTGACCGGCCTCTACAACAGGCGCGGCTTCGAGGTCGCCGCATCCGCACTTCTTACACAGGCCGAGCACGGATCACGCTGGATTTCCGTCGTGCTGTTCGACCTCGATCATTTCAAGAAGATCAACGACATTCACGGGCATGACGCCGGCGATGCCGTGCTCCGGCAGGTCGCCGGCGTCGCGCGCCAAAATTTCCGTTCCTTCGATCTCTTGGTGCGCCATGGCGGCGAGGAGTTCCTGGCGCTTATGCCGGATTCGACGCCTGACGATGCTGCAATCGTTGCCGAGCGCGTGCGGCTGGCGATCGAGGCGGCGGAAATCCCCCTGCCGAGCGGCGATGTTCTCAAGGTGACGGCGAGTTTCGGATGCGCCGGACGGGCAAACGAAGCCACCAACCGGAACTTTGAGGATCTGGTCAAACGCGCCGACCTGGCGCTTTACGCCGCCAAGGCCTCCGGCCGCAATTGCGTCGTCTCGGGACCAATCATCCAGGCCCCGGTGCAGGAGGAGCGACGCAAGGCGGCTTCCAGCGGCGGCTTTGATTCCCGCATATGAAAAACGCCGCATATCGCAGCGGCGCTTTGGCGTATTCAGTCGGGCCTATTTGCCGTCGATCTGCTGACCGATATAGGCGATCGCCTGCTGGTAGACGCTGGCGGCGTTCCAGCCCTGGATGGCGACGAAATTCGGCTCTCCAGGCTGATAGCCGGCGCCGGCGCGCCAGCCGTGGCCCTTGAGGAAATTCGCCGTCGAGGCCAGTGCATCGGCGCGGGAACCGACCATATCGATGCGGCCGTTGCCGTCGCCGTCGGCTCCGAAGCGCACGACATTGCGTGGCAGAAACTGCGTCTGGCCGATTTCACCATGAGCAGCGCCCTTGGCCTGTGGGCTCAGATAACCCTCGGAGACGAGCTGGAGTGCTGCATAGAGCTGGTCGGTGAAATATTGCGAACGTCGGCAGTCGTAAGCCAGCGTCGAAACTGCTGACAGCGTATGCTGATTGCCCATGTAGCTGCCGAAACCCGTCTCCATGCCCCAGATTGCAATCAGAGGGCCCGCCGGAACACCGAAACGACGCTCCAGCGATGCAAATAGAGCCTGGTTGGCGGCCTTCATACTGCGGCCGCGGGAGATAATGGCGGCTCCTCCCCGCTTCTTCATGAAAGCGTCGAAGGACAGCTTAAAGCTCTTCTGGCCACGGTCGGCAGCGATGGTCGGTTTGTTGTAGTTGACATTGGCGAAAGCGCGGTTGAGGACCGACTGGCTGACGCCATTGGCAGCCGCCGTCTGCTTGAAATCGCTAACCCAAGCCTCGAATCCGGCGCCGGTATTCCCACATTGTGCACCTTGCGCGAGCGCCGGTACCGTGTGGAGGACGCTCATTGCCGCAGCGGCCGCCATAAACAATTTTGTCATGCGCATTGAGAAACCCCGCTCTCGATCTGCTTAGTTTTTAGGCGGGCACGAGAATGCCAGCCACTCGCAATTTTGTCACGATCACCTTTTAGCGAGCGCTTATACAGTTGTGCTTGCCCCAAAGCCCCGCTCAACGAGCAGGGCTTTAACACATCATGGTTTACAAATGGTATCATGCGGCCTGCTTGCGCGGCTTGACGAGACCACGATTGACGAGCAGCTCGGCGATCTGGATGGCGTTCAACGCAGCGCCCTTGCGCAGATTATCGGAGACCACCCAGATGTTGAGGCCGTTTTCGACCGTCGCATCCTCGCGGATGCGCGAAATGTAGGTCGCATCCTCGCCGGCGGATTCATAAGGCGTGATGTAGCCGCCATCCTCGCGCTTGTCGATGACGAGGCAGCCCGGTGCATCGCGCAGGATGTCGCGGGCCTGGTCGGCGGTGATCTCGTTTTCGAATTCGATGTTGACCGATTCCGAATGACCGATGAAAACCGGCACGCGCACCGCGGTGCAGGTCACCTTGATCTTCGGGTCGAGCATCTTCTTCGTCTCGGCCAGCACTTTCCACTCTTCCTTGGTGTAGCCGTCCTCCATGAAGACGTCGATGTGCGGGATGACATTGAAGGCAATACGCTTGGTGAACTTCTTGTTCTCGATCGGATCGGCGACGAAGACGGCGCGCGTCTGGTTGAAGAGCTCGTCCATGCCGTCCTTGCCGGCGCCGGAGACCGACTGGTAGGTCGAGATGACGACGCGCTTGATCTTGGCAAAGTCGTGCAGCGGCTTCAACGCCACCACCAACTGGGCGGTCGAGCAATTCGGATTGGCGATGATGTTGCGCTTGGTGAACTGGCTGATGGCATCCGGGTTCACTTCCGGCACGATCAGCGGCACGTCGGCGTCGTAGCGCCAGGCCGAGGAATTGTCGATGACGATGCAGCCCTGCTGGCCGATCTTCGGCGAGAACTTCTTGGAGACCTCGCCGCCGGCCGACATCAGGCAGATGTCTGTATCGGAGAAATCGTAATTCTCCAGATTGGAGACCTTCAGCGTCCGGTCACCGAAGGAAACCTCGGTGCCCTGCGAACGCGAGGAGGCGAGTGCCACGACCTCATCGGCGGGGAAGCCTCGCTCGGAGAGGATATTGAGCATCTCCCGGCCAACATTTCCGGTCGCTCCCGCAACTGCTACTTTGAAACCCATTTCTCAAGCTCTCTTTCTCTTCTCTCCTCTTGTCCGGTGAAGGGAAAGGCGCGATTAATCGCGTCTTCCTGTCCCCAGCCGAGCCGGGGAGAGAGCGGCAGGCCAGAGACGTCAGACGGTTTTCGTCGTCGTTTTGGCCTTGGTTTTGGAAGAAACCGGAACGGCAATGTCCACCCCGGCAACTCGTGCCCGGTCACTGCGATCAGCAATGGCGTGTTCGTCGCGAACCATGGTGGAGATTCCTTTTCCGCTGTTGCTCTTAGAAGGTTTCCCACAGGAGTCAAGGTTTTTGCGCACAGAGCCGGCAGGCGAAGCCGCGGAAATGCGGCGATGTTTTGTCATGCCGCTGTCATCCTCGGCAGGTATCCCGGCGCGGTTGTTAATGTCTGCAACGAAAACGGGGGTTTTCCATGCGTATGCTTCTTGCCGCCTTTGCGGCCACCACCATCCTTGCGGGCGCCGCTCAGGCGACGACGGTCTATCCGCTTGATCGCGCGACGATCCTTGCCGGTTCGCCGTTCGATTTCAAGGTCGAGCTCAACAAGCAGGTCAAGCCCGAAGACGTGAAGATCACGGTCAACGGTCAGGATTACAAGGCGGTTCTCGGCGGTGAGGCGCAGTTTATCGAGCTGGAAAAAGGCAAGGATGACAAGACTCTCGGTTCCGCTCTTCTGCTGCGCGGCCTGAAGATTTCGGTTCCGGGCGACTACAAGGTCGAAGTCGCGGCCGGCGACGAAACGAAGTCCGTCACCTGGAACGTTTACGAAACCGCGGCCCAGCCGAAGGCCAAGAACATCATCTTCCTGCTCGGCGATGGGCTTTCCGTTGCGCATCGCACCGCTGCCCGCGTCATGTCCAAGGGCATGACCGAAGGTAAGGCGAATGGCCGTCTGAACATGGACGATCTCGATCGCATGGCTTTCATCGGCACGTCGGCGACGAATGCCGTTGCCACGGACTCGGCCAACACCATGTCGGCCTTCATGACCGGCCACAAGACGGCCGTCAACGCGATCGGCGTTTACGCTGATCGTACGCCGTCCTCGCTCGATGATCCGCGCGTCGAAACTTTCGGCGAAGCCGTTCGCCGCACAACGAAAAAGTCTATCGGCATCGTTGCGACGTCCGAAGTCGAAGACGCTACGCCGGCTGCCGTCGTGGCCCACACCCGCAACCGCGGCGACAAGGCCGACGTCGTCGGCATGCTGCTGGACGTCAAGCCGGAAGTCCTGCTTGGCGGCGGCTCGGCCTATTTCCTCGGCAAAGAAATTCCCGGTTCCAAGCGCAAGGACAATCAAGATTACATCAAGCTTTTCCAGGATGCCGGCTACAAGCTAGCGACCGACAAGAACGAGCTCGCAGCCAATGCATCGGCTGAAGGCAATCTCCTTGGCCTGTTCCACACCGGCAATATGGACGTCACGCTTGATCGCGAGTTCCTGAAGAAGGGCACGGTCGACAAGTTCCCGAACCAGCCGGGTCTCGTCGACATGACCAAGGCCGCGCTGGACCGTCTGTCCAAGAATCCCGATGGTTTCTTCCTGATGGTCGAAGGCTCCTCGATCGACAAGATGTCCCATCCGCTCGATTGGGATCGCGCCGTCGTTGACACCATCGAATTCGACCAGGCGATCGGCGTCGCCCGCGACTTCCAGAAGGCGCATCCGGATACGCTGATCGTCGTCACCGGCGACCACACGCATGGCGTATCGATCATCGGCACCGTCGATGACGAAAAGCCAGGCACGGAAATGCGCGAAAAGGTCGGGACCTATGCCGAAGCCGGCTTCCCGAACTACAAGGACGAAAACGGCGACGGCTATCCCGATAAGATCGACGTCAGCCGCCGCCTGTTCCTGAGCGCCAACAACGGCCCCGATCACTACGAGACCTTCCGTCCGAAGCTCGACGGCCCCTTCGTTCCGGCCGTCCAGAACGAGAAGAAGGAATACGTCGCCAACGAGCAGTATAAGGATGTTCCAGGCGCAGTCTTCGTTCAGGGCAATCTTCCCAAGAGCAGCGAGAGCGGCGTCCATGCAGTCGACGATGTGGTTCTGCAGTCGGCTGGTCCGGGCGCTGAAGGCTTCCACGGCTACCTGGAACAGAGCGACGTCTATCGCGTGCTCGCCGATACCTTCGCTCTCGGCGCCAAGCAGACCAACTGATCCAGCTTGGCCGCTTGCCGGCCTTGCCTCTTTCATCGATCATGGTCCCGGCCGTTCAGCGGCCGGGATTTACTTCTGGAGGTCACCATGGAAACAGTTTCTTCGTTGCATCTCAGCCGCCGTCGGCTGATCGGCGCTGCCATGGTGCTTCCCTTCACCGCTTCCCTCGTTCGCGCTGCCGAGTCTTCGCTTGCCTTCGGTGAGCTCTACGGCAAGTTCGGCGTGCTCGGCCTCGAATTCTCCGACAAGGTGAAGCGCCTTGCCGGCAAAGGAATCAGCATGAAAGGTTTCATGGCGCCGCCATTGAAGGCCGAGGCCCAGTTCTTCGTGCTCACCGAGGTGCCGATGTCGCTCTGCCCCTTCTGCTCCTCGGATGCGGACTGGCCGGACAATATCGTCGTCGTCTATCTCGGCGAGAAGCAGACCTTCGTGCAGCCGCGCCAGACGATCGAAGTGCGCGGTACGCTTGAATACGGTTCGTGGACGGATCCGGACACAGGCTTCGTCAGCCTGCTGCGGATCCGCCGGGCCGAATATTCCGCCGTCTGAACCGATATGCTCGCTCTCGATATCGAAAACCTGACCGTTGCCTTCCCGGGCCTGTCCTCGCCGGCACTGGCGATCGGCCGCCTGTCGATCGATGCCGGCAGCAGGGTCGCAATTACAGGCGCGTCCGGCTCCGGCAAGAGCACCTTCGTCAATATCGTTGCCGGGCTGGAGCGGACACGGCAAGGCCGCATCCGCTGGAACGGCGAGGATATCGCGAGTTTTTCAGAAAGCCGGCGCGATCGGTTCCGTGCCGCCAATATCGGCCTGGTCATGCAGGAGTTTCATCTCTTCCCCGGCCTGTCGGCGCTGGAAAACGTGCTGCTGCCTGCGCGGCTTGCCGGCGCCGCCGCGGCTGATGTCATCGAGCGGGCGCATGCGCTTTTGAGCACGGTCGGTCTTTCCCGCCCCGACCAGAAGATCGAAACCATGTCGCGCGGCGAGATGCAGCGTGTGGCGATCGGCCGGGCGCTGCTGCGCAAGCCCGGCGTCATCATCGCCGACGAGCCGACCGCAAGCCTCGATGCCGAAAGCGGCGAGGCGGTCGGCGATCTCATCCTCGATCTGGCCATTGCCGAAGGCAGCACGCTCATCGTCGTTTCACACGACCAGCGCTTGGCCAGCCGCCTCGACCGGCGCATCACCTTCGGATCCGGCCGGATCAGCGAAGATTCCGCGGCAACGGCGGGAGAAGCTGCATGATCCGCTTCATCCTTTCCGATCTTCGTCGCCTCTGGGCGGGATCGCTGGTGGTCGTGCTGCTGGTGGCGCTTGCGACCGCGCTTGGCGTTTCTGTCGTCCTGCAGGAGCGGGCGCTTCGTCTCGGCAGCGCACGCGCTGCCGACAAGTTCGATCTTGTCATCGGGGCCGGCGGCAGCGAGACGCAGCTCGTGCTGTCCTCCGTCTTCCTGCAGCCCTCGCCTTTGCCGCTGATGCCGGGCGAAGTGCTGGGCAAACTTGCTGCGGATCCACGGGTCGATTGGGCAGCTCCGATCGGCTTCGGCGATTCCTTCTCCGGCTATCCGATCGTCGGCACGACGACCATGCTGGCGCAGAACCTGTCCGGCAGCTTGGCCGAAGGCAAGATTTTTGCGCGCGAGGGCGAAGCCGTGATCGGCGCTGCCGTCAAGCTGTCGCTCGGCGGCGAGATCAAGCCTATGCACGGGTCGCTGGAAGAGGGCGGAGAGACCCATACCCAGCTCGTCTATCATATCGCCGGCCGTTTGCGGCCGACCGGCACCGCCTGGGACCGGGCGATCCTCGTTCCGATCCAGGCCGTCTGGCACATCCATGGCATGGAGGCGGAGGAACATGCGGGGGACGGCGAGCACGAGCACGAAGCGGCGTCGGGCACGGATAGCGCTGAACATGGTCATGAGCATGAGAAAGCCGGCGCTGATCACGATGGGCATGAGCATCACGGAGAAGCCGATCCGGATGCCGCGCTTGATGAGAGCTGGACTGCGGGCGCTCCCGGCCTTCCCGCCATTCTGGTCAAGCCGAAGACGATTGCCGATGCCTACAAGCTGCGGCAGGATTATCGCAGCGGCAATACCGTTGCCGTCTTTCCCGGCGAGGTGCTGACCAATCTCTACGCCACGCTCGGCGACGCCAAACAGATCCTCGTCGCGGTCGCCTCCGGCGCGCAAGCTCTCGTCGCAGCCTCCCTGGTGCTGGTCACGGTCATCCATGTCGGCCAGCGCCGCCGCCAGATCGGCGCACTCAGGGCCTTCGGCGCCCCGCGCGGCGCGATTTTCGGCATCGTCTGGCTGGAATTCTTTTTCCTGGTGGCGGTCGGCATCGCACTCGGATTCGCGCTCGGTTATGCCGCTGCCCTCATCTTGTCCGGCATGTTCTCTGAGACGAGCGGGATCACCATGCCGGTCGGTTTCGCCCGTGAAGATGCCGCGCTTGCAGCGGTGCTGCTTGCCTTTGCCACAATTCTTGCCGCGCTGCCGGCAGTGCTCGCCTACCGGCAATCGCCGGCGCAGGCGCTAAGAGCATAACGGATCCACATCACAAACCGCCCGTGAAACCTTCTTCCAAACTTCCGGCAGCTCTATCGTCACGGGCGGCGGAGAGCTTGATGTGCATGACAAAGCGTGGCGCCATTAGACTAAAGTCATAATCCGAAAGCCTCTCTCTTTTTGATCTGTCGTTTCTGGCACACTCCCGTCAGGCGTGTCGCGGCCAGGGGTATGCTTTGAGGAGAAGCAGGCCGCGCGCGTTGATCATCACTTTGTGGAGGACAGACAATGGCAAATGTCGCAAGCATCGACGGCGCGAAGGCCGGTCCGATGACCGGCGAGGAGAAGAAGGTCATCTTCGCCTCTTCGCTGGGCACCGTTTTCGAATGGTACGATTTCTATCTCTATGGTTCGCTCGCCACCTATATCGGTGCGACCTATTTCACCCAATATCCCGAGGCAACACGTAACATCTTCACGCTGCTCGCCTTTGCCGCCGGCTTCCTGGTCCGCCCCTTCGGCGCGCTGGTGTTCGGCCGTCTCGGCGATCTCGTCGGTCGTAAATACACCTTCCTGGTGACGATCATGATCATGGGTCTGTCGACCTTCCTCGTCGGCATCCTGCCGGGTGCCGCCACAATCGGTATCGCGGCCCCGATCATCCTGATCGCGCTTCGCCTGCTCCAGGGTCTGGCGCTGGGCGGTGAATATGGCGGTGCAGCAACCTATGTCGCAGAACATGCGCCGAACGGACGCCGCGGCTACTTCACATCATGGATCCAGACGACGGCGACGCTCGGCCTGTTCCTGTCGCTGATCGTCATCGTCTTTGTTCAATATTTGATGGGTGCGGCTGAGTTCGCCGCCTGGGGCTGGCGCATTCCGTTCCTGCTCTCGTTCGTCCTGCTCGGCATTTCCGTCTGGATCCGCCTGAAGATGAACGAATCGCCGGCTTTCCAGCGGATGAAGGCCGAAGGCAAGGGCTCCAAGGCGCCGCTGACCGAGGCCTTCGGGACATGGAAAAATGCGAAGATCGCGATCATCGCGTTGCTTGGCGCCACCATGGGCCAGGCGGTCGTCTGGTACGGCGGCCAGTTCTATGCACTGTTCTTCCTGCAGAACGTGCTGAAGGTGGACCTGTTCTCGGCCAATGTCATGGTCGCCATCTCACTTCTCCTCGGCACGCCGTTCTTCGTCATCTTCGGCGGCCTCTCCGACAAGATCGGCCGCAAGCCGATCATCATGGCTGGCCTTCTCATTGCGGCGCTGACCTATAATCCGCTGTTTAAGGCGATGACCTGGACGGCGAACCCGGGGCTTGCCGAAGCTCAGGCTTCGATTCGGGCAACGGTGACGGCTGATCCGGCGGACTGCAGGTTCCAGTTCAACCCGACCGGCACGGCAAAGTTCACCAGCTCTTGCGACGTGGCAACTGCGTTCCTCACGAGGAACTCGGTGCCCTACGACGTCGTGCCCGGAACCGCCGGACAGCCGGCAACGGTGAAGGTTGGGAATGCGACGATCCCAAGCTTCGACGTCGTCGCTGCCGGCGACAAGGCGAAGGGCATGACCGCCGCCTTCGAAAAAAGCGTGAACATCGCGCTTCAAGACGCTGGCTATCCGCTGAAGCGCGGTGTCGCCAAGGTGCCGGATTCCAAGCTCGATGCCTTCATCGCTGCCAATCCTGAACTGGCGCTCAACGCCGATACCGTACGCGCCGGCGAGAAGGAAACCATGCCGGCAGCCAAGTTGGTCGAAGGCAAGCTGCTGACGGCGGATGAGACCAATGGCGTCACCGACATGGCGGTCTACAATATCGCCAATGGCGGCACTTTCGCCATGACCGCCGATCCCGCCCGCGTCAACTGGATCGGGACGATCGCCGTGCTGTTCGTCCTCGTCCTCTATGTGACGATGGTCTACGGCCCGATCGCCGCCCTGCTGGTCGAGCTTTTCCCGACCCGCATCCGCTATACCGGCATGTCGCTGCCCTATCACATCGGCAACGGCTGGTTCGGCGGCCTGCTGCCGGCAACGGCCTTCGCGATGAGCGCTGCCGCGGGCGATATCTACTACGGTCTCTGGTATCCGATCGTCTTTGCTGCAATCACGCTGGTGATCGGCCTGATCTTCCTGCCGGAAACGAAGAACAGGGATATCCACGCCATGGATTGAGCGGTGGATTGAGGCCAATCCTTGCTTGAGAAAAAAGACCCGGCGCTCACAAGGCGCCGGGCTTTTCAATGTCTGGAAATAGGCGCTTCGAAAGCGGCCATCCATCCGGCGCCAGTTTGAAGAGCAAACCGCAACGGGCAAAGACGATCGCTGCCAGCAGCGAGAACCAGCCGCCGAAGGCAAGGCCGGCGATGACATCGCTCGGATAATGGGCGCCGACCATGACACGCGTCATGCCGAGCCAGATGGCGCAGGCGATGAAGGCAACGCGATAGCGCGGAAACAGCAGCGCGAAGGCGGCGAAGAAGGCGCCGACCGTGGTGGCATGGCCGGACGGGAAGCTTTCGAAAGCGGAATGGCCCGAAAAGGGCGCGAAGGAAAACATGCCGTAGTCGTGGAAATGATCGGGACGCGCCCTGCCGATCGCACGCTTCAGTAGATTGGCGAGAAGTCCTGAGAAGACGACGGTGGCGAAGAGATAGGCGCCGATCCAGCTGACATAAAGCGCCTGCGCCTTGGAGCGCGCCGTCTTCAAAAGCTTGTAACCGGCCCTGCCCTGAAAGAACAGCAGGATGCTGGTGTAGATCAGCCAGGCGGAATCGCCGAAACCGGTCAGCAACTCGCCGAGGTGTTTCACCGGCGCGGGAGCTTCGCTGGCACCGATCGGCGCGTCGAAGAGCAGCATCGAAAGGATCACTGCATTGATCGTGACGAAGAGACAGGCCTGCCAGCGCAAAGGCGGCATGCCGACGTCGCTCCGGCGCCAGCGCCTGTCCAGGGAAGCCCAAAATGCCCGCATTTCGTCGTCCGTTCGAATTGGCCTAGAGCGCCGCGCGTCCAACAGGACAGGCTAAGGACGCTCGATTATTTGAATTGACGCATGATCCTTCGTCGAAGATTGCTCCGACTTCGGGTTACGCGCTGATTGAAATCCGGCGCAAAAATACACGAGATTGTGGCCGAGAATAGTCCGTTTCGGATAATTCGACCAAGCGGGACGCGCTTCACCGCCCGCAAAGAAAAGGCCCTCCGCATGCGCGATGCGAAGGGTTGGATACTGTTTCACGTGAAATATCAGGCGGAAAGCGTCTTGAACTCGGCGAGGATCGCATCGCCCATTTCGACGGTGCCGACCTGCCTTGCGCCATCGGCCATGATGTCGCCGGTGCGGACGCCCTTGTCGAGCACGTTGGCTATCGCCTTTTCCAGATCGTCGGCTTCCTTCACCAGATTGAAGGAGTAACGCAGGCACATGGCGAAGGAGGCGATCATGGCGATCGGATTGGCGATGCCCTTGCCGGCGATGTCAGGGGCCGAGCCGTGCACAGGTTCGTAGAGCGCCTTGCGCTTGCCGGTCTTGCCGTCGGGCGCGCCGAGCGAGGCCGACGGCAGCATGCCGAGCGAGCCGGTCAGCATGGCGGCGACATCGGAGAGCATATCGCCGAAGAGATTGTCGGTGACGATCACGTCGAACTGCTTGGGCTGGCGCACCAGCTGCATGCCGCCGGCATCGGCCAGCATGTGTTCGAGCTGAACGTCGGAATATTTCGCCTTGTGCGTCTCGGTTACCACCTGGTTCCAGAGCACGCCCGACTTCATGACGTTGCGCTTTTCCATGGAGCAGACGCGATTCTGCCGCGTGCGAGCCATTTCGAAGGCGACTCCGGCGATGCGCTCGATCTCGTAGGTATCGTAAACCTGCGTGTCGATGCCGCGCTTCTGGCCGTTGCCGAGGTCGATGAGTTCTTTCGGCTCGCCGAAATAGACGCCGCCCGTCAACTCGCGGATGATCAGGATATCGAGGCCTTCGACCAGCTCCGGCTTCAGCGACGAGGCCGCAGCAAGGGCCGGATAGCAAATGGCGGGGCGCAGGTTTGCGAAGAGCTGCAGATCCTTGCGCAGGCGCAGCAGGCCGGCTTCCGGGCGCACTTCGTAAGGCACGCTATCCCATTTCGGGCCGCCGACGGCGCCGAACAGAACGGCATCGGCGGCAAGCGCCTTCTGCATGTCGGCTTCCGAGATGGCCGCGCCATGCGCATCATAGGCGCAGCCGCCGACAAGGCCTTCGTCGGTGACGAAACCGGCATTCATCGCCTCGTTCATATAGGCGATGATCTTGCGGACCTCGCCCATGGCCTCGGGACCGATGCCGTCACCCGGCAGCAGGAAAAGATTGCGCGCTGTCATGAAACCCTCCTGGGAAAAACAAGTTGCGGTTTCTTAGACCCCGGAAATGGGCATTTCAAGCGACAGAAGCGGTGAATCGGTACGCTTCGCTCCGAGCCGCGGCAGTTGCTCCTGCGTCCACAAACGAATTAGAACGGTGACCCTATCTTTATTCTGGATGGTTCCCATGCCTTTCGCGCCTCTCCACCTCGACACGCCCTTGCTCCAGACGGCACCTGGCTACAGCGCCAGCGGCAAACCGCTCTGGCTGAAGCTCGATGCGCTGCAGCCTTCCGGCAGCTTCAAGCTGCGCGGCGTTGGCCGGCTTTGCCAGCACGAGGTGGAAAATGGGGCGCGCGAAATCTTCTGCGCTTCCGGCGGCAATGCCGGTATTGCCGCCGCTTATGCCGGCCGAGCGCTTGGTGTGCCGGTCACAATCGTCGTGCCGGAGACGACGGCGGCCGACGTACGCCGGACGATTGCCGCAACGGGCGCGAATGTCCTCGTTCATGGTTCGGTTTTCGATGAGGCCAATGCCCATGCAATTGAACTCGCCCGGAGCCGCAAGGCAACCTATGTGCACCCCTTCGACCATCCGCTTCTGTGGGATGGCCATGCCACGCTGATCGACGAGGTGGTGGCGAAAGGGGCAAAATTCGATTGCGTCGTCACCAGCGTCGGCGGCGGCGGGCTGCTTGCCGGTATCGTCGAGGGGTTGAAGCGCAACGGGCTTTCCGATGTGCCTGTTATCGCCGTCGAAACGGAAGGAGCGGCCTCGCTCCATGCCAGCCTCAAGGCGAATGAGCGTATCACCCTTCCCGCCATTACCTCGATTGCCAATTCGCTCGGGGCGCGGCAGGTGGCGCGGCATGTCTTCGACCTGCCGCAGCAGCATCCGATCGAAAGTGTTGTCGTCAGCGACGCCGATGCCGTTGCCGCCTGCCTGAAATTTGCCGATGCGCAGCGCATTCTGGTCGAGCCGGCTTGCGGTGCGGCCCTTGCGGTTGCCGATGTGCACGCCGGGCTGCTTCAGCGCTTCGATAATCCGCTTATCGAAGTCTGCGGCGGCATCGGCGTGTCGCTCGAAAAACTCAGGGCCTGGACAGAAAAGTTTCTTTGACCCACACCAAAGAAAAAGCCGGGCGTAAGCCCGGCTTGATCGGTAACCGATTGGGAGGGCTCAGGCTGCCCAGGGGTGCGAAGCGGCGTTCTTCTTTTCGAAGCTGTCGATCGCCTTGCCCTTTTCCAGGGTCAGGCCGATATCGTCGAGGCCGTTCAGCAGGCAGTGACGCTTGAACTCGTCGAGATCGAACTTGATCAAGCCACCATCAGGGCCGGTGATCTCGAGATTTTCGAGGTCGACGGTCAGGATGGCGTTGGAGCCGCGCGAGGCGTCGTCCATCAGCTTGTCGAGGTCTTCCTGGCTGACCTTGATCGGCAGGATGCCGTTCTTGAAACAGTTGTTGTAGAAAATATCGGCAAAGCTGGTCGAAATAACGCAGCGGATGCCGAAATCCAGAAGCGCCCAGGGCGCGTGCTCGCGCGAGGAGCCGCAGCCGAAATTGTCGCCGGCAACCAGGATCTTGGCATCGCGATAGGCCGGCTTGTTCAGCACGAAATCCGGGTTTTCTGAGCCGTCTTCGTTATAACGAGCTTCCGCGAAGAGGCCGGTGCCGAGGCCGGTGCGCTTGATCGTCTTCAGATAATCCTTCGGAATGATCATGTCGGTGTCGACGTTGACAACCGGCAGAGGCGCTGCAACGCCCGTGAGCTTCACGAATTTATCCATGACCCATGCTCCATTTCAGCAAATCTACTTCCTGAATTTGCATCTAGTCCAGTTTTTCGCCGAAATGAAGGAGAATCTTTCACGGATGGCGGCCACGCGACGTTTCGCGCGGTCCGCCGATTGCGGCTGTCCCTTATTTGGACGGTGCGTTCAACGCCCAGAGGACGCCGAACGGATCACGAAGCTGGCCATAGCGGTCGCCCCAGAACATCAGTTCGACCGGCATGACGACTTCGGCGCCGGCAGCAACCGCGCGATCCCACCAGAAATCGATATCGTCGATGATCAGCTGAATGGCGAAGCCTTCATGGCCTTTGAAGGGATCGCCGTATTCGGGATAGACGTCCGACAGCATGAGGGAGCTGCCGTTGATGTAGAGATGCACATGCATCGTTCTGCCGCTCTCGTCGACCGGCACGAGATATGCCTCTTCGGCGCCGAAAGCCTTCTTGTAGAATTCCGCAGCTTTCACCGCGCCGTCGACCGTCAGATAGGGCAGCAGGCCGTTCTTGACCGGTGGCATCTTGGTCGGGTTGCTCTCTGTCGTCGTATCCATGCTTGTCCTCCATTCGTTTTTGAGCGCCGGCTGAATGCCTGGCTGCTTCAAGGACGTAGCATGGAAGCGTGATCCGACAGGGTCGGCCGAAATTTTTCAGCGAACCAAATTTTCAGCGAAAAGGTGATCAGAGATCGATGATCGTGCCGCGGCCGTCGTTCCACACGCGCATCTCGCGCTTACCATTGTTTGCCTTGGCGCGGACCGGAGCGGGCTTCATCTTCATCGAAAGCGCGCGTCCGACCATGAGCACGGTCAGGATGCCGCCGACGGCGAGCGTCACCGAGAAGGTGAGAAGCAGCATGGCCACGAAAACGGTGGCGCCGGCAAGCATGAGGAAGATGGAGCGAATGTTCTGCATGGTTAGAGACCTTTCTTCGGAAAGGAATGTGGTCCTTCTCCTTCCTCTCTGCAAGGCAAGCATGGCTTTTTGTTGTTCTGCTCGATGTCTGGGGGCGGGCTGCTTGCTTCGGCTTTCAAAGCTTGGCACTAATTCGGCATGAGCCGAAACCCCGCGACCCGCTCCATCCGCCTGCGCCGTTCGGTGCTGAGCGTGCCTGCCATCAATCCCCGCGCCCTCGAAAAAACCCATGCGGTCGATTGCGATGCGGTGATCTTCGATCTTGAGGATTCCGTGGCGCCGGAAAAGAAGGCGGAAGCGCGGGAAAATCTGAGGAATTTCTTTTCGGCTCGGCCGCTCCAAGGCAAGGAGCGGATTATCCGCATCAACAGTCTGTCCACTGATTTCGGCCTGGTGGACATGGAGCTGGTGACGGCGCTTGGTCCCGATGCCGTGCTGCTGCCGAAGGTCGACGAACCGCAGGATGTCATGGCGCTCAGTGACCTTCTCTCCGAGGCCGATGCACCTGATGATCTGCGCATCTGGGCGATGATCGAGACACCGCGCGGCATCCTGAATGCGGCTGTTATCGCCGAAGCCGGGCGTACGCCAGGCTCCCGGCTCGATTGTCTCGTCGTCGGGCTGAACGACCTGCGCAAGGAAACCGGCGTGCTGCCGCAGCCGGGGCGGAGCTATCTCGTGCCGTGGCTGATGCAGGTCGTCCTTGCGGTCAGCGCCTATGGGCTCGATGCGATCGACAGCGTCTTCAACGATTTCAGGGACGAACAGGGTTTCGATGCCGAATGTCTGCAAGGTCGGGCCATGGGCTTTGCCGGCAAGATGCTGATCCATCCGGCGCAGATCGAGCCTGCCAACCGGCATTTCGGCCCGGATCCGGCAGCGATTGCGGAAGCGGAGGCGATCATATCAGCCTTTGCCGACCCCGCTTCCGATGGGCTCAACGTCATCAATGCAGGCGGGCGGATGGTCGAGCGGCTGCATCTTGTCCAGGCGGAAAGTCTGGTCCATAAAGCGCGCCTGATCGCAGCCCGCCAGGCTGCAGCACGAAAGACGATGTGATGAAACTCTACCGCTTCCTGACCGGTCCCGACGATGCTTCCTTCTGCCACAAGGTCACCGCCGCCCTCAACAAGGGCTGGTCGCTGGAGGGCTCGCCGACCTATGCCTTCAATGCCGCAACCGGTGCGATGCAGTGCGGCCAGGCCGTCGTCAAGCATGTCGAAGGCAAGGATTACGATCCCGAGATGAAACTCTCCGAGCAGTGAGGTTCAGCGCATAACCCCGAAAATTGTAATCGATTTTCGGAAAGGATTATGCGTGATTGAAAGTGATAGAGCGTCCTTAGCGCGTCCTTTGGACGCGTGGCGCTCTAGCGCTCGGCGGCTTCCTCGGCGCTTGCCTCGATCCGCTCCATGTCATCGTCGCTCAGCCCGAAATGGTGGCCGATCTCGTGGATCAGGACGTGGGTGATGATATCGCCGAGCGTCTCGTCGTTCTCAGCCCAGTAGTCGAGAATGGGACGGCGGTAGAGGCGGATGCGGTTCGGCATCTCGCCGGTTTCCACCGTGAAACGTTCGGAAATGCCCCTGCCCTCGAAAAGGCCGAGCAGATCGAAAGGGGTTTCCAGCGCCATGTCCTCGAAAACGTCGTCATCGGGGAAATCCTCAATCTCGATCGTGAGGTTGGTCGTCAGCTGGCGGAATTCATCCGGCAGATGACTATAGGCCTCCATCGCCAGCGACTCGAAGGCGCTGATCGTCGGCGCATGGCGATCCCGCCAATCATCGCTCTGGTCTATGCGGGCCATGAATATTCCTTCCTTTGCGGGCCCATATAGAACCTTTATCGCCGATTTTCGAGTGCGGAATCAAAGGCAGGAATATTTTCATAGAAAATGGCCGTTGACTCTTCATTAGCTCTCTGGAATCTATAAGAACATAACAGGAACAAGACGGATCGGAGAACGCCATGGCGCAGCACGCCCTGGCGCGCGAGCGGCTTTTTGCGCTCCGCGAAACCATCGCCAGACTGGAGGGACGGCCCGCGCCGGCGCTTGCCGCAGCGGAACGGGAAGCCCTGGCGGAAGGACGTAAGGCCCGCCAGGAGCGCACGCTGCCGCCCCTGCCGTTTGGGGTGGAGTTTCTCGACGGGGCGCTTGAAGGGGGCCTGCCGCTCGATGCGATCACCGAATTCCGTTCCGCTCTGTCTCGCGATGCCGGTGCTGCAAGCGGGCTGGCGATGGCTGTTGCCGCGCGGCTGCAAAAACAGGAAGCGGATGCCGGCCGCCTTCTGCCGTTGCTCTGGATCGGCGATGCCGTCGGCACGCTGGAGGCAGGCCGTCCCTATGCCCCCGGGCTTCGGGATTTCGGGCTGAGCCCGGAGCGGTTTCTCCATGCGGCGCCGCGCAAGCTGGACGAGGCGCTCTGGCTGGCGGAGATGGCGGTGGAAAGCGCTGCCTTCTCGGCCATCATCTTCGAAGTGCGGGGCAATCCTGCCCATTTCGGCCTGACCGAAAGCCGCCGGCTTAGTCTCAGGGCGCATGCTGCCCGCCGTCCGCTCTTTCTTGTCCGTCAGGCCGGGGCGGAGGAGGCAAGCAGTGCGGCCTTGCGTCTGCATGTCGAACCGGCCCCGTCCGCTCTGCGGCCGTTGCCGGATGGATCGAAACTTTCCGGCAGCATCGGCAATCCAATTTTCCGTCTGACGCTGGAGAAGAGCCGCAATCCGGCCCCGCTGTCCTTTCTTCTGGAGTGGAATCCCCATGAACGCGAATTTCTCCCTGTCGCCGAACCAAACCTCGTTCGTCCTCCAGCCGAACAGTCAGCGCATTCTGGCGCTCAGCTTCCCGCATCTGCCAACGGACCGCATCGCCCGCAGGCGATGGGGGCTCTCCTGGCGTTCGAAAGGGCGTCCTGAGACGCCGCCTATCGTCTGTTCCGGCAAGCTCAACAATGCCATGCGGTTGACGGCACTGGACGAGTTGGCCGAGAGGCTGGGGCTGAAGAAGGAGTTGGGCGTTGCCGAAGCGCGCGCCATGTACCCGCTGCTCGAGGTCGCGGAAGAGGATCCGGCAGCCGACCGCCGGTTGCTGGAGGCAATTGCCGACTGGTGCGACCGTTATACGCCGCTGGTGGCGTTCGACGGCAAGGACGGCCTGTTTCTCGACATTAGCGGCTGCGCCCATCTTTTCGGCGGTGAAAAGGCGCTTCTCAAGGATGTGCTGTCGCGGCTTTTTCATATGGGGTTCGATGCCCGCGGCGCGATCTCATCGTCTCCTGGTCTTTCCTGGGCCGCGTCCCGCTTCGGGCAAAGCGGCGTGATCGAGGACGAAGAGACGGAACATGTGCTGATGTCCTTGCCGGTTGCAGCCTTGCGGCTGGAAGGACAAACCGTCGATGCCCTGAAGAAGCTCGGTCTGAAATATATCGGCGACGTCATCGACGCACCGCGAGCGCCGCTGACCCGCCGGTTCGGCCCGGAGCTGCTTCTGCGTCTCGACCAGGCGCTGGGACGTGAAGAGGAGCCGGTCTCGCCCCGGCGTCCTGTTGCCAGCCTCTCGGCCGAAAGCCGGCTGATCGAGCCCATCGGGACGGAAGAGCAGATCCTTGCCGTCACCAGACAGGTCGCCTTATCGCTGCAGCCGTCGCTGGAGGCGCGGGGGGCTGGCGGGCGGGTGTTCGAACTGGTCCTGTTCCGCGTCGACGGCAGGGTCTTTCGTATCTCCGTCGGCGCTTCGCAGCCGCTTCGCGAACCAAAGTTCATCGCCGGACTTTTTTCCGAGCGATTGCAGGCGGTCTATGACGATCTCGATGCCGGCTATGGCTTCGAAATCCTGCGGTTGAATGTGTTGCGGCACGATCCCTTCAACGAGGCGCAGGGTGATTTCGAGGGCGACCGGCAGGGAGAGATCTCGCTTTCGGCCTTCGTCGACCGGGTCTCGGCCCGACTTGGTGCGGATTGCCTGCAAAGCTTCCAGCTCCGCGAGAGCCATGTTCCGGAACGCGCTGTCATCGCGGTTCCTGTGATGGAGAGCCTTCCCAGGCGGAAGGCAGCGCAGGACATCCAGCTTCCTTTCCGCGAAGAGCGCCCGCTGCGGCTCTTTGCAACGCCGGAGCCGGTCGAGACCATACTTGCCGAAGTGCCCGATGGTCCGCCGCAGATCTTCCGCTGGCGGCGGATGCAGCATCAGGTGGCAAGAAGCGAAGGGCCGGAACGGATTGCCATGGAGTGGTGGATCGATGGGGATGATACCGAGGCGCGTGACTATTTCCGCATCGAGGATGAGACCGGACATCGCTTCTGGATCTATCGGCGGGGCTTTTATGGTCAGGAGCTTGATCCTCGCTGGTTCATGCATGGCGTGTTCGCATGACAACCACGCGCGCATTCTTCGAGATCGGCACAAGGACGAATTTCTCGTTTCTTGAAGGCGCCTCCGGCCCGGAAGAGATGGTCGTACAGGCCGCTTATCTGAAGCTCGGCGGCCTCGGCATAGCGGACCGGAATTCGGTTGCTGGCGTGGTGCGGGCACATGCGCAGGCGGAGCAGCTTGAGGAGAGATACAAGAACAAGGATGCGATTTTAGCCGAGGCGAAGAAGCAAGGAAAAACGGAGGTCATCCTCGATCCTATCCGGGTTCAGCCGGGCGCCCGTCTCGTCTTTTCCGACGGAACGCCTGATATCCTTGCCTATCCGCAAAACCGGCGAGGCTGGGCAAACCTCTGCCGCCTTCTCAGCGCCGGCAATCTGAAGGAGGAAGCGGTCAAGGGAAGCTGCATTCTGACGGAAGCAGAGTTATTGGAATGGGGAGACGAGATGATGCTTGCCTTCGTTCCCGATCGCACCCTTGTCGATCATCAGACGGGTCAGTCGTCGCTGGAAGATTATCTGGAACGGTTTCGCAGACGCTTCCGCAAGGCTTTTTTTATGGCGCTGGCGCCAGCCTATGACGGCCGCGACAGGCAGGTCTTTGCGGTGCTTGCCATGCTTGCTGCCCAAAACCGTGTGCCGCTGATTGCCACCAACCAGCCGCTTTACCATCATCCCGAACGCCGGCCGCTTTCGGATGTCGTGATCGCGATCCGGGAGCACGTGCAGATAGCGCAAGCCGGATTCCTGCTGGCGCCGAATGCCGAGCGCTACCTCAAGGATTCACGTGAAATGGTCCGGATCTTCCGGGACTATCCTGGTGCGGTCGAGAACACGCGGGTTTTTTTCGACAGGCTGAGCTTTTCGCTGAAGGAACTGGAGCACAATTACCCGCCTGAAAACGATCCCGGCGAAACACCGCAGGAAACTCTCGAAAGGCTGACGAGAGCAGGAGCGACAAAACGTTATCCTGATGGCATTCCAGAGAAAGTTGCAAAGCAGATCGATTACGAACTGAAGCTTATCGGTGATAAGAATTACGCCTCCTATTTCCTAACGGTTCACAGGATCATCCAGCACGCCCGCTATACACTTAAGGTCTTGTGTCAGGGCCGCGGATCGGCGGCAAACTCGGTCATCTGCTATTGCCTGGAGATAACGGAAGTCGATCCCGAAAAGAGCACACTGCTCTTCGATCGTTTCATTTCCATGGACCGCGACGAACCGCCGGATATCGATGTCGATTTCGAGCATGACCGACGTGAAGAGGTCATCCAGTTTATTTACAAAAACTACAAAAGAGAACATGCGGGACTGACGGCGGGGGTGACCACCTACCGCACCCGTTCGGCCGGCCGCGAGGTCGCCAAGGCCTTCGGGCTTTCGGAGGATGTCCAGTCGGCGATCAGCAGCCTCGTTTGGGGCTGGTCGGAGGATAATCTCTCCGAGCGGGATGCCAAGGCGGCGGGTCTCGACATCAAGGATCCGGTGACGCGGAACGTGCTGAAATATGCCTCCGAGCTTCTCGGCTTCCCGCGCCACCTCACCCAGCATGTCGGCGGCTTCGTCATCACGCGGGACAGGCTCGACGAGGTGGTGCCGATCATGAAGACGGCGATGCCGGATCGCTACATGATCGAGTGGGACAAGGACGACCTCGACAACGTCAAGATCCTCAAGGTGGATGTGCTGGCGCTCGGCATGCTGACCTGCCTGCGAAAGGCCTTTTCGCTGCTTGAATTGCATTACGACGTGAAGAAGACGCTCGCAGACCTCGGCAACAAGGAGCATGGGAACGAAGGCGAGCCGGTCTACAACATGATGGGCCGGGCCGATACGCTCGGGGTCTTCCAGATCGAAAGCCGGGCGCAGATGAGCATGCTGCCGCGTCTCAAGCCGAGGCGCTTCTACGATCTCGTCATCGAGGTGGCGATCGTGCGGCCAGGGCCGATCCAGGGCGACATGGTGCATCCTTACCTGAAACGCCGGGAGCAGCGGGCCAAAAACATCCCGATCGAATATCCGAGCAAGGAACTGGAAGTAGTCCTTGAAAGAACCCTAGGCGTGCCGCTGTTTCAGGAACAGGCCATGCAGATCGCCATCACTGCGGCAGGATTCAAGCCGGCGGAAGCCGACAAACTTCGCAGAGCGATGGCGACATTCAAGAGAACGGGTACGATCGGCAACTTCGAAAAGCGGTTCATCGAAGGAATGGCCTCAAAGGGTTATGCCCAGGAATTCGCACAGCAGTGTTTCAACCAGATCAAGGGATTCGGCGAATACGGTTTTCCGGAAAGCCATGCCGCCTCCTTCGCGCTGCTCGTCTATGCGTCCTCATGGCTCAAG
Organism: Rhizobium aouanii; assembly: GCF_037002925.1. Taxonomy (NCBI): domain Bacteria; kingdom Pseudomonadati; phylum Pseudomonadota; class Alphaproteobacteria; order Hyphomicrobiales; family Rhizobiaceae; genus Rhizobium; species Rhizobium aouanii. The sequence goes on from NZ_JBAMYD010000018.1 coordinate 119,407, forward strand.
GCCTATTATCCCGACGTCTTCTGCGCGGCGATGCTGAACTCCCAGCCGATGGGCTTTTATGCGCCGGCGCAGCTGGTCCGGGATGCACGCGAGCACGGGGTAAGAATCCTGCCGGTCGATATCAATGAATCGAACTGGGATTGCGGTCTTGAAGAGGCCGCTTTCGATCGGAATGCTATCGATTTTCGGCATCATGAGATGCGCGAAATCATCAAGACCCGGCATGCGGTGCGGCTCGGCTTCCGGCAGATCAAGGGTCTCTCGACAGACGATATGGAACGGCTCGTCAGCCATCGAGGCGAAGGCTACAGCTCGGTACGCGATCTCTGGCTACGGTCCGGTCTGCAGAAATCGGTCATCGAGCGACTGGCGGATGCCGATGCGTTCCAATCTCTCAAACTGTCACGACGCGACGCGCTCTGGGCGGTGCGGGCGCTGGATGTGAGGAGTGCTGCCGAGGAGTTGCCGCTTTTCGAGCAGGTCCGTCATATCGACCTCCAGGCCGAGCCTGTAGCGAAGCTGCCGGAAATGCTGCCCGGAGAGCAGGTCATCGAGGACTATCGTTATCTCTCTTTGTCGCTGAAGGCGCACCCCGTCTCCTTCCTGCGTGAGGAGTTATGCAAGGCCGGAGTGACGCGCAATGTCGATCTGTTGAAGGTCGCGAACGGAAAGAGGGTGACGATCGCGGGCCTCGTGCTGGTGCGCCAGCGGCCGGGTTCGGCCAAAGGCGTGATCTTTATGACGCTGGAAGACGAAACGGGCGTCGCCAATGCGATCGTCTGGTCGAAAATGTTCGACAAATACCGCTCGGTCGTGATGGGCGCCCGACTGGTGAAAATCCGCGGCAGGCTGCAAAGCCAAAGCGGGGTGATCCATACCGTCGTCGAGCATATCGAGGACATGACGCCGGCGCTCGGTATCCTGCAACGCGAGGCCCGGCGTTTCGGCGTCTGCGAGCGGGCAGACGAGGTGCTGAGGCCGGGTGCCGATCAGCGGCAGAAAAAGCTTGCGAATGTGCAGGAGAGGGCCGAGCTGGAAAAGCGGATGGTTGCCACAGGCCGCCATGCTGGCGCGGCGGAAACCGCTGAGGTGATGCCGCGCGGACGCAACTTTCATTAAAAATGCATCGCACCGATCAAGACCATGCGACGCGCCGTCATTGCCTTATGGCGTCATCCTCCTGAAACCGCAGCATAATCCCGGACGATATGCATCGGGGCCTTATCCGCACACCGTTCTTTGATGCTGCGCGACTCGAATTTTTTCTTGACAGCCACCATCTTCTTTAGCAGAAAACACGATAGTCAGTGTCATGTTTGGAATGAAGACGTGCTCGTCTGCAGCTGCAATTATATAACCGATAAAGAAATCCGGGAGGTTATCACCAACCTTCTCGATGAAGACTGTTGGCAGCTTATCGTGCCTGCGAAGGTCTACCACGCTATGGAAAAACGCGGCCGCTGCTGCGGCTGTTTCCCAAACGTCGTCGACCTCATTATCCAGACAACCGAGGACTATCACGCCCGTCGCCACTCGACGGAGGCCGAAATATTTGATTTCATGTCCCGCTTGAAACAATTCCATGAGGAAAACAGGAGAGCGGACATTGAAAGGCGACAAAAAGGTCATCGAGCGGCTTAACGAGGCGTTGTTCCTCGAACTCGGTGCGGTCAACCAATACTGGGTTCATTATCGTCTTCTTGAGGACTGGGGTTACACCAAGCTCGCCAAGAAGGAGCGCGCCGAATCCATCGAAGAGATGCACCATGCCGACCGGCTTGTTGCACGCATCATCTTCCTCGAAGGCCATCCCAATCTGCAGACCCTTGCACCTCTGCGCATCGGCCAGAACGTCAAAGAAGTTCTGGAAGCCGATCTTGCCGGCGAGTACGACGCCCGCGCGGCCTACAAAAAGTCGCGCGATATCTGTCATGACGCAGGCGATTACGTTTCCATGAAACTTTTCGAGGAGCTGCTGGCGGACGAGGAAGGTCATATCGACTTCCTCGAAACACAGATCGACCTGCTCGAGAAAATCGGCGAGAGCAAATACGGCCAGCTCAACGCCGATTCCGCCAACGAAGCCGAATAATATTCGAACGAGATGCCGGCCGCCTATGGCGGCCGGTGTTCCCGATCTGACGCCGTTGAACGCGAATCGGTGCGGTCGGCATTCTTCGGAGGCATCATTGCCGAGCGCAAACGGAGGCGGTCATCCCGCCGTGATCAATCTTCCGATTGAAGTGTTTCCAAGTGCTGGAACTCGGCCACCACCTGGTCGTAGACGGCGCGCTTGAAGGGGACGATCAGCCCCGGCAGTTGCCGCATCGGCTTCCATTCCCAGGCATCAAACTCCGGCTCGTGGCCGCCAGGCGGCGGATTGATGGCGATCTCGCTGTCGTCGCCGTCGAAGCGGAAGGCGAACCAGCGCTGCGTCTGGCCGCGGAATTTCCCCTTCAGCCCGATGCCGATCAGTGCCGGCGGCAGATCATAGTTGATCCAGTCTCTCGCTTCGGCAAGCAGGGTCACCGTCTTGATGCCGGTCTCCTCGTAAAGCTCACGATAGGCTGCGTCCAATGGATCCTCGCCCTTGTCGATACCCCCCTGCGGCATCTGCCAGAGCTGCGGCGAGCCGTCATATTCGGAATTGCCGTCGGCGATGCGTCTTCCCGCCCAGACGAGGCCATCGCGGTTCAGGATCATTACGCCGACGCAGGGGCGGTAGGGCAGATCCTCGGCTTTCACGGTCGCCTGGCTCATCTTCTTCTCCGTTCCGGGATTCTTCTCAAGGATATCTTTCAGGGATTCCGGGGGTCGTTGGAAAGGGCGGCGACGCCGACGATCTCGATGCCGCGCATCGCGGCTTCCTCGCTCCATTTGGCGATGGCGTCAACGCTCTCATCGAAAGCCGAGGCGACGCCGATCGCCTGGCCGTTCTTGCGGGCGATGCGCTCGAGCTCGTCGAGCTTCTTCAGGACGGCGTTGATATCGAGCTGGCCGTCGAGCTGCAGGTCGGCGAAGGCATAGGGCAGTTCGGTTCCCTTGGCGATCGCCGCCGTCTTCGACTGCGCCGATGTGCCGTCGTCGAGAAACAGCAGCCCGCGCTTGCCGATGTCGCGCATGACAGGTTCCATGGCGGCCGGATCAGACAGGAAACGGCCGCCGAGATAATTCATGACGCCGGTATAGTTGGTGATCTCGCCCATCGCCTTGTGCAGGTTCTCGATGTTGCGGGCGGCCGGTTTCGTGGTCAGCAGCGTTTCCGGGCCCGGATCATTCGCCGGATAATCAAAGGGCTCGAGCGGCACTTGCAAAAGGATCTCGTGACCGCCGCGGCGGGCTTCCTGCATCCAGCGCTGCAGGCTGTTGCCGCTTGCGGCAAAAGCGAAAGTGATCTCTTCCGGCAATTCCGCGATGGCGCGCTGCGTTCCGGTCTGGCTGAGCCCGAGGCCGCTGACGACGATGGCGATGCGGACGCCGCGCGCGCCAGACGAGGGACGCGCATATTGATCCATCGGCCGCCGGCCATCGGGGCCGACAATCGGCAGCCTGCCAAAAGGCGTCTCTTCGAGCAGTGCTTCATTGGGCTGGGCTGCCATGCGCGGATCCTGGCCGATCTGCATGGCGTCGACCAGCACCGGCCCGTCGCCATCGCGCGGGCGGGGGCTGTATTTGGTGACGACCGAGCCGTCGCCGGTGACCGTCTGCTCGACATTGGCACCCGAGCGCGGGTCGGCGCGGGGCATACCGTCTGCCGCTTGGCCCGTGGTGGCCGTCGGCGGCTGAGGGGTATCGGCAGGGGGTGTTGCGGCTTGTTCGTCCGCCGGCGGTTTGGTGCGTTCGAACTCATCGCCGCGAAATGCCGTATAGAGGGAAAAGCCGCCTATCGCAAAAAGGCAGAGACTGGCGGCGATACGGCCGAGGCGCAGGATACCTGGGCGCCGGCTGCCGGTTTTGCGGTTGCGGCCCAAAGGCGCATGCAGGTCCGTTCCCAATTTTTCGCCCGCTCCAAAACCGGGAAACAGCAGAAAGGCTCAAGGCCGGGCGAGGTGCCCGGCCTTGAGCTGATCGATCACTTGGCGACGACGGCCTTGTCCGGGTTCGGCGGGAAGGCCGGATCGGTCTTCTTGCCGCGCAGAAGGTCGAGCGCGTAGTTCAGCTGAACGTCGTCCTTCGGGTCCGGCGGAACATAGGCAACAGAGCCTGAACCTTCGTCCGTCTCGCTCTGGCCCTTGATGTGGCCGCGCAGGCTGGATTCGCCTTCGGTCACCATCTTGCCCTGCAGTTCCTCCGGCAGCGGCTCCTCGACCTTGATGTCGGGGGTGATGCCGGTGCCCTGGATCGAGCGGCCCGACGGCGTGTAGTAGAGCGCCGTGGTCAGGCGCAGCGCGCCGTTTTCACCGAGCGGGATGATCGTCTGGACGGAGCCCTTGCCGAAGGAGCGCGTGCCGAGAACGGTGGCACGGCGCAGATCCTGAAGAGCGCCAGCGACGATTTCCGATGCGGAAGCCGAACCGCCATTGATCAGCACGATCACCGGCTTGCCATCCGTCAGGTCGCCCGGGCCGGCATTGAAGCGGCGGGTTTCATCCGGATTGCGGCCGCGGGTCGAAACGACTTCGCCACGCTGCAGCAGGGCATCGGAGACGTTGATCGCCTGGTCGAGCAGACCGCCCGGATTGAGGCGCAGATCGAGAACATAACCCTTCAGCTTGTCAGCCGGAACGGTGTCCTTGATCTTCTTGATCGCCTTTTCCATGTCAGGATAGGTCTTCTCGGTGAAGGAGATGATGCGGAGATAACCGACATCGTCCTCGACACGCGACTTGACTGCCTGGACGGCGACGACGTCACGGACGATCGTCAGCTCGATCGGCTTGTCGGCACCCTTGCGGATCAGCGTCAGCTTGATCGGCGTGTTGACGGCGCCGCGCATCTTCTCGACTGCGTCTTCCAGCTTCAGGCCGCGCACGGACTGGCCGTCGATCTCGGAGATGTAGTCGCCGGCGAGAACGCCGGCCTTGGCGGCGGGCGTATCGTCGATCGGCGTGATGACCTTGACGAGTTCGTCTTCCATCGTGACTTCGATGCCGAGGCCGCCGAACTCACCCTTGGTCTGGGTGCGCATATCTTCGGCGTCCTTCGCATTCATGTAGCTCGAATGCGGATCGAGCGAGGAGAGCATGCCGTTGATGGCGTTCTCGATCAGCTTGTCTTCCGCAGGCGGCGTCACATATTGCGCACGCACACGCTCGAAGACATCTCCGAAAACCGAAAGTTCCTTGTAGGTCGAGGATCCGGCCGCTTCTGCCGGCACACTCGCCGAGTAAATGACGCTCATTGCGGTCGCACCCATCAATGCGCCGACCAGAACAAGAGATGCCCTACGAATCATTGCGTGCCTTTCCAGTGTCTTTGGCGGTCCACCACGGCCGGGAATCGACCGGTTTACCGTCCTTTCGAAATTCAATGTAAAGCGTTGGCCGGTTCGTTTCCAGCGCCAATGCAGTTGCGCTTGCCACTCTTTTCGCGCCCATCACGGCAAGGGGTTCGCCGGAGAAAACGAATTTTCCCTGACGGGTATTGATCATATCCATTCCCGAGAGAACCAAGTGGTATCCATCGCCCGTGTCGAGGATGATCATCTGGCCGTAACTGCGGAATGCGCCGGCGAAAACCACCAGACCATCCGCAGGCGCCGTCACCACCGTCTCCGGATTGGTGGCGACCGTCATTCCCATGGCCTCGTGCCCGGTGCCGTCGGCATCGCCGAACTGGCGCAGGATATCGCCCGTAACGGGCACCTCCAATTTCGCCTTCAATTCTCCGAAGGGATATGCGGGCGCAATGCGGTTTTTATCGGGCACACCGCTGTCGGCAAGCGCCTTGGCCTGGGCGCGCTGCTCGTCCGTCAGCAGCTTGCGGTTCTCCTCCGCCTGGCGGGCGGCAGCGGCGGCGTCGCGCACCGAAGCGATCTCGGATTCCATCGAGGCGACGAGGCCTTCAAGGCTCGTCGCCTTGCCCGCCAGCTCCTCGGAACGTTTCCTTTCGGCCTCGAGTTCGGCGGCGTTGCTGCGGCTGAGCTTGTCGTTTTCGGCAAGCAGAAGATCCATGCGTCGCTCTTCCTCGATGCCGTTGGTCATCGTCCCGGTTAGCGAGATCTTCTCGGCAGCACTTGCGGTCTGCAAGGCGGCGAGGCTTGCGAGGTCCGCGGCAAGCTTGTCGGTCTCCTTGCGGATGCCGGGCACGACGGCGCCGAGCAGGATGGCGCTGCGCACGGAGCCGAGTGCGTCATCGGGGGTGACCAGCAAAGCGGGCGGCGGGTTGCGGCCCATGCGCTGGAGCGCTGCCAGCACCTCGGCCAGCAGGCCGCGGCGCTCATGCAGGGAACGGCGGATGCCATCCTCCCTGACGCCGAGATCGGCAAGTTTCCTCTCGCTTTCGAGGATCTGCTTTTCGAGGGCCTTGCGGCGGGCAGCGGAATCGATCAGCGCCTGGCGGATGCTTTCCGTGCTCTTTTCGAGATCGGCGATGCTCTGCTGAAGCGCGCTCACCTTGTCGGTGGAGAGGCTGATCGTTTTCGACAGGGTTTCGAGTTCTGTGCGGGTCTGATCACGCTTGGCGGCAAGTTCGGCAGCCGGATCGGGCGGCGGCGCGGGCTCGGCTGCCGGCTGCGGCGCAGATTGTGCCGCCTCGGGCGCGGCATCCTGCGCCCGGACGATGAACGGGTTTGCCGACATGACAATCACCGCCACACCGACGCCGGCCGCGATAGCCGGCAGGATCATGCGGTGTCGCCTGGTGGATGCTCTCGTCATGCGTGTTGGGGCACTTTCTCAAATCGCGCGGAGACTAAGCTGATTTGGTACGCTTTGCCATACGTTTGCAGGAGAACGGGCTGCCTAGCAAAACACGGCTGCGTGACATTGCGATTGCCGAAGCATCAGGCCGACGCGGCCCTCAGACGCGGTGATAGGGGTGGCCGGAGAGGATGGTGACGGCACGATAGAGCTGTTCGGCGATCAGCGTACGCACGAGCTGATGCGGCCAGGTCATCTTGCCCAGGCACAGGGTGGCGTCAGCACGGTCGTACAGCGAGGGATCGAGGCCATCGGCGCCGCCGATCGCGATGGTCAGCTCGCGTTTGCCCTGGTCTCGATAGGAGCCGAGCAGGTTTGCGAAGGCTTCGCTGTCGAGCGCCTTGCCGCGTTCATCGAGAAGGATAAGGATGCTGCCATCGCCAAGCGATTTCAGAAGCATCGCCGCCTCTTCACGCTTGCGGGTCTCCGCATTGGAGGCCCGGCTTTCGGCAACTTCGGCAACGCGGGCCAATTCGAGGCCGACGGCAGGGCCGGCCTTGGCGAAACGGTCGAAATAACGGGCGGCAAGATCCTTTTCCGGGCCGGACTTCAGCCGTCCCACCGCAAAAAGACCTATTCGCATTCATCCGCTCCCGCTCATGCGGCACATCGGGCGCACACCGCGCCACCGGCCGGCTTATGATGTTTGCCGGCCAGCCACTGCCACGTCTCAGGCGCCGGACAGAATGCCGGCTTGCCTGTCAGTGCCGTGTTTCTTCATCCATATCCGGAGCCGCCCACATCTTTTCGATGTTGTAGAACTCGCGGATTTCGGGACGGAACACATGCACGATAATGTCACCGGTGTCGATCAGGACCCAATCGCCGCCTTCCTGACCTTCGACGCGGGCCGTACCGAGGCCGTCGTCCTTCAGGTCGGTGAGCAGATGATCCGAGATCGCCATGACATGCCTGTTCGAGCGGCCGGAGACGACGATCATGTAGTCTCCCAGCGCCGATTTTCCGGCAATGTCGATGGTGACGATATCTTCAGCTTTGGAGTCCTCGAGGCTGGCGAGGACGGTTTCTAGGGCACGGGCGGCGGCATCGGCGCCACGTTCCGCACTCTTCGGGATAACGGCGAGCGTTTTTCCCTTGGCGTGTACTGTTGTCAGTGCTTTCCCTTTCCTGGAATGACAAACTATGCACAACACAGATCCGATCGCGACCGGATCATGGTTAAGATAGGCATCAAACCATTAATGTTTCAAGACATGCTAAGGTACAGAACGGCCGAAAATCCGATCTGCCGTTCGAATTGAAGTATTTGACCGCTCGGGGCGGCCTCGTGCGGGCGGTGTACAGTTTCCATGCCGCAGCGTAAAGTGCGGCAAATTTCACGATCTCCAGATTCAATGACCGACTCAGCCGCAAAAACACTCGTGCCCGTCCTGCGAATCAGCTTCCCGGACGAGGATCGTCTCGGCCATGGCAAGATGGAACTGCTGGAGCATATCCGCCAGACCGGATCGATCTCGGCTGCCGGGCGGGCGATGGACATGTCCTATCGACGGGCATGGCTGCTGGTCAGCGAGATGAACCGGATGTTTAACGAACAGGTGGTGGAATCGCAGCGCGGCGGGCAGAAGGGCGGCGGTGCGGCGCTGACGCCGTTCGGCGAGGAATTGCTCGGGCGTTTCCGCCGGATGGAAAGGACGATGCGCACGAGCCTTGCCGAAGATCTTGCCTGGCTCGAGGCCAAACGCAACCTGCAGCAGGGCGAGCGCTGATGATCAGGCCTCCAGGGCAACTGTCTTGATGACGGCGAAGACCGCTCTTCCCGGTCGAAGATCCAGACGCTCGCAGGACAGTGTCGTGATCCGGGAAAGAATGATATCGCCGCCGCAATCGAGCCGGATTTCTACTGTTTCGTCCTCGGCCGACGACATCCCGTCTATCCTTGCTTCCAGGATATTCAGCGCGCTGAGCCCCTCGGGCTTTGCGGTCGCCAGCATGACATCGCGGGAGGGGATGCGGATGCGGACCGATTTGCCGGGCGCAAGCGCGGCTCCCGGAATATGGAGCCGACAGGATTTCAGCGCGATCGTCGATAGACGGTGCCGCGCATCGAAGCTTTCCACCGTGCCTTCCAGCAGTGCGCCGGCCTCGCGCCGGTCGGAGGCGGTGGAGGGGCGGCTCAATATGTCGATGGCGGGGCCGGTCGCTTCCACCTTGCCGTCGCGCATGACGACGACCTGGTTTGCCAGCCGCGCCACCTCGGCGATCGAGTGGCTGACATAGACGATCGGTATGTCGGTTTCGTCGCGCAATCGCTCGAGATAAGGCAGGATCTCAGCCTTGCGCGCATCATCGAGGGCAGCGAGCGGCTCGTCCATCAACAGCAGGCGAGGGGATGAGAGAAGCGCGCGGCCGATGGCGACGCGCTGCTTCTCGCCGCCGGAAAGCTTCGCGGGGCTGCGCTCCAGCAGCGTCTCGATGCCGAGCAGGTCGACGATGTGGTCGAAGCTCTCGCCGCGCGCCGTTCTCGCCGCGAACCAGCGGCCGTAGAACAGATTGGCGCGAACGCTGAGATGCGGGAAAAGCCGCGCCTCCTGGAAGACATATCCGAAGCGGCGGCGATGCTTCGGGACGAAGATGTCGGTTTCGGTTTCGGTCAAGACCTCGCCGTCGAGAACGACGCGGCCTTGGTCCGGGCGTGCGAGGCCGGCGATGATGCGGATCATCGAGGTCTTGCCGGAGCCGGAACGGCCGAACAGCGCGGTGACGCCGCGCTCGGAGGTGAAGGCGGCATCGAGCGAAAAGGCGCCGAGCCTCTGTTTTGCCTCGACGATCAGCGTCATTCCGGATCGATTCTCCGGCCGGCGAGACGGGCGAGGAATTCGGAGGCGAGCAGGGCGGCCATGGAAATGACGACGGCGACAAGCGTCAGGCGGAGCGCGCCGGCATCGCCGCCCGGCACCTGGGTGAAGGTGTAGATCGCCGCCGACAGCGTCTGGGTTTCGCCGGGAATGTTGGAGACGAAGGTGATCGTCGCGCCGAATTCGCCCATCGCCTTGGCAAAAGAGAGGATCATGCCGGCGATGATGCCGGGCAGCGTCAACGGCAGGGTGATCGTCAGGAAGACCCAGACAGGGCCGGCGCCGAGCGTTCCGGCCGCCTCTTCCAGCTTGCGGTCGACCGCCTCGATCGACAGGCGGATGCTGCGCACCATCAGCGGAAAGGCCATGATGGCGCAGGCCAGTGCAGCACCCGTCCAGCGGAACGACAAGACGATGCCGAAATACTGGTCGAGCAGGCTGCCGATCGGACCGCGGCGGCCAAACAGGATGAGGAGAAGAAAACCAGTGACGACCGGGGGCAGGATCAGCGGCAGGTGAACGACGCCGTTCAGCACCGACTTGCCCCAGAAGCGGCCGCGGGCAAGCAACAAGGCGACGAGGATGCCGAAGGGCAGGCTTGCCAGCATGGCGACGATCGAGACGCGCAGGCTGAGCAGGATCGCCGTCCATTCCTCATTGCTCAAACCAAGAGCGTCCAGCAAGCGCTTCTATTCCTCTCAAAAATGAAGGCTCGCACATGCAAGCCGTTTGTTAACAAATCTTGCTCTTTACTCGGCGTCATCCTCGGCCTTGTGCCGAGGATCTGTTGCCTATCCAAAATCGACCGGATGCAGATGCTCGGGACAAGCCCGAGCATGACGATAGAGCAGTTGGCGGTCTTCGTCAGCAGACTGAAGTATCGTGATGTGAGCCTCAAGTCAGGCACACTGACGTGCAAATCCGCAATCATTTCAGACTCCCGACTATTTCAGGATGGTGAAACCCTGCGCCGTGAAGAAGGCAGCAGCCTTGTCGGATTTCAGGAAGTCGAGATAGGCTGACGCATCCGGGTTCTTGCTCTCGGCGAGGATCGCGATCGGATAGACGATCGACGGATGCGAATCGGCGGGGAAAGTGCCGACGATGGTGACACCCTTATCGGCTGCGGCATCCGTCTGATAGACGATGCCAAAGGGCGCTTCGCCGCGCGAAACGAGGGCCAGGGCGGCGCGCACGCTTTCGGCGCCGGCGACCTTGGTTTCGACCGATTTCCAGACGCCGAGCTTTTCGAGCGCGGCCATGCCGTATTTGCCGGCCGGAACCGATTTCGGCTCACCCATGGCAAGCCTGCCGTCACCGAGGAGCCCGGCGAGATCGAAGCCGTGCTTGATCTCGACCGCTTTTGCCTTGTCCTTTTCGGCAACGAGCACGATGCGGTTGCCGAGGAGGTCGGAACGGGTCTCGGCCTTGATCAGGTTCTTCGTGGCGAGATAATCCATCCAGTCGAGGTCGGCCGAGATGAAGATATCGGCGGGTGCGGCATTTTCGATCTGCTTGGCCAGCGCGCCGCTTGCCGCATAGGAGACGACGGCTTCCTTGCCGCTTTCCTTCGCCCAGGCGGCATTGGCGGCGTCGAGCGCATCCTTGAGGCTCGCCGCCGCAAAGACGGTAAGTTTTTCGCCTGCGGCGGCAGGCGCCGGAAGCGCTGCTGCGCCAAGCCAGAGGGCTGCGATCGCGGCGGTTGCCAGTTTCATCCATTGGCGGCGCTTTTGCATCATTCAATTCCCCGGAATTCGAGATATTGCGACGAATATAACGGGTGAGGCGCCTTGGCTAGGGATATATCCAGGAAAATATAACCATATTGGATCGCTGTCTCCGCAACGACCCAATAGTGACGCATTGTTGAGTGCATGGCTTGAACCGCAGCGTGAGATCCACAGGGTGGAAATACCCGAGCGACAGGTTGGCAGACCGCAAGGACTCCCGGCGGCAGAGCATGCTCCGTTGATTTCTGCTAAGAAAAACGGCAATACCAAAGCCACAAGACTGCGCAGGATTGCACGCAATGCATTGCTGCAATGCAACAATCGATATTCATCTTCCTGCGAAATATGGTATAACACACTCATCGAAACGGCTTCTCCTCCTCCCATAGCCGTTCGATAGGATCGACAGCACTCCTCCTCCCAGTTGTCGATCGAGTTTATAAGCCCGACGGATCTCCTCCCCCGTCGGGCTTTCTCGTTTTCGGGATTTTCTGAAAATTAGGCTATTCGGCGTCGCTGTGCGACGAGCCGTTGCGGATTGCAGTCGAGCTTAGGCCGGAGCGCGGTCCGTGGATGAAGGTCCAGGCTGGCGCACGTTTCTTCCAGAGAACACGGGCATCATCCTCGTCGACACGGGCGAAATCGAAGGTCCTTGCCATTTTCGAGGAGAGGAAGGACAGCGTCGCGCCCGGCCGATCGATCACCGCGATCGGGAAGGTGCGGGCAATCTCCTGCCATTTCTGCCATTTGTGAAAGGACTGCAGGCTGTCTGCGCCCATGATCCAGATGAAATGCACATGCGGATTGCGCGCCTTGACGCGGGCAAGCGTGTTGGCGGTGTAGCTGGTGCCGAGCGTCTGTTCGAAGGCGGTGACCTTGACGCGCGGGTCGGCGGCAACACGCTCGCTCTCAGTGATGCGCTCGGCAAGCGGAGCGAGCTGGTTGCGGCTCTTCAGCGGATTGCCCGGGGTGACCATCCACCAGAGCTGGTCGAGGCCGAGCCGCTTGATGGCGATTTCGGCGACGAGCGCGTGGCCTTGATGCGGCGGATTGAACGAACCGCCGAACAGGCCGACGACCATGCCGCGCTCGCTGTGCGGCATGCGGAGATAGTGCCGGTCCACATTCTCGGTCGTCACGTCAGGGCCGCGTCTGTCCGGCACCATGCACCCGATATTTGAAAGAGGTGAGCTGTTCGACGCCGACGGGGCCACGGGCATGCATCTTGCCGGTGGCAATGCCGATTTCCGCACCCATGCCGAACTCGCCGCCATCGGCAAACTGCGTCGAGGCATTGTGCAGCAGGATTGCCGAATCGACTTCGGTAAAGAAACGCGCGACGACGGCGGGGTCCTCGGCGATAACAGCCTCGGTGTGGTTGGAGGAATATGTCTGGATATGGGCAATGGCGCCCGATATGCCGTCGACGACGGCAACCGAGATGATCGCGTCGAGATATTCGGTCGACCAGTCCTCCTCGGTCGCGGGCTTCAAGCCGGGTGCGACCTTCAGCACCGTTGGCGAAGCGCGGATCTCGCAGCCGGCTTCCGTCAGGACCTCGAGCAGCGGCGTCAGATGCGTGCCGATCGCGGCGCCATCGACGAGCAGGGTTTCGGCTGCGCCGCAGATGCCGGTGCGGCGCATCTTGGAGTTGACGATGATCTTCTTGGCCATTTCGATATCGGCCGAGGCATCGACATAGATGTGGCAAAGGCCTTCGAGATGGGCAAAAACCGGCACACGAGCCTCGCTCTGCACGCGGGCAACCAGGCTCTTGCCGCCGCGCGGCACGATGACATCGATCGCCCCGTCCAAGCCGCGCAGCATGGCGCCGACGGCGGCACGGTCGGTGACCGGCACGAGCTGGATAGCATGCTCTGGAAGTCCCGCCGCCTTCAGGCCCTCGACCAGGCAGGCATGGATAGCCTGCGATGAACGGCGCGAATCCGAGCCACAGCGCAGGATGACAGCATTGCCCGCCTTGAGGCAGAGCGCGCCGGCATCCGCGGTAACGTTCGGCCGGCTTTCGAAGATCACGCCGATGACGCCGAGCGGCGTGCGGACGCGCTCGATCTTCAGGCCGTTCGGCCGGTCCCAGGCAGAAATGACTTCGCCGACCGGATCGGCAAGGGCGGCGATGGCGCGGATTCCCTCGGCCATCTCGGCGACGCGCTTGTCGTTCAGCGTCAGCCGGTCGACGAAGGAAGCGAGCGTCTCGGTGCCTTCGATATCCTTCAGGTCCTTGGCGTTCTCGGCAAGAATATGCGCCTTGTTGCCCAGGATCGCATCGGCCACGGCGTTCAACGCGCTGTTCTTCGCCTCGGTGGATGCAAAGCCCAGCGGTCGTGCGGCAGCCTTTGCCTTGCGGCCGATGTCGTTCATCAGCACGTCAATGTCAGGGCCTGGCGCAACGGTATCAAGCATAGCTTGCGTCCTTCTTCTGCCTTTCCGATTTCGAACCAGTCTGCGCGGTCATCACCATGTCGTCGCGATGAACCATGGCGGCGCGCCCGGCATAACCGAGAATGGCCTCGATCTCCGCCGACTTGCGGCCGGCGATCCGGCGGGCATCGTCGGCATCGTAGCTTACTAGGCCGCGGGCGATCTCGCGGCCGGCCGGGCCGATGATCGCCACCGTGTCGCCGCGGCTGAAGAGGCCTGAAACGCTGCGTACGCCGGCAGGAAGCAGGCTCTTGCCGGCGCCCAGGGCGACAACGGCGCCGTCATCGACATGCAGTTCGCCGGCCGGCTGCAGCTGCCCGGCAATCCAGGTCTTGCGGGCGGTAACGGGTGTGCCCGATGGCGCAAACCAGGAGGAACGCGCGCCGTTTTCGATTGCCGACAGAGGGTTGTCGGTCTTGCCGGAGGCGATGATCATGGCGCAGCCTGATGCCGTCGCAATCTTGCCGGCATCGATCTTGGTGCGCATGCCGCCACGCGAAAACTCGGAGGCGGCACCCCCGGCCATCGCCTCGATCTCGGGGTTGATTTCGGCGACCGTCTCGAGGAACGTTGCGTTCGGATCGAGATGCGGCGGCGCGGTGTAGAGACCGTCGATATCGGAGAGAAGAATGAGCAGATCGGCGCCGGTCATCGTCGCGACGCGGGCGGCCAGCCGGTCGTTGTCGCCATAGCGGATCTCGCTGGTGGCGACCGTGTCGTTTTCGTTGATGATCGGCACGGCGCCGATCTTCAAAAGCTGATTGATGGTGGCGCGCGCATTGAGATAACGGCGGCGCTCCTCGGTATCGCCGAGTGTCAGCAGGATCTGGCCGGCGACGATCTCGTCGCGCGACAGGCTTTCCGACCAGGCACGCGCCAGCGCAATCTGGCCGACGGCGGCGGCCGCCTGGCTTTCTTCCAGCTTCAGCGCGCCTGACGGCAGGTCGAGCACCGAGCGGCCGAGTGCGATCGCGCCCGAAGAGACGACGAGCACATCGATGCCCTTGGCCTTCAGGCCGGAGATATCGGCGCACATGGCGTCGAGCCAGGCCTTCTTCAGCCCGGCCTTGCGGTCGACCAGAAGCGCAGATCCGATCTTGATGACGATGCGGCGGTAGCGGCCAAGCGGCTTACGGCTGGTCATCGTCCTCGTCCTTGTCCCCGCCCTCATCGGTGACGACCATGTCGCGATGGCGCAGCTTCGGCACCTTGGCCGGCTTCTCCTCGGTATTGGCTTCGACGATGATGTCGCGCAACGCGCGCAGCACCTCGGTCATGCCCTTGCCGGTGACGGCCGAAATCTGGAATGGCGTCTTGCCGCAGGCCTTGGCCAATTCCTTGGTCTTCTTCTTCAGTTCGGCATCGTCGAGCACGTCGATCTGCGACAGCGCTACGATCTCCGCCTTGTCGGTCAGCTCGTTTCCGTAGGCTTCGAGTTCGTGCTTGACCGTCTTATAGGCCTTGCCGACCTTTTCTTCCTGGGCGGAGATGAGGTGGAGCAGCACGCGGGTGCGCTCGACATGGCCGAGGAAACGGTCGCCGATGCCGACACCTTCATGGGCGCCTTCGATCAGGCCCGGGATGTCGGCCAGGATGAATTCGCGTTCGTCGATGGTGGCAACGCCGAGATTGGGATGCAGCGTGGTGAAGGGATAGTTGGCGATCTTCGGCCGGGCACGGGTGACTGATGCCAGGAAGGTCGACTTGCCGGCATTGGGCAGGCCGACGAGGCCGGCATCGGCAATCAGCTTCAGGTGCAGCCAGATGGTCTTTTCCTCGCCGGGCAGACCGGGATTGGCCCAATCCGGCGCCTGATTGGTCGAGGTTTTGAAGTGGGCGTTGCCGAAGCCGCCATTGCCGCCATGGGCGAGACAGTAACGCTGGCCTTCGACGGTCAGGTCGCAGATCAGCGTTTCCTGATCTTCCTCGAAGATCTGGGTACCCACGGGAACCTTCAGCGTCACGTCGCTGCCATTGGCCCCGGTGCGGTTCCTGCCCATGCCATGGGTGCCGATCGTCGCCTTGAAATGCTGCTGATAGCGAAAATCGATCAGCGTGTTCAGGCCGTTGACGGCCTCGACCCAGACGTCTCCGCCGCGCCCGCCATCACCGCCATCCGGGCCACCGAACTCGATGAATTTCTCACGTCGGAAGGAAACGCTGCCGCCGCCGCCGTCCCCGGACTTGATATAGACCTTTGCTTCGTCGAGAAATTTCATTTTACTTCCAATATTCAGTGGCAGTTGGACGGCCCGTCTTGGCCCATTCGATATAGGCGGTTCCGACGGAGGTCAAAGATTATCATGAATTTTGCGAGCTATAACATACAGTACGGCTTCGGTCTCGACGGCAGATACGATCTGGCGCGCATTGCCCGGAGCCTCGAGGGAGCCGATGTCATCGCATTGCAGGAGGTGACCCGCGGCTTCTCCCGCAACGGTTTTGCCGACATGGCGGCCGATATTGCAGCTTTCTTTCCCGACCATTTCTGGGTGTATGGGCCGGCCTGCGACATGCATGTCGAAGCGGTCGAAGGCGGACTGCAGCCAGCGCGCGGCACGCGATTCCAGTTCGGCAACATGGTGCTGTCGCGCTGGCCTGTTGTCTCGAACCCCGACGCTGCTTCTGCCGCGCAGCCGCACGATCGGCAAGATCAACCTGCAGCGCGGCGCAACCGAGGCTGTGATCGCCGCACCCGGCGGTGCGATCCGCGTCTATTCCGTCCATCTCGACCATGTCTCCGCCGAGGAGCGCATCCGCCAGCTGCAATTCCTGAACGCGCATATCAACGCCTTCGTCCAGGAGGGCGGGTCGCTGACCGGGGCCGGCGAATTCGATCTGCCGGAGCCGCCGCTGCCGGAGGATTACGTCATCATGGGCGATTTCAACATGGAGCCGGAATCGCCGGAATATTGCGCGCTTGCCGGCGCGGCCGGCGGATATTACGGCCGTGTGGCGAGGATCGGCACACCGGTCGACGCCTTTGCGGCACTGAAGGCTTACTCTCCGGAGAGCTACAGCTGGATGGATCCCGGGGATAACGGCAAACGCATGCATCTCGATTATTGCTTCGTCAGTTGCGGCCTCGAGGGCCGGTTGAAGTCCGCCCGGATCGATACGCAGTCCGAGGGCTCCGATCATTTCCGTGTATGGGTCGAGATCGGCGGTTAAGGGAGAGACGCCGCCGGTGCGGCGACCTCTCTTTTCTAGTCCATGCTCTATCAGGCGACCTTCCGCGGCTGCAGCATGCCCGGCTGCAGCACGGTTTCGATGTGCGAGACCATGGTGTTGCGGGCGAAACAATAGATTTCGCCGCAACCCGTCATGCGGAAACCGAGCTTCTCCTGCAGTCGCAGCGAAGCCGGGTTGTCGGCGAAGACGCCGGAATGGATCGGCGTCTCCGGCATGCGGCGCGAGAAGCGCTCGATGATCGCTGCCACCGCCTCGCTCATATAGCCGCGCCGCCAGTAATAGCGGTTCAGCCAGTAGCCGAGGTGCCAGCGGCCGTGGCGTAGCTCGATCGAGACGTTGCCGATATGGACATCGTCCTTGCCGGTAATCGCCAGCGGCCAGTCGGGCAGGATGCCCGAGGTGACCGGGATCAGCCAGTCCAGCGCATCCTGCCGGTCGAACGGTGCCGGTACGCGGGACAGCATGCGCGTGACCGCGAAATCGGAAAGCGATTCCGCGATCGCAGGCGCATCGCTCAGCCTGTGGGGGCGGAGCGTCAGCCGGGCGGTCGAGATGACAGGCGCGGGGCCGGGCATCATCGGCTTGGCCTCCGGCCTTTGCAGTGCCGTCGTGCTCATGCGATGTTCCCCCAGCTTCGGAGGGACATCCAGGTCTTGCGGTCGAGCCTGTACCATTCGACCGGCACGTTGCTGCCGAGCGCCAGCGAGGCGGCGAGCCCCGAACCCTGGAACTGGAAGCCGCACTTCTGGATGACGCGGCGCGAGGCGACGTTCATCACCCGGCAACGGGCGTCGATCTGATCGACGTCCTGACGGGTCCTGAACACCATATCGACCAGGGCATGGCAGGCCTCGGTCGTATAACCCTTGTTCCAATAGGGCTCGCCCAGCCAGTAGCCGATCTCGACGGTCTTGCCGTCTGTCTGCGGCTCCACGCCGCAGCAACCGATAAAGGCGCCGTTTTCGGCCTTGGTGATCGCATAGACGCACTTGCCAATCTCGCCATTTTTCGTGCGACGCACGAAGTCGGCAGCATCATCGGCGGTATAGGGGTGCGGCATACGCGATACCATGGTGGCGACTTTGGCGTTATTGGCGAGATGGGCAAGGGCGTCGATGTCTTCTTCGTGGGGCGCGCGCATGACGAGCCTTTCCGATAACAAGACAGGGCAATCGGTCCTTAACCGTTCCGGCCTCAGCCGCTCCGTGGAAGACCGCTGGTCTTCCCGGGGAGACCGTGATTGGTCTTCCCTTAACAATTCGCCTTGCATGGTTCAGTCCTCCTTGAGGGGTAAAGAAAAAGGGGAGATGGCGCCCCATCTCCCCTGTTTTCTAGACTGAACCTGATACGGCCAGCCGGGTCGATGAGACGCCGGCTGTTTTTGAGCGCTACCGGCTTATTCCGCTGCTTCCGCTTTCGGCATGACAGACACGTAGACGCGACCGTTGGCCTTGGTTCGGTAGTTCACATTGCCGGCGGTAAGCGCAAAAATCGTGTGATCCTTGCCGAGGCCGACGTTGGAACCCGGATGCCACTCAGTACCGCGCTGACGCACGATGATGTTGCCTGCGATGACGGCTTCGCCGCCGAACTTCTTCACGCCAAGGCGCTTGGACTGAGAATCGCGACCGTTGCGCGATGAACCGCCAGCTTTTTTGTGTGCCATTGGAGTTCTCCTTTAAAACCTTGTCCCGTTGATCTTACTTGGCAGCCACGATGTCCGTGATACGGACGACCGTGTGATGCTGACGATGGCCGCGCGAACGCTTCGAATTCTGACGGCGGCGCTTCTTGAAGGCGATGACCTTCTTGCCGCGGTTCTGTTCGACGACTTCTGCCTTGACAGAGGCGCCGGTTACGAAGGGCGCACCGATCGCAGCGTCGGCGCCTTCGCCGATCACGAGCACTTCGGTGAATTCAATGGAATCGCCAGCGGTGGCTTCCAGCTTTTCGATGGTCAGCACGTCGTTGGCTGCCACACGGTACTGTTTACCGCCGGTCTTGATGACTGCGAACATTTTTTATCCTTTCATGTTCGTTCCAGCGCTCCCCGCTAATTGAGCAGGTGGCCGTCTTTTTATCAGTCGAAGTTAAGCAGGGATTTCAGAGGTGTAATCCTCGAACTCGTCCTGCCGGTGAAGCCCCGCGCAAGCGCAGGACAAGCTAGGCGCGGATTTCTCCAAACCTATTGCGCAGCCGAGATAGCCGAGTGGCAAAAAAGTGTCAAGGCAAAAGGATGGAATGGTTCGACTTTTCGGCTTGCCAGCCTGTCATTTGCCCGTTATGAGAACGCCCGCGCCGAACAAGCGCCGACCAGACCGCGGAGAGGTGGCAGAGTGGTCGAATGCACCGCACTCGAAATGCGGCATACCTGCAAGGGTATCGTGGGTTCAAATCCCACCCTCTCCGCCATAAAACATAATTATCATGCAATGGAGCACGTGCGAAAACGCCCGGTTTCGCGTGCGTTACATTGCACGGCTACATCTGCGGCGCGGCTGAAGCAACCCGTCCCCAAAAGGCCGACGCAGGTGGTTATGGTCTGTTGATGATGCGATACACGGAAGCATTGCCCTCAACGCCGTGGAGTGGGGAACCAAACTCCACAACATGGTGGCCAGTCAGGAGATGAATGACACCTGGCGCGGTGTAGAGCGCTTCCGAGATACAAATCTCGCCGGCATCTGCCAGAGATTGCACGCGGGCGGCAACATTTACGGTCTGACCAAAATAGTCGAGATTATCGTTTAGTGTGACAGCTATCGATGGGCCGCAGTGTGCACCGATTTTCAGGATGATGCCCGGCTCACCATGTTCGAGATTGAAACGCTCGATTTCCTTTAAGATCTGCAATGCCGCCGAAACTGCGTCTATCGGACGAGAGAAGACGGCCATCACCGCGTCGCCGATCGTCTTTACGATGGCGCCGGAATGTTGCTGTGCCGTCAATTCGAGGAGAGCAAAATGCTCCCTCACCAAGGCGTAGGCGTTCAGGTCGCCCAGGCGCTCATACAGAGCCGTTGAACCTTTTAGGTCTGTGAAGAGAAAAGTCACTTGGCGAATGCCGAGCCCTTCCCACTCGTCGACGCGCTCGGACCGGAACAGGCGCCTGAAGGTCTGCCTTGCTAGCAACATCCCGCCGGAGATATACGGCTCAAATTCGAGCTGCGGCTTGATTGTTAGGGCTGCCACCTCGGGCGGCCAGTTTATCAAAAGCAGCGAGCCACGAACGGGTCCTGTATTTTCCACCTCGATAATACAGGGACCCGGCGGTAAAACGGCCAGGGCCGGGGAAAAGCGTTGCCCATCATACCTGACCCGCAGCAGCGTGGGCGCTGTGGCCGGCTCACCTGATATCGGCGTCATGAAGGCGGCTTGCGTTTGGACATTCACGCCGGAGAGAACACCAGGACCCAGTTCCGCCCGTAGCGTGACGCTCGAGCTCGGCGGCAGATAGGTGAGGCCGCGGACCAGTCCGCGTAGGTAGTCGAGAAATCGAGCTTGCTGGCCGGGCAGCCTCCCGTCGTTGGCGAAGCGAAGCTTCCAGTGGAAGTCTTCGACCGAGAGCGAGTCGGGATCATGAAACGGCAGCCGCCGAAGATGCGGCGACACGGAGAACGTAACTTCGATGAAGTCATCGAGGTCAGTTTCGCCCGATACATCGCACAAGCCGCAGACATAATGAGTCTTGAGCGTGCGCAAGGCGCCGAAGCTGTCGAGCACCATTCCAGATTGGGGACAAAGCACATCCCAGGTCATCTCGAACAGGCCGCATCGGGTGGCATGGAGGAACAGGTCAATGGATTCCGTCTCAGTTATCGCGCGGTCACGTGCGAACGCCAGCGGATTGACACGATAAAGGGAGAGGTCGTTGCCGTCCCTGATTAGCGCTTCGAACTTAGAGATCACGCGCGGGTTCCAGGATCGGGCCTGCTCGATCTGGATCATCTTGCTTTCGAGAAGCCGATCGTCGACGCCAGTCATGGTCAACTTGTCCGAAGGCGTTACGAGCGGAATTTCGGTGCCCACCGGGATCGAGTTCCCAATGACCTACATACTCGAACCCGCCGTAGATTGCCGGCCCCAATTCTACCGAATGAACCCTGCTGACACAAGGTCGTGACCAGAGCGGGGTTTTGCGAATACGCTTCCGGAGGCGCCCTATGCAGATCTTCACCAAGTTTTTGGAGACCAGATGGCGGACGATCCGAAAACTCAGAGACCGCTGGCAAGCCTGGGTCCGGCGGCGTGGCACGCAGCTACATGTCTATATGGCTGTTTAGCTTGCGAAACCAGTCTTGAACCAGGGAATAGGCAGATTGGGAAGATCGCGACACATGGATATTCATGGCGGTCGAGAACTGGCAGCAGACAAATGGGCGGGGAGATAGTCTCTGGCACCCGGTCGGCGTCAGTTGCCCAGCGCCTTCTTCACCCAGGCTCCAACCTCATCGCCGCTACTCATGTCGCCGCGCCAGCCCGTCTATCATGAAGGTCGGCGCGACATGGATGCCAGACCGTCTCGGTTCTCATGGACGAGTGATCCTATAGACCAGTAAATTACTCGAATCCACAAGCTTGGTTGCGGTCCTGTCCAGATGGTCGATAACCCCATCATGATGCTCGACGAACAGCCGGCCCTCCTTGTCGGTGGCGTTCTTGGCCACGCCGAACAGATCCGCGCCCTGCGCGCGCAGTTCTTCGAGCTGCGCGATCGCCGTGGCGTCATCGGCAACGAATTTCGACCATTCGGCATCGCCTCCGCCAGGCGGAAACACCCAGCCGCGCGCCCTGCTGTAGTAGACTGCGACCGGATCGCCGACCTCAGGCGCGATGGCGACGACGAGGTCGCCCGGTTGCGCCAACCGCGCCAGTTCCTCGCCGAGCAGCTTGCCGTTCATGGCGATTGGCTCCTTCATCGTCCTGACGAGGGGCAAGGTCGACCAGGCAAGCGCGATGGCCACGATGAAGATCGAGCGAAGCATCACTGCCGGCGTCAGAACGGTTCTCGACCCAAGCGTTGCCAGAAGAAGCGCGCCGTGGCCGCAGAACATCGCGATAGGCACATGGAAGATGTGGAGATTCCACACATTGCTGGTGATCTCGCCCGCCGCCGCCAGATAGAGGATGATGGCCGCAGCCAGCCACACATAGGGAATGGCCGAAAGGACGCGTTGCTTCGGGTCTTCGGCGGGGCTGCGCGGCATCCACAAGCCGACGGCCAGCAGCACCAAGAACGGATAGCCGTAGAACCACAAGACCGAGGTGTTCCACAAGGAATTGAAGTAGAACCTGTCCCTGACATAAGTCCAGAAGCCGTCATCCCAGATATAACCGCCGGTGCCGGCGATATGAAACGGCGGATAGCTGCGGCCGAGATAAATCGCCCAGATGTAATAAGCGCCGATGATGGCCAGGCTCAAAAGCCCCGACAGCAAAACCCAGCTTGCCTGCTTTCGCTTCTTCTCCCGAATCCAGCAGACCATCAGATAGAAGATGACGGCGCCGGCCGCGATGCCTGGCAGCTTTGACAGCACGCCGAGCGAGAAGCTGAGCGTGGCGAGCGGCAAGAGCCAGCGGCTGCCGCCGGCCCAGTATTTGACGAACAGCCAGACACCAAGAGTGACCAAGGCCAGCATCGCGGGATCGGGAAGAAACGAGCTGTCGATCATGATCGCCGCCGGCATCAGCGTGTAGGCCAGCGTCGCCGCGTGGGCGTGCATCTCGCCCCAGCATAGCGCTGTCAGCCTGTGCAGCGAAAAAACCGTCACCAGACCGAAGAATGCCGCAACCGTGCGGCCGAACCAGTCCTGCCAGCCGAAGAGTTGGTAGAGCAAGGCCGTGAGATAGCTGACGATCTGGAACTCGCGGCCCTGATAGCTTGGCGCGGGCCCGGTCCAGCTGACCTCCGGAAAGAAGATGTTCCAGCTGCGCTGCTGGAAATTGTCGGCCATCATTGCGGTGCTTATCTCGCGCCAGCTGAAGCCGTCGACCAGCGGCAAGGTGATCTTATGGAACCTGAAGACGATGGCAATAAACAGGATCCCCAGCAAGATCGCAGTGTCGAGGCTCGGGTATTTGCGAGCAACCATGTCCCAGTCGCTCGTCTGCTGCCGACATTGCTGACCTTCGGCACGATTCAATTTCGGGTCGTCGCTCACCTGAACCGTGTCCTTCCCACTGACGCCCGACACGGCGCGATACGCGCCGGCATCTGGTCGAGAGGAAGATTTGGTTGAGCGGGATTCGGCCGTCGGCGCTGTCGGCTGCGAAGTGGCTCGTAGGCTTCACCGAGCAGCGGTTTGAAAGGCTTGCGGGGCGGCTTTGTCATGAGGGCAGTTCACCAGCAAAGCCTTAAAAAGCAATTAGCCCAGATTCATTACTGATTCCCATCCCCGTACGAACACAATAAGGGCATCGGTGAGAGACGGCTGACCTTGATAGTCTCTGACACATGGCCAGCGTCAGCTCCCCAGCGCCTTCTTCACCCAGGATCCAACCTCATCGCCGCTGCTCATGTCGGGCTGCACCAGCCCGTCGATCATGAAGGTCGGCGAGACGTGGATGCCGTTCTGCCGGGCATATTTGCAGTGCCATTTGATCTGCCGGTCGAGATCCGGAATTGCGAAGGCCTCTTTCAGCTTGATGCCGCTGTAGTCTTCCAGGCGCTCGATGATCTGGTTCGGCGTCACATCCATATTCGGGCCGCCGGCATGGCGTTCAAACTCGAACTCCTCGCGATGGGCTGCAATGGCGGCCATCACCTTCTTTGCTGTCTGCTTGCCGCCTTCCAACGTCGAGGCTGCGATGATGCAGCGGACGAGGACGCCCGAAAACATATGCCAAGGTTGCGACTGCAGGCGGATCTTCACGGTGATCTTGTCTTCGCCGGCCTGGCCGAGCAGGTCATCGAGCTTTTTGAACGTTTTGACGGAATAGGGGCAGGTCGGCTCCAGAAAGACTTCGAAGATGCGGGGTCCATTGCCCCAAGTGAGCGGATCGGCATGCCAGGAAGTGGTCGTCATGGAATTCCTCTCTGAAGGTTAAGGCATCGAAGCGACTTAAGTCACCCGGCTCCAGAAGCCATGCTTCTTGCCGTGCCGACGCTTAAGTTCCGCGACATAGGCGTCATGCGATCTTGTGTTGCCGAAGTCATCGATATGAGGCGCAAGCAATGCGCAGTCCGCAAGATGCCTTGCCGCGTGCTTATAGCGGCTGGACCGACCGCTATCGAGCGTGAAGTCGATCATGGAGCGCAGGACGATGGTTGCCGCAAGCGGATGCTTCTCCGCCAGAGCTTCGGCCGCCGCCGGCATCAGCTCATAGCGATCGCCGTCCAGTTCCGCCTTCCGCCTCATCACGAGTCTTGCTGCCTCGGCAACAGCCGGCCAACGCAGGAAAAATACAAGCGCCTGGTGGACGTCCGGGAAAGCCTGGGCATGGGCGAATGCCTTCTCCTCTGCCTCCAGATCGTCGAAGTCCGGCAGTTGCTTGAGGAAGCCGCGGAGATGTTGGTCGTGCAGCGACTGCTCGAAGCACGTCCATCGATAGGTTTGAGCCTCCTCTCCCCGCCCCAGGGCCTCGAGCGTCTCGACGCGCGCGAGCTGCCATTCGAATGGCATGCCGGCCCGGCCTGTCGCATCGACCTCATTCAGCACCTTAAGTGCTTCCTTTGCCCGGCCGGCCGAGACTAGGCGATTGGCGATATCGGCCGCAGTCATCGGCATCCTGCGCGTTTTCTCGGGGTGCTGGGCGATGTAGGCATCAACATCGCCCTGGGCGTCGGCAATTTCCTGCAAGGCTATGCGCACCGTCAGATCCCGGTGCGTGCCGAAGATCTCATCCTCGTAAAGGGGGCTTGCGCTGCCCCAGCCGATGACCTTGCGCTCATCCCTGGCCGGCTTGTCTTTCGGCTCCTTGGACCATTGGACGAAGAGCGTTTTCAGGCAATCGAGACCATCCTTGCCGAGGGCTGGCACCATCGCCGCAATCAGGCTCTCGTACTGACCGTAACCATCGTCTTGCACGGCTTTGAACACCTTCTCGGCCAGAACATTGGAGTCGATCCTGGCGGACGCGGCGATTGCGGCAGCATCCTCGCAAGCCTGATGAAAACTTTGGATGAGAGAACTGCTGCTGTCGCTGGATCTCTCAAAGATCGGATTCGCCAGTGCGAGGAACTGCCATATCAGTTCGAACGCCTCCTGGGGATCATCGGCGGCAACCGTCTCTGCGATCGTCTTGCGCTGGATTTCCAGATCGCTTTTCAGCGCTTTCACTTTGTGCCAGTTGATGACGGTGCGGGCGCGGGCAATGCTGGAAAGCCGCTTTCGTACCTCACGCGCCACCTCGTCGCTGCCGTGATTGCCGGCAAGCTCCATTCGAAGCCGTCGCTTGTGGGCTGCACTGCCCATGCTGACCTCGATCAGCAGCTCGGCAAGGCGCTGCGCACCAAGGGATTCGAGATTCTTCGCATTGAGTGTCGTCTTGGCTGCCATCGGTCATCGCTGTCGTTTCTGCGGGTGACCCTACCCTGCAGACGGTACGAGGCCAAGGTCCGGGAATGGGTGCACGGAATAATCTCTCGGCACCTCGGATTAGCTAAAAACTAACGCTGCCTCGTAACGACTCCTAAAGCCGGTTTTGGCACCTTGTTGCCTGTCGAATATTGCTTCCAAATTTCTCGCTGGGGTTGATTATGAGTCATAATAAAGACGCCTGGGTCAGCCAGCGCGCTTATTCGCTATGGGAATCGGAAGGCAGGCCGGATGGGCGTGGGGAAAGCCACTGGGCGCAGGCGCTGAGGGAGTTCGAGCAGCTGGAGCTGACGAAGGCCTCGCCTGATGGAAACGACCTCATCGAGAAGCTCAAGGCAGCCGGGCGGCTGATGCGGATCTATGACGAGGCGGCTCCCGCCTTGGAGAACGACCGGCAGATCAAGGCGGCCCGCTAAGCCATATTATCAATCCCTGGGTTGCCGAAATATTCAGCGGCATTCCAGGCGACCGACCGGTCTTGCAGGCAGGCGTCTTGCCACTTCGGTGAAACCGGCATCCAGAAACATCGAGAGCGTTCCCGGATAAAGCTCGGCTCCGTTCGGAGCACGGGCAGCCTGGTCGACAGGGTAGGCTTCGAGACATTCGGCGCCGTTCGCGTTTGCGAATTCAACGGCGTGTTTCAATAACAATCGCGACAGACCCTGCCGCCGGAACGGCTTGCGGACGATGAAGCAATTGATCGACCAGACCAGCCTGTCATCGACCGGCGCAAAGGGTTTTGAGCGGCGCAGCCGATCGAATACGGCGCGTGGCGCGACACCGCACCATCCGGCCGGCTCATTCTCGTGATAGCCGAGAATGCCGGGCGGGCGCCGTTCGGCGAGCAGGCTTCGGAACCAGTTGCGATTTCCTTCGCCCCATCCTGCCTTGTAGTCGGCATTCGGAAGATACCAGTAGGCGCAGCGACAATTCCGGCCGTCGGCGCAATCGTCGAAGACCGCTTCTATGTCGGCCAGGCGGTCGGCGGTGGCGGGGAAGAAAGAGAAGCGATCCTGCATCCGGGCAAGTTATGGCGCGGGCAGGTGATCGGCAAGCGGTCGCCCGGCCGATCAGGCGAGGCTGCCCTCCAGGCGGCTCGTCCTGACGTTACTGGCGTGCGGCCCAGCTCAGGCCCCGCCTTAAGATGAGCGGCATATAGGGATGGTCGAATTCGGCTGCGACGTGGCCGAGGGCGGAATAGAAGATGCGTCCGGCGCCGAAATGGCGCTTGAAGACGACGGGCATCACCACATTTCGGGCTGCCGGATCGTAGGCGCCGGTGAAGGTGGTGGTCGCAAGGATTTCGACGGTCGGATCGTAATGGAGGTAATATTGCTCCGAACGATAGTCGAAATCGGGAATGCCCTCCATGACGGGATCGTCCTGGCGGGTAACGGCGACGCGGAAGTCGATGATGTTGCCGGGATGGGCGACCCAGGTGACGCCGGAGACGTAACGGAAAGGCGCGCTTTCCTTGAAGGACGTAGCGAGCGCGCCGTGGTGACCGGCAAGCCCGAGCCCGCCGCGCACCGCTTCGACCAATCCAGCGGCATGCTCCTTCTCAAGCTTTTCGCCGGTGATGATCGGTACCAGCAGATCGGCCTTCGCCAGCGTCGGAGATCCGAACACGCCGAGATCGCCGGTCACCTCGACCGCAAAATCGTCTTCGCGCAGGAGATCGGCGACGATATCGGCACATTGCTCCGGCTCGTGGCCTTGCCAGCCGCCCCAAACGATCAATGCCTTTCTCATTCGCGCTCTCCTAGACCGTTGATCATCACATGGTGGTGGGAAGCCCATTAGATCGGGCGACTGTGCAAATCACGCGAATAATTCAAGGCTACTTGCTGATCCGGAACAAACCACACGAATGGGGCGACTTCGGCATTTGACGTATTGTCCATTGACGCCGATCGCAGTTCCTTCTTTTTATTGACGTATATCTCGTCTAGGTTTCTCCCATTTCTCAATGAATAATAAGGGTGGTGCATGGCAGGTGAAACGGTTCTTGTCGTCGGCGGTGCCGGCTATATCGGCTCGCATACGTGCCTCGACCTGGCGAACAAGGGCTATACGCCTGTCGTCTTCGACAATTTTTCGAACGGCCATCGCGAGTTCGTCAGATGGGGGCCGGCCGAGGAAGGCGATATTCGCGACCGCGCCCGGCTGGATGAGGTGCTGGCCAAACACAAGCCCGCGGCGATCCTGCATTTCGCGGCGCTGATCGAGGTCGGCGAATCGGTCAAGGATCCGGTCGCCTTCTACGAGAACAATGTGATCGGCACGTTGACGCTGCTTTCGGCGGCGCAGGCGGCCGGCATCAATGCCTTCGTCTTCTCCTCCACCTGCGCGACCTACGGCCTGCCGCAGAGCGTCCCGCTCGATGAGACGCACCGGCAGGTGCCGATCAATCCCTATGGACGGACGAAATATATCGTCGAACAGGCGCTTGCCGATTACGACCAGTACAGGAGCCTGCGCTCGGTCGTGCTGCGCTACTTCAATGCGGCCGGCGCCGATTTCGAGGGCCGGATCGGCGAATGGCACCAGCCGGAAACGCATGCGATACCGCTGGCGATCGACGCGGCGCTTGGCCGCCGACAGGGTTTCAAGGTGTTCGGCAGCGATTACGAGACCCGCGACGGCACCTGTGTGCGCGACTATATCCATGTGCTGGATCTTGCCGATGCGCATGTGCGCGCCGTCGAATATCTGCTGAAGGGCGGCGATTCCGTTGCGCTCAATCTCGGTACCGGCACCGGCACGACGGTCAAGGAATTGCTCGGCGCGATCGAAGACGTGTCGAACCGGCCTTTCCCGGTCGAATATATCGGTCGCCGCGAAGGCGATTCGCATACGCTGGTCGCCAATAACGACAAGGCGCGCGACGTGCTCGGCTGGGTGCCGCAGTATGATCTGTCCGAGATCATCCGCTCCGCCTGGGACTGGCATGCAAAATCCAACCAGCATTGAGCCAACCAGCATTGAGAAAGCCCGCCGGCCGAACATCCTGCTGATCACGGCGGACCAGTGGCGCGGTGATTGCCTGTCGGCCGTCGGCCATGCTTGCGTAAAGACGCCTGCTGTCGATGCGCTGGCGCGCGAAGGCACGCTCTTCCGGCGGCACTATGCCGGAGCGGCGCCCTGCTCGCCGGCGCGGGCCACGCTCTATACCGGTCTCTATCAGATGAACCACCGCGTCTGCCGCAACGGTTCGCCGCTCGATGCCCGTTTCGACAATCTGGCGCTGGCCGCCCGACGGGCGGGATACGACCCGACGCTGTTCGGCTACACGGATACGGCGCCCGATCCGCGCAGGATGGATGCCGGCGATCCGCATCTGACGACCTACGAAGGCGTGCTGCCGGGTTTTACCGCCCGCCAGCTTTTGCCGGAGCATGAGAATCAATGGCTTTCCTGGCTCAGGTCTCGCGGCCATGCCGATGCCGTCAGCCGCGATGTCCATATTCCCTCCGGTGCTGGAGCCGGAGAAATTTCCGATGCGTCACCGGCCTATTCGCGCGACGAGACCCAGACGGCGTTCCTGGCCGGCGAGTTCATCCGCTGGATGGGCGAACAGGACAGACCGTGGTTCGCGCATATCTCTTTCCTGCGGCCGCATCCGCCATTCTCCGTGCCGGAGCCGTTCAACCGGATGTTCAAGCCGGGCGAGGGGCCGGCTTTTGCCCGCGCGGAAAACCGCGAAGTGGAAGAGGGCTGTCACCCCTATCTCGCCTATGCCATGCCGCGCTCCGACAGGGGCGACTTCATCCGCGGCGCAACGGGGCCGCTCAGCGGCTGGAACGACGAGGATTTCGCTGCGATCCGGGCGATCTATTACGGCATGATATCGGAGGTCGATGCGCAGCTCGGCCGTATCTGGCAGGCCTTGAAGGATGGGGGCGCCTGGGACGATACGCTTATTGTCTTCACCTCTGATCACGCCGAGATGGCGGGCGATCACTGGATGCTCGGCAAGGGCGGCTTCTTCGACGGCAGCTATCATATTCCGCTTGTCATCCGCGATCCCGCAAGCAGTGCTGCGGGTGGGGTCGTCGACAAATTCACCAGCGCTGCGGATATTTTTCCGACACTTTGCCAAAGGCTCGGCATCGACACGAAGAACGGGCTCGATGGAAAGTCGCTCATGCCGTTTGTCAGGGGTGGGAGCGGACAGGGCTGGCGGGATGCGGCATTCTGGGAATTCGATTTCCGCGACATTGCGCATGGCGAGGCCGAGCGGCATTTCCAGCTGCGGCCCAACGAATGCAATCTCGCGGTGATCCGCGACGCCCGGTTCAAATATGTGCATTTTGCCGCCTTGCCGCCGCTGCTCTTCAATCTTGCCGACGATCCGATGGAGCTCGACAATGTCGCGGCGGATCCGGCCTATGCGGCGATACGGCTCGACTATGCCGAGAAGCTGCTGTCGCTCCGAGCACGCCATCTCGATCAGACGCTCGCCTATACAGAGCTGACGGAAAGAGGGCCGGTGACGCACCGGCCCTGATATCACTTAGCCGAGATAATCGCGCTTGCCGATCGGCGCGCCTTGATTGCGCAGGATGGCGTGGGCTGTCGCGACGTGGAAATAGAAGTTCGGCAGGGCGAAGGTGGCGATATATTCGTCACCCGGCAGCACGATACCACTCTTTCCCGGCAGGGTGATCTGGCGGGTTTGCGTACCTTCCAAGGCTTCCGCCGAGAAGCCGGCGAGATAGGCGTCGGTTTTTGCCAGGCGTTCGCGCAGGTCGTCGAATGTCGTTTCGTTGTCTTCGAATTTCGGGGCATCGGTCGCGGTCAGGCGGGCGAGCGCAAATTTGGCGCTGTCGCTGGCGCGCTGATACTGGCCGGAGAGCGGCAGCATGTCGGGCGCCAGGCGAGCGTAGACCAATATGGTGGGATCGATATTCTTTTCCTTCGCATAGGCCTCGGCCTTGTCGAGGTAGGTTTTCAGGCTGGCGAGGCCGCGCTGGAACATCGGAACGGTGAGGCGATACATCGAAATGGACATCTGTCCTGTCTCCAAAATCTTCAAATGATTGGGTCGCGGCGAGAGGTCGAAGGCGTCTGCGGCCGTGAGCCCGTCTTCGACCCTCCCATAGATGGATGCTCGCCTGGTCTTTCACAACAGAATGCGGGCGTCGGTCGTGAAGTCCGCATGGCATTGCGCTCTCATCCATATCTCGTCGCCGCTAAAGATACTTGACGCCGTTCGCAGAAAATGGAATGAATATTCCGCAGAACAGATTTAACGGTTTGTTTGTTCCGTTTTGCGGAGCGCCGCGGGAGAGGCGGCGCAGGGAATTGCGGCTTCAGAGCAAATGCCTGGAGCTCCGGCGTGAGGAGGGTGCAGCCGGGCACCGCTTTGTGGAGGAAGTGAAAATGAAAAAGTTTATCCTGGGCACTGCGATGGCGCTCGTCCTGTCGACGGCCGCTCACGCAGAAACGGTCGGCGTCTCGATGGCGAAATTCGACGACAATTTCCTGACCGTTCTGCGCAATGGCATGACCGATTATGCAAAGACACTGAGCGGCGTAACGCTGCAGATCGAAGACGCGCAGAACGACGTTTCCAAGCAGCAGAGCCAGATCCAGAATTTCATCGCCTCCAAGGTCGATGCAATCATCGTCAACCCTGTCGATACCGATGCGACCACGGCGATGTCGAAGCTCGCGGCCGATGCCGGCATTCCGCTGGTTTACGTCAATCGTCAGCCGGTCAACGTCGACACGCTGCCGGACAAGCAGGCCTTCGTCGCTTCCAACGAGCTGGAATCCGGCACGCTGGAAACCAAGGAAATCTGCCGTATTCTCGGCGGCAAGGGTAAGGCCGTCGTCATCATGGGCGAACTCTCCAACCAGGCTGCGCGCATGCGGACCCAGGACGTCCATGACGTCCTCAAGACCGATGAGTGCAAAGGCATCGAGATCGTCGAAGAGCAGACGGCCAACTGGGACCGCACCCAGGGCGCCGACCTGATGACCAACTGGCTCTCCAGCGGCATCGAATTCGACGCCGTGATCTCCAACAACGACGAAATGGCGATCGGCGCCATCCAGGCGCTGAAGGCGGCCGGCAAGGATATGAGCAAGGTCGTCGTCGGCGGTGTCGACGCCACGCAGGACGCGCTTGCCGCCATGCAGGCGGGCGATCTCGACGTCACGGTGTTCCAGGATGCCGCCGGCCAGGGCAAGGGCTCGCTCGATGCAGCGCTCAAGCTCGCCAAGGGCGAAAAAATCGAAAAGAAGGTCTACATTCCCTTCCAGCTCGTCACGCCTGCCAACGTCAAGGACTTCGTCGCCAAGAACTGAGGCGAACGCCACACTGGATGCGGGCTTTGCCCGCATCCTTTTCGCCTACCTGTATCCGGAGGAGATGATATGGCCGTCAGCCCGACAACCATGGCCGCGGTGCGTGCAAGCGGCGCCGTCCCGAATGCGGAATATCTCTTGAGCGCCGAGGGTGTCCGCAAGGAATTTCCTGGTGTCGTCGCACTCGACGACGTGCAGTTCCGGCTGAAGCGCGCTTCCGTGCATGCGTTGATGGGCGAAAACGGCGCCGGCAAATCGACCTTGATGAAGATCCTCGCCGGCATCTACACGCCCGATAAGGGCGACATTCGCCTGAAGGGGATCGAGATCCGGCTGAAATCTCCACTCGACGCGCTGGAGAACGGCATTGCCATGATCCACCAGGAACTGAACCTGATGCCGTTCATGACGGTCGCGGAAAATATCTGGATCCGCCGCGAACCGAAGAACCGCCTCGGCTTCATCGATCACGGCGTGATGCATCGAATGACCGACGAGCTGTTTGCCCGGCTCAATATATCAATCGATCCCGATATCGAAGTCCGGTTCCTGTCGGTCGCCAACCGGCAGATGGTCGAGATCGCCAAGGCGGTTTCCTATAATTCCGACGTGCTGATCATGGACGAGCCGACTTCGGCGCTGACGGAGCGCGAGGTCGAGCATCTTTTCAGTATTATCCGCGACCTCAGGGCCCAAGGCATCGGCATCGTCTACATCACCCACAAGATGAACGAGCTTTTCGAGATCGCCGACGAGTTCTCCGTCTTCCGCGACGGCCGATATATCGGCACCCATGCCTCGACCGACGTCACCCGCGACGACATCATCCGCATGATGGTCGGGCGCGAGATCACCCAGATGTTTCCCAAGGAAGAGGTGCCGATCGGCGAAGTCGTGCTCTCCGTCAAGGATCTTTGTCTCAAGGGCGTCTTCAACAACGTCTCTTTCGAGGTCAGGGCCGGCGAAATCCTCGGCGTGGCCGGCCTCGTCGGCTCCGGCCGGTCCAATGTTGCCGAAACGCTGTTTGGCGTGACGCCGGCAAGCTCCGGCTCGGTCGAGCTCTACGGCAAGCCGGTGACCATTTCTTCGCCGACCGAGGCCATCCGCAATCGGATGGCGTTCCTGACCGAAGACCGGAAAGATACCGGCTGTCTGCTGATCCTCGATATTCTCGAGAACATGCAGATTGCCGTTCTGCAGGACAGATACGTCAAGGGCGGCTTCGTGCAGCAGGGCGCGATCGAGGCAACCTGCGAAGACATGGCAAAAAAGCTGCGCGTGAAAACGCCCAATCTTTACGAGCGGGTGGAAAATCTTTCGGGCGGCAATCAGCAGAAGGTGCTGATCGGGCGCTGGCTGCTCACCAATCCGCGCATCCTCATCCTCGACGAGCCGACGCGCGGCATCGATGTCGGCGCCAAGGCGGAAATCCACCGGCTGGTCACGGAGATGGCGCGAGACGGTGTGGCGGTGGTCATGATCTCGTCCGAGATGCCCGAGGTTCTCGGCATGAGCGACCGCATCATGGTCATGCACGAGGGACGCGTGACCGGTTTCCTCAATCGCGACGAAGCAACGCAGATAAAGGTGATGGAACTGGCTGCGCAGTGATGCGCCGCCGGCGATTTCCCAAGGGAGGTTTGACATGACTACCAAGGCAGCAGAGGGCGCGGCCCCGCTCGCAACCCGGCAAAGGCGGCGGCGCATACCGACGGAACTCAGCATTTTTCTCGTGCTCGTCGGCATCGCGCTCATCTACGAAGTGCTCGGCTGGATGTTCATCGGCCAAAGCTTTCTGATGAATTCGCAGCGTCTGACGATCATGATCCTGCAGGTCTCCGTCATCGGCATCATCGCCGTCGGCGTCACGCAGGTCATCATCACCGGCGGCATCGATCTTTCGTCGGGTTCGGTCGTCGGCATGACGGCGATGATCGCAACGAGTTTCGCCCAGTCCTCGACCTGGGGGCGAGCCGTTTTTCCCTCGCTGACCGACCTGCCGGCTTTCGTGCCGATCGTCGTTGGTCTGCTGATTGGGGCGGCGGCCGGTCTCGCGAACGGCGCTCTCATCGCCTACACGAAGATCCCGCCTTTCATTGCAACACTTGGCATGTTCGTTTCGGCCAGAGGTGTCGCGAAGTGGTATACGAAGGGGCAGCCGGTTTCCGGGGTTACCGAGCAGTTTCATTTCATCGGAACGAAAGCTTGGCCGGTTGTCGTCTTCCTGGTCGTTGCGCTGATCTTTCACATTGCGCTACGCTACACCCGTTACGGAAAGTTCACCTATGCCATCGGCGCCAACCCGCAGGCTGCGCGTGTTTCCGGCATCAACATCGAGGCGCATCTCGTCAAGGTGTATGTGATTGCCGGATTGCTCGCCGGCCTTGCCGGTATCGTCACGGCGGCGCGTGCGGAAACCGCACAGGCCAGCATGGGTGTCGGATATGAGCTCGACGCGATCGCTGCGACCGTCATCGGCGGCACCTCGCTCACCGGCGGCGTCGGGCGCATCACCGGCACCGTCATCGGCACCATCATCCTCGGCGTCATGACCTCAGGCTTCACCTTCCTCAGGATCGACGCCTACTACCAGGAGATCGTCAAGGGCCTCATCATCGTCGCGGCTGTCGTCATCGACGTCTACAGACAGAAGAAACGCCGCAAACACTGATCTCTGGCATGCGATGGTTTTTGCGGGGGCTTCGGCCCCCGTTTCATTTCAACACCCACGGATTTCTGAAAAAAGAGGTGGCGAATTCCGTCAGCTTTTCTATTCTGACCGCTTCATTCGCCCTCTACAGCGCCGCACGTCTGAAAAGACGCGCAAAGGACGCTGTAGCACTTTGAATGCTGCATAATTTTGTTCTTAAATCGATTCCGATTTAAGGAATTATGCAGTAGGGCAGCGCAGGAAGACAGATGCAATTCGTATTTGACGGTCACAACGACGTTCTCCTTCGGCTCTGGACACATTCAAAAGACGGCAGCGATCCGATCGCGGAATTCGCAGACGGCACGACGGTCGGCCATATCGATGCGCATCGCGCCAGAGAGGGTGGCCTTTCGGGCGGTCTCTGCGCCATTTACATTCCCTCGGGCGATCTCGTCTTCGCCGACCCGGATGCCGATGGCCGTTATGTGACGCCGATGGCCGCCCCTCTCGATCCGCTGCCTTCCCTTGCCATCGCCAATGAAATGGCGGCAATTGCGTTGCGGCTCGACCAGGCCGGCGCCTGGCGGCTCTGCCGGACGGTGAAGGATATCCGCAGCGCCATGGCGGACGGCATTTTCGCCGCCGTCATGCATATGGAAGGCTGCGAGGCGATCGGCGCCGATCTCTCGGCGCTCGAGGTATTCTATGCGGCAGGGCTGCGGTCGCTCGGTCCGGTCTGGAGCCGGCACAATGTCTTCGGTCACGGCGTGCCTTTCGCCTTCCCGATGTCGCCGGACACGGCGCCGGGCCTCACCGATGCCGGCTTCGCGCTGGTCAGGGAATGCAATCGCCTCGGCATCCTGATCGACCTTGCCCATATCACCGAGAAGGGTTTCTGGGACGTGGCGAAGAAGACGGATCAGCCGCTGGTCGCCAGCCACTCCAATGCCCATGCCCTGACGCCGGTCGCGCGCAACCTGACAGACAGGCAGCTCGATGCGATCCGCGAAAGCCGCGGGCTCGTCGGCATCAATTATGCCACCGCCATGCTGCGTGCCGACGGCCGCTCGGACAGCGATACGCCGCTTGCCGACATGATCCGCCACATCGACTATCTTGTGAACCGCATCGGCATCGACTGCGTGGCGCTCGGATCGGACTTCGACGGGGCCACCATTCCCGAGGAAATCGGCGATGCAGCCGGTAATCAGAAGCTGATTGCCGCTCTCAGAGAGGTTGGCTATGCTGATGCCGACCTGGCAAAACTCGCCCGTGAAAACTGGCTTCGCATTCTGGCCCAGGCTTGGCGGGAGGACCACGCCTAAGCCTTTCGTATCCAATCAAAAAACAGGGGAACAGACCATGATGATGACCAAACTCAGCCGCAATTTTCGCATGCTTTCGGCGGGAGCCGCCCTTTCGCTCCTGATGATGGCGCCACCCTCCGCCTTCGCCGAGACGCCGAAGGATACGCTGGTCGAAGGATTTGCCATCGACGATATCATCACGATGGATCCGGGCGAGGCTTTCGAGCTTTCGACGGCCGAAATCACCACCAACAGCTACAGTCTGCTCGTCCGTCTCGATATGGACGACACGTCCAAGGTGAAGGGCGATCTGGCGGAGAGCTGGAGCGTATCCGATGACGGCCTTACCTATACGTTCAAGCTGAAGTCAGGCCTGAAATTCGCCTCCGGCAACCCGATCACCGCCGAAGACGTCGCCTGGTCATTCGAGCGCGCCGTCAAGCTCGACAAGAGCCCGGCCTTCATCCTCACCCAGTTCGGCCTGACCGGCGACAACGTCACGGAAAAGGCCAAGGCGACCGATGCCGGCACCTTCGTCTTCACGGTCGACAAGGCCTATGCGCCGAGTTTCGTGCTCAATTGCCTGACGGCAACGGTCGCTTCCGTCGTCGACAAGAAGCTGGTGCTGGAGCATGTGAAGGCGGTGACGCCCGATGCCGACCACAAATACGACAACGACTTCGGTAATGAATGGCTGAAGACCGGCTATGCCGGCTCCGGCCCCTATAAGATGCGCGAATGGCGCGCCAACGAAGTCGTCGTGCTGGAGCGCAACGACAATTATTATGGCGACAAGGCAAAGCTCAACCGCGTCATCTACCGCTACATGAAGGAGAGCGCTGCCCAACGCCTGGCGCTCGAAGCCGGTGATATCGATATCGCCCGCAATCTCGAGCCGGGCGATATCGACGCGGTTTCGAAGAATGCCGATCTCGCGATAACGAGTGCGCCGAAGGGCACGATCTATTATGTCAGCCTGAACAACAAGAACGAGAACCTTAAGAAGCCGGAAGTCCAGGAAGCCTTCAAATATCTGGTCGATTACGATGCGATCAGCGCAACGCTGATCAAGGGTATCGGCGAGATCCATCAGACCTTCCTGCCAAAGGGCCAGCTCGGCGCACTCGATGAGAATCCCTACAAGCTCGATGTCGCCAAGGCCAAGGAACTGCTTGCCAAGGCCGGCGTACCCGACGGTTTCTCGATCACCATGGACGTGCGCAACAGCCAGCCGGTGACCGGTATCGCCGAATCGATGCAGCAGACGCTGGCGCAGGCCGGCGTGAAGATGGAAATCATCCCCGGCGACGGCAAGCAGACGCTGACCAAGTACCGCGCCCGTACCCACGACATGTATATCGGCCAATGGGGTTCGGACTATTTCGACCCGAATTCCAATGCCGACACCTTTACCGGCAATCCGGACAATTCCGATGCCGGCACGGTGAAGACGCTCGCGTGGCGCAACAGCTGGGAAGCGCCGGAGCTCGACAAGCAAGCCAAGGCGGCACTTCTGGAGCGCGACGCCGCCAAGCGCGCCGCCATATATCAGGACATCCAGAAGAAGTATCTGGCAAACAGCCCCTTCATCTTCATCTTCCAGCAGATCGAGGTGGCCGGCTACCGCAAGAGCCTGAAGGACTTCAAACTGGGTCCGAGCTTCGACACCAATTTCGTCGGTCCGATCGCCAAGGAATAGTCCGGCAGGATTTGTCGCTTGAGCACCGTCGAAACAACGCAGGAGGTGCGGCCCCGCAAGGGCCGTGCTAGGGCCTTTGCAAAGGCGTTAGGGCGGTTTCTGTTTGCCGCCGTCACCACCTATCTCGGCCTTCTGGCCGTCACCTTCTTCATCGGCCGCGTCGTGCCGATCGATCCCGTGCTCGCCATTCTCGGCGACCGCGCGCCCAACCACGTCGTCGAGCGCGTACGCCAGGAAATGGGCTTCAACCTGCCGCTTTACCAGCAATTTTTCATTTATATCAAAGGCGTCCTGTCCGGCGATTTCGGCAATTCGGTGCTGACGACCAATCCCGTCATGGTCGATATCCGCCGTGTCCTGCCGGCGACAATCGAGCTCGCAACGTTCGGAACGCTCATCGGCGCCTTCGTCGGCGTACCGCTCGGCGTTCTCGCAGCGGTGCGCCGCGGCAGCATTGCCGACCAGGTGGTGCGCGTCGTCGGCCTCGTCGGTTATTCGGTGCCGATCTTCTGGCTGGCGCTGATCTCGCTCGTCATCTTCTATGCGCGGCTGCGCTGGGTGGCCTTTCCCGGCCGCATCGACATCGTCTTCGAATATACGTTCACGCCGATCACCGGTCTCTACCTGCTCGACAGCGCCTGGCAGGGGCAATGGGACGTCTTCTATGATGTCTTCCGCCACATCATCCTGCCTGCCTCGCTGCTCGGCTATTTCTCGCTCGCCTATATCAGCCGCATGACGCGCAGCTTCATGCTGAACGAGCTTTCCCAGGAATATATCGTTGCCGCGCGGGCCAAGGGGCTTTCGGAAACGCGGGTGATCTGGGGCCATGCGTTGCGCAATGCCGCCGTGCCTTTGGTCACCGTCATTGCGCTTTCCTATGCCGGCCTGCTCGAAGGATCGGTGCTGACGGAAACCGTCTTTTCCTGGCCGGGCATCGGGCTCTACATCACCAATTCGCTGCAGAACGCCGACATGAACGCCGTACTCGGTGGCACGATCATCATCGGCACGGTCTTCATCGGCATCAACCTTCTGTCCGATCTTCTTTACCGGACGCTCGACCCGAGGACGCGAAACCGATGACGGTTCCCGCCAACCCATCCCCGCCGATGAGCCGCCGCGAATGGCTGCTCTCCGACCGGCCGCAATCGCGCCTGCAGGCCCGCCTCGGCCGCACCTATGTCACATGGCGGCAGTTTACGGCAAACAGGCTCGCCGTCGTCGGCCTGCTGATCATCGTGGCGCTGCTTTTCATCGCCGCCTTTGCCGATGTGCTCGCCACGCATAATCCCGTTGTCGGCGATCTGCGCAATGCTCGGCTGCTGCCGCCCGGCACGGGGGAATTCTGGCTCGGTTCGGACGATCAGGGTCGTGATATTTATTCGCGGCTGATCTACGGATCGCGATTGACGCTGCTCGTCGTCGTGCTGGTCGCCGTCATCTCGGCGCCGGTCGGGCTGATTGTCGGTACGGTCTCCGGTTATG
This sequence comes from Rhizobium aouanii, assembly GCF_037002925.1. Lineage (NCBI taxonomy): Bacteria > Pseudomonadati > Pseudomonadota > Alphaproteobacteria > Hyphomicrobiales > Rhizobiaceae > Rhizobium > Rhizobium aouanii. Next base: position 158,449 of record NZ_JBAMYD010000018.1, read on the forward strand.
CCGGAGGCTGGGTGGATGCGACACTGATGCGCATCACCGATATCTTCCTCGCCTTTCCGAAGCTGGTGCTGGCGCTCGCCTTCGTCGCAGCCCTCGGTCCCGGCATCCAGAATGCGATCATCGCCATCGCCATCACATCCTGGCCCCCCTATGCCCGCATTGCGCGCGCCGAGACGCTGACGGTCCGGCGTTCCGACTATATTTCGGCGGTGAAACTGATGGGCGCCTCGCCGCTTCGCATCATCGTGCGCCATGTCATGCCGCTCTGCATTTCCTCGCTGATCGTGCGCGTGACGCTCGACATGGCGGGGATCATCCTGACGGCGGCCGGTCTCGGTTTCCTCGGTCTGGGGGCGCAGCCGCCGCTGCCGGAATGGGGGGCGATGATCGCCTCGGGACGGCGCTTCATCCTCGATCAATGGTGGGTCGCGGCGATGCCCGGCATCGCCATCCTTATCGTCAGTCTCGGCTTCAATCTCCTCGGCGACGGCCTGCGCGACGCGCTCGATCCGAAGGAGAGCGGCCAATGACGACACTTCTGACCGTGGACAAGCTCAAGGTCAGCTACCCCACGCGCACAGGCGTGATCGAAGCCGTGCGCGGCGTCTCCTTCACGCTCGGCAAGGAAAGGCTCGGCATCGTCGGCGAGTCCGGTTCCGGCAAGTCGCAGACCGGGCGGGCAATCATGGGCCTGACGCCGAAACACGGCATCGTCACGGCCGAGAGGCTTAATTTCAACGGCATCGATCTGATCAATGCGTCTGCCGGCGAAAGGCGCAGGCTGCGCGGCAAGCGCATCGCCATGATCCTGCAGGATCCGAAATACTCGCTCGATCCCGTCATGTCGATCGGACGGCAGATCTGCGAAACGCTGCGCACGCATGAGAAGGTCGGCAAGACGGAGGCGCGCGAGCGCGCGCTCGCCATGCTGGAAGCGGTGCAGATCCGCGACCCGCAACGTGTCTTCGACCTGCATCCGCACGAGGTCTCGGGCGGCATGGGGCAGCGCGCGATGATCGCCATGATGCTGATTGCCGGTCCTGAACTGCTGATTGCCGACGAGCCGACCTCGGCGCTCGACGTGACGGTGCAACTCGACGTGCTCCGGATCATGGACAGACTGGTGTCCGAGCGCGGCATGGGGCTGATCTTCGTGTCCCACGATCTGAGGCTGGTCTCTTCCTTCTGCGATCGCGTCATCGTCATGTATGCCGGAAAGATTGTCGAGGAGCTGGCGGCGGCCGATCTCAAACATGCGCAGCATCCCTATACGCAGGGACTGCTGAACTGCATGCCCGAGATCGGCGCAAACCGCCACCCGCTGCCGGTGCTCGACCGCAAGCCGGAGTGGGCGGCATGAGTGCAGCTCTCGAGATCGACGATCTCAGCGTCGTCTACGACCATTTTCATGCCTTGAAGAATGTCAGCATCACTGTCGAACGCGGCGAATCCTTTGGTCTCGTCGGCGAATCCGGCTCGGGAAAATCGACCTTGCTGCGGGCCGTTGCCGGACTTGCGCCCGTCAGCGGCGGCGCGATCAACATCGATGGCGAGCCGCTGAAAGGTTCGAAACGCAGCAAAGTCTTCTACCGGCGCGTGCAAATGGTCTTCCAGGACCCTTATGGTTCGCTGCATCCGCGCCAGACGATCGACCGGCTTCTGCTCGAACCGCTAGCAATCCACGGCATCGCCGACGGCGAGAAGCGCATCGCCCGCGCGCTTGACGAGGTCGGCCTCGGCAATGGTTTCCGTTTCCGCTATCCGCACCAGCTCTCCGGCGGCCAGCGCCAGCGCGTGGCGATCGCCCGGGCGCTGATCGTGGAACCGTCGATCCTGCTGCTTGACGAGCCGACATCGGCGCTCGACGCCTCGGTGCAGGCAGAAGTGCTGAACCTGCTGGAAGAGATCCGACGCGACCGCAAGCTCACCTTCGTGATGGTCAGCCATGATCTCGGTGTCGTCACCCATATGTGTGAAAGGCTCGCCGTGATGCGCAACGGCGCCGTCGTCGAGCGGCTGAGCTCGCAGGAACTGGCGCAAGGCGCGGTTCACGAGGACTATACGAGAAATTTGATGATTGCGAGCAAGGGTTTCGTCAAAGCCTGAAAGTCAATCTTTTCAAACCGTTGAAAAGGAAGGACCGACGGCGGTGTTAAGGATAATGCTTCCCTAAAAGACGACCATTCAGCTAGACTATTGACAGCTGCCTCGCTTCTGTCATGATCCCGTTAACGATTGTTAGCTTTCGTGATCGATGGAGGTTGATGCATGTTCTTTCTCGGTGGGATGACCATGGGTTACCTCGATCCTCCTGTTCGAGCCGATCGTCGGGAACAGATTTCGGCATCCATTCCTGCGGAAAAGGACCGTCGGCTGATCGAGACTTCCTCCAACCCGTCGCAGAACGAGAACGCCGTCGAGCGCTCGTTGATCTGGGCATGGCGCACGCTCTGCTAAAAGGGGCTGGTTGAATTTTCTCTTCCGTTGGCTCTGGACGGAAATTTATCTCTACCTACTTGATAGAGAAAATAAGAACATAACCGCGAGCCGCACAACCGGCCGCACGAGAAACAACGGAGGCGACATATGGCAGATCTGGGTATTTCGCATGCTCACGTGAACCAGTATGGTTCCGTACCGACCAAGAAGCCGCTCACCACGCGCCACAGGCTTCAGACGATGCTTCATGGCGCGATCTTCACCGCGGCATTCCTGTTCGTCGTAGCCATGGTTTGCGGCGTCGTCGGGTAATCCGGCGTGATCAAGCGTCGGCAGATGCCGGCGCTGCGGCGGTTTCCGCCTTTATAGAACTTCGGAACATTTCATTTGTCTCGGCACTCTCCTGACACTCTAACCTCAAAGGAGAGTGGTCATGAGAGGCATTTCGTTATGGTTGGTCGGCATTCCGACCCCCATCGTTCTTCTGTACTTTTTTCACGCCAACCAAAACACGCCCGAGCGACCTTGATCTCGAGCGGAAGCGGCATGGGCCACAACCGCCCAAACCGCCGCCAGACGCATGGTCAGGCGATCATGCGTCTTTCGTTTTTCTGACATCGAAGAACTCTTGCATTGCCGGAACCAGGTGCCGGCATTTTCGTCATTTCCGCCGCTCAGACAAGATCGCCGGGCGGCGGCGCATGCCGCTTGACTTGAATTTTCCCGAGGGTGTCCAAATTTTCGCCATGGCTTTCGCAGAGAGGGTATCGATGGTCTTGATCCCGTCGGGTTAGGTCCTCAACAGGGCTTAGCCCGTTTGCATCGCTTGGCCCGAGTGTCGCTCACCCCGGCTTCATCGATCTTTGAAGAATAGGGCTCCGTTCATGTAGCAGTCATGATAAGCAGTGCAAAAGGCTGAGCAAAACAGCCATAACTTTGTTTGGATCCAGAACCGAACCCATGTCTATTTCTCATCTTTCTCCGAGCTTTCCGCGCGAACCCGAGACGAAGCAGATCGATCACAATGGTTCGATCCGCTCGACCTATCTTTCGAACGAGGACATCAAGGCGATGGGCGATGCGGTCGCCCGCAATGGCGTCGACAAGCTGCCGGCCTTCGCCCCCTTCGATTTCTTTGCGCGTCATAAGGAAAACGAGAAGGAAATCCTGCGCGTCTACCGGACCACGGCGACCGATGTCGAGGCCGGCGATACCATCACGCCGGCGGCAGAATGGCTGCTGGACAATCACTATATCGTCGAAGAGGCGATCCAAGAGGTGCGGCGCGACTTCCCCCGCCGCTTCTATCGCGAATTGCCGACCATGGTCGTCGGCGGCGTCGAGGTGCCGCGCACCCTCGTGCTTGCCTGGCTCTATGTCGCCCATACCCACAGCACGATCTCGCAGGAAAGTCTGACGGCGCTGGTCGACGGCTTCCAGGCCAGCGAGACGCTCAGGATCGGCGAACTCTGGGCTTTACCCTCCCTCGTGCGCTACGTGCTCGTGGAAAACCTCCGCCGCATTTCGAGCCGTGTCGAAGCCAGCCGCCGCCTGCGCCGCCGCGCCAACGAGGCGGCCGACGAATTGGTGCGCCTTACCGATCCAGCCGCGGCGGCCGCCTATCTGAAGACGCTGGAACCGCTTGCTGAGGACAATACCTTCTCGACGCAGTTCCTCTATCGCCTGCGCGACGGCTCACAGACATCGAGCCTGGCGATTACCTGGCTCGATCAGCGGCTGGAGGAACTCGGCCGCAACACCGAAGAGGCGACGACGGCCGAACACAGCCGGCTCTCTTCCGGCAACGTGACGATGGGCAACATCATCCGCAGCCTTCGCGAGATCGACGATGCCGAATGGTCCGTCTGGGTCGAGCAGGTCAGCCATGTCGACAAGCTGCTTTGGGAGCATTCGGATTACGGCATCCTCGATTCCGGCTCGCGCAACAAATATCGCAAACAGATCGAGAAGCTGGCCAAGCGCTCGCCGCTGTCGGAAATGGAAATCGCCCAGCTGGCGCTCGACATGACCGATGCCGCCAAGGCCTCCGACGAGCCGCAGCCGCATGAACCGAATGTCGGCGGCTTCCTGTCGGGCGCGCAGCGGCCGAAGCTTGAGGCGCGGGCGAACTATCGCCCGACGGTCATCCAGCATTTCGTGCGCGCCGTGCGCCGGTTCAACTGGCTGGCGATTGCCGTGCCCGTCATGCTGCTGACAGTCATCGCCATGGCGATCGTCGGCAAGTTCATGGCGAATGCCGGCATGGGTGCGTTTGAAATCGCCCTGCTGCTGATCATGTTCTCAGTGCCGGCGTCGGAGGGGGCGACAGGCCTCTTCAACACCTTGCTATCCTTTTTCGTGACGCCGGCGCGCCTCGTCGGCTACGAGTTCAAGGAAGGCATTCCGGAAGATGCGCGTACGCTACTCGTCGTGCCCTGCCTGATCTCGAACCGCGACAGCGTCGACGATCACGTGCGCAATCTCGAAGTCCATTATCTCGCCAATCCGCGTGGCGAGATCTATTTCGCGATGCTGAGCGACTGGCCGGACAGCGAGGCCGAGGAAACGCCTGCCGATCTCGAGGTTCTCGACTATGCCAGGCGCGAGATCGCCAATCTCTCCGCCCGCTATGCCTATGACGGCAAGACGCGTTTCTATCTGTTGCATCGCCGCCGCCTCTACAATCCCTCGGAAGGCGTCTGGATGGGCTGGGAGCGTAAACGCGGCAAGCTGCATGAGCTGAACATGCTTCTGCGCGGCGACCGCGACACGACCTACCTGCCGGGCGCCAATACCGTGCCGGCCAATGTGCAATATGTTATGACGCTCGATGCCGATACGCGCCTGATGCGCGATGCCGTCACCAAGCTCGTCGGCAAGCTCTATCATCCAATCAACCGCCCGGTCATCAATCCGAAAACCGGCCGCGTCGAAAGCGGCTATGGTGTGCTGCAGCCGCGGGTCACTCCGTCGCTGACGACGGGCAAGGACGCGTCGGTCTTCCAGCGCGTCTTTTCGATCAATCGCGGCCTCGATCCTTATGTCTTCACCGTTTCCGACGTCTATCAGGATCTCGCCGGCGAAGGCACCTTCACCGGCAAGGGCCTTTACCATGTCGACGCCTTCGAAACGTCGCTGAAGGGCCGGATCGACGAGAACTCCGTGCTCAGCCACGATCTTCTGGAAGGTTCGATGGCGCGTTGCGCGCTCGTCACCGATCTCGAACTGGTGGAGGATTTCCCGATCCGCTATGAGGTGGAAACCTCGCGCCAGCATCGCTGGGCACGCGGCGACTGGCAGCTTCTCCCCTACATGTTCAATCCGAAATACGGCGTCACGGCACTCGGCCGCTGGAAGATGTTCGACAATCTGCGCCGCTCGCTGACACCGATCGCCTGGTTCTTCGCCTCGGTGCTCGGCTGGTATTTCATGAGTCCGCTCGGCGCACTCATCTGGCAGATTCTGCTGATCTTCTGCCTCTTCGTCGCGCCGACGTTGTCGCTCATCAACGGCATCATCCCGCGCACCAGCGATATCATCGCCCGCGCCCATCTCTATACGGTCTGGTCCGATATCACCGCTGCCAATGCGCAGGTTGCGCTGCGCATCGTCTTCATCGCCGATTCGGCTTGCATGATGGCGGACGCGATCGGCCGTTCGCTCTACCGCCTGTTCGTCAGCCGCAAGCTGATGCTGCAGTGGCGGACCGCCGCCAGCGTTCAGGCCGGCGGCCAGGGTACGTTGATCTCCTATTACAAGGCGATGTGGCATGCACCGGTGCTGGCACTGCTGGCGCTCGGTTTTGCTGCCCTTCCCGGCGACAACGCCTTCCTCGTCGGCATTCCCTTCGCGCTGCTGTGGATCCTGTCGCCTGTTGTCGCCTGGTATGTCAGCCAGTCGGCGGAGACCGAGGATCGGCTCGAGGTCGCCGATTCCGTGTCGAGCGAACTGCGCAAGATCGCCCGGCGCACCTGGCGTTATTTCGAGACCTTCACGACGGCCGAACAGAACTATCTGCCGCCGGACAATATCCAGGAAACGCCGCATGTGATCGTTGCGGCGCGCACCTCGCCGACCAATATCGGTGTCTATCTGCTTTCCGTCGTTTCCGGCCGGCATTTCGGCTGGTTCTCCTTCGAGGAGACGCTCGAGCGGCTGGAGCAGACGATCGCGACGATCGACAAAATGGAGAAATTCCGCGGTCACCTGTTCAACTGGTACCACACCGATACGCTGCAGACGCTTGGTCCCCGTTACGTCTCGGCTGTCGACAGCGGCAATCTCGCCGGCCATCTGATCGCCATTTCGTCGGCCTGCCGCAATTGGGCCGAGGCGCCGTCCGCCCATATGCAGGGCAATCTCGACGGCGTCGGCGACACGGCCGGCATTCTCGGCGAAGTGCTGGCGGACCTGCCCGACGATCGCAAGACCGTGCGTCCGCTGCGCCGACGCCTGGAGGAGCGCATCGTCGGCTTCCAGAACGCACTCGCCGCCGTCAAGCGCGAGCACGAATTCGCCTCCATCCGCATCATCAACCTCGCCGTTCTCGCGCGCGACATCGAGAAGCTCGCCGCCAATCTCGACCATGAGGTCAAGTCGAAGCAGAGCGAAGAGGTCACCTTGTGGGCGGCATCGCTGGTGAAGGTCTGCGAGGCGCATATTTCCGACAGCACCTTCGATCTTTCCAAGGTCGATGCGCTGAGGCCGCGGCTGGTGGCGCTGCGCGACAAGGCGCGCGATCTCGCCTTCTCGATGGATTTCGGCTTCCTGTTCCGGCCGGAGCGGCGTCTGCTGTCGATCGGCTACCGCGTCGAAAGCGGTGAACTCGACCAGGCCTGCTATGACCTTCTCGCCTCGGAATGCCGCCTGACCAGCCTCTTCGGCATCGCCAAGGGCGACCTGCCGACGGAACACTGGTACCGCCTCGGCCGCCAGGTCGTGCCTGTAGGGTCTCGCGGCGCGCTGGTTTCCTGGTCCGGCTCGATGTTCGAATATCTGATGCCGCCGCTCGTCATGCAGGAGCGCGGCGGGGGTATTCTCAACCAGACCAACAATCTGGTCGTCGTCGAGCAGATGAATTACGCCCGCAAGCTCGGTATTCCCTGGGGCATTTCGGAAGCGGCCTTCAATGCCCGCGACCACAACCTCAATTACCAGTACACGAATTTCGGCGTGCCGACGCTCGGCCTGAAGCGTGGCCTCGGCCACAATGCCGTCATCGCGCCTTACGCGTCGCTGCTCGCCGCCCAGTACGACCCCCCGGGGGCGCTCGAAAACCTGCAGAGGCTGCGCAAGGTCGGTGCGCTCGGCAAGTTCGGCTTCCACGACGCCGTCGACTTCACGCCGACGCGCGTGCCGGAAGGCAAGAAATGCGCGGTGGTATACAATTATTATGCCCACCATCACGGCATGTCGATCGCGGCGGTCGCCAACGTCGCCTTCAACGGTCATCTGCGCGAGCTCTTCCACTCCGATCCCGTCATCGAGGCAGCGGAGCTGCTGCTGCAGGAAAAGGCGCCGCGCGACATTCCGGTCATGAGCGGCAAGCATGAATCCGACACGCCGGCCAGCATCCAGGACGATCTCCTGCGGCCGGAGATCAGGAAGATCAGCGATCCGGCGTCGCGCGACCGCGAACTGGTGTTCCTGTCGAACGGCCATTATTCGCTGATGCTGACGGCGACCGGCGCCGGTTATTCCCGCTGGAACGGCCTTGCCGTTTCGCGCTGGAAAGCCGATCCGACCGAAGACCGCTGGGGAAGCTTCATCTTCCTGCGCGACACCGCCACCAATGAATGGTGGTCGACGACATCGGAGCCGAAGGGTGTCGAGGGCGAAAAGATCAAGGTCGAATTCGCCGACGAGAAGGCGCAGTTCACCAAGACGGTCGGCGACCTCACCAGCGAGGTGGAGTGCATCATTGCGACCGAGCATGATGCCGAGGCCCGCCGCGTCACCCTGCTCAACATGGGTACGGAAGACCGTTTCATCGAGGTCACCTCCTACCTCGAACCGGTGATCACCTCCGACGATACCGACAATGCGCATCCGGCATTCGCCCGGATGTTCGTCAAGACAGAGATCGGCAAGCGCGGCGACGTCATCCGCGCCGAACGCAACAAGCGCGACCCGAACGAGCCGAACATCAGCATCGCACATCTGATCGTCGACAATGCCGGCGACACTCGGCACACCGAATTCGAGACCGACCGGCGCAAGTTCATCGGCCGTGGCCGCAGCCTTGCCGATGCGGCGGCCTTCGATCCGGGTGCGACACTTTCCGGCAGCGACGGCTTCATGCTTGATGCCGTCATGTCGCTGCGCCGCACCGTCCGCGTGCCGGCCGGCAAGAAAGTCAGCGTGATCTTCTGGACGATCGCGGCGCCGAGCCGTGACGAAGTCGACAAGGCGGTCAACCGCTATCGCCACCCCGACGCCTTCACCCACGAGCTGGTCCAGGCCTGGACGCGCACGCAGGTGCAGATGCGCCATGTCGGCGTCACCTCGCAGCAGGCGGCGGCCTTCCAGCACCTCGGACGCTACCTCGTCTATCCCGACATGCAGCTGCGCAAGGACGAGGCGACCGTCGAGGCCGGCCTGCAGTCACAATCGGCGCTCTGGCCGCTGGCGATCTCCGGCGACTTCCCGATCTTCACGCTGCGCATCAACGATGACATGGATCTCGACATCGCCCGCGAGGCGCTGCTGGCGCAGGAATATCTGCGCTCTCGCGGCGTCACCGCCGATCTCGTCATCATGAACGAACGCGCCTCTTCCTATGCGCAGGACATGCAGCATGCGCTCGACGCTATGTGCGAAAACGTGCGCCGCATGGGCCAGGCCGACGGGTTGCGCCAGCATATCTTCGCGGTTCGCAAGGACCTGATGGAGGAGAGCACCTATCATGCGCTGATCGCGGCTTCCCGCGTCACGCTGCATACCAAGAACGGCAAGGTGGTCGACCAGATCAACCGCGCCGTCGCGCTGTTTGCACCTTCCAAGGAGGAGTTGCAGGAGATGGAACGGGCCGAGCGCAACAAGGCCCCCGTCAAGCGTGTTGCGCCGGTGCCGCCACCTGTCGTGCCCGCCGTCGTCATCGAGGAGGAAGGCGATCTCGACTTCTGGAACGGCATTGGCGGCTTTGCCCGCGACGGACGCGAATATGTCGTTCGGCTGCCCGGGGGTCACGCGACGCCGCAGCCCTGGATCAATGTCATCTCCAACGACAGATTCGGCTTCCACGTTTCGGCCGAGGGCTCCGGCTTCACCTGGAGCGTCAATTCGCGCGACTATCAGCTGACCTCCTGGTCGAACGATACCGTGGTCAACCGTTCGGGCGAGGCGTTCTATCTCGCCGATCTCGACAGCGGTGCGATCATGACGCCGTTCGCAGCGCTTTCCCGCAGGCCGGACATTCGTTTCGAAGCCCGCCACGGGCTCGGTTATTCCGTCTTCTCCAGCGTTCAGCACGAGATCGCGCTGGAACTGACGCAGACGATCGATCGCGAAAAGCCGGTGAAACTGCAGCGCCTACGCCTGCGCAACACCGGTTCGACCGGCCGCAAGCTGCGTCTCTACGGTTATGTCGAATGGATCCTCGGCAGCAATCCGGGACGCACGGTGCCTTTCATCCTGTCGAGCCATGATGAGGAGACGGGCGCGCTGTTTGCCACCAATCCCTACAGCATCGATTTTTCCAACCGCACAGCCTTCTTTGCGGCGAGCGAGACGCTTTCGAGCTTCTCGGCAAGCCGGCGCGAATTCATCGGCAAGGCGGGAACGATCCAGGCACCGCTGGCCGTCACTTCCGCCGCCGCCCTTTCCGGCGCGACGGAACTCGACGGTGATCCGGCCGCGGCGCTTGCAATCGACATCGAGCTCGGCGCCGGCGAGGAGCGCGACTTCACCTTCTTCCTCGGCGATACGCCGACGGAAGAAGATGCGCGCACCGTCATCGCCGATATCCGCAAGGCTTCGTTCGACGAGACCGTCGAGGCAAACCGCGCCTTCTGGCAGGATTTCACCGGCAGGCTGCAGATATCGACGCCGGATCGCGGGATGAACAATCTCGTCAACACCTGGCTACCGTATCAGAGCCTCGGCTGCCGCATCATGGCGCGCACCGCCTTCTACCAGGCAAGCGGCGCCTTCGGCTTCCGCGACCAGCTGCAGGACACCTTGGCCTTCGTGCTGCACGAACCCTCGCTTGCCCGCCGGCAGATCCTGAATGCCGCTTCGCGGCAATTCCGCGAAGGCGACGTGCAGCATTGGTGGCTGCCGGGAACGGGTGCCGGCGTGCGCACGCTGATCTCCGACGACGTCGTCTGGCTCGCTTACGCGATCCATCACTATTGCAGCGTCACCGGCGACAAAAACGTGCTTGACGAGGAGATCGCCTTCCTCGAAGGGCCGGCACTGCTCGAAGGCCAGCACGACTCGTTCTACAAGCCGGAAATTTCCGAGGACACGGCGAGCGTCTACGAACACGCGGCGCTGGCGCTTGATCTCGCCATCGCTCGCAAGGGGACAAACGGTCTGCCGCTGTTTCTTGGCGGCGACTGGAACGACGGCATGAACCGCGTCGGCATCGGCGGGCGCGGCACCAGCGTCTGGCTCGGCTGGTTCCTGGCGGGGGCATTGCGCTCCTTCATTCCCTATGCCGAAGAGCGTGGCGACACGCTCCGTTCAGAGCGCTGGTCAACGCATCTTACCGAGCTGAAGAAGGCGCTCGAAACCGCGGCCTGGGACGGCGGCTACTATCGCCGCGGCACATTCGACGACGGTATGCTGCTCGGCTCCAGGGAAAGCCCGGAATGCCGCATCGATTCGATTGCGCAGTCCTGGAGCGTTCTGTCGGGCGAGGGCGATCCGGTCCGCGCCGTCACGGCGATGGATGCCGTGCTCGATCAGCTGGTCGACGAGGACGCTCGCATCATCCGGCTGTTCACGCCGCCTTTCGCCAACTCCGCCAAGGATCCCGGCTATATCAAGGCCTATCCGCCGGGGGTGCGCGAAAACGGCGGGCAATATACCCATGCCGCGACCTGGGTGGTGATGGCGCTGGCGGAGCTGAAGCGGGGCGACGATGCCTTCCGCTGCTTTCAGATCCTCAACCCGATCACCCATGCGCTCGACAAGGCTTCAGCGGAGCAATACCGCGTCGAACCCTATGTCGTGGCGGCTGACGTCTACGGACATGAGCCCTATACGTCGCGCGGCGGCTGGACCTGGTATACCGGGTCTGCCGGCTGGCTCTACCGCGCCGCCGTCGAGGGCATCCTCGGCATCCGGCTGAAGGACGGCCGGCTCTATGTGCGCCCGTCGCTCCCGTCGGAATGGGACGGTTTTGCGGCAGAGGTGGAGCAAGGCGACGGCAAATACCGCATTTCGGTCTCAAAAGCGTCCAATGACAGCGGCTACACTCTGTCGATCAACGGCTGCGAAGTCACCGATCCCGAAGAGGGATATCCGCTCGGATAACAGCGTTCTCCACGCTGTAAAACACGGCGATTCGCGACGGCCAAAAGGGAACCCTTTTGGCCGTCGTCGCGTTTGCAAATCGGATAATAAGGAGACACCCATGGCAAGCACGCCGACCGAAGCCATCGTCGCGGGGCGCAGTTCCCTATCCGCAACTGCGCCGGCGCGCGACACGAGGCTTGACGTCTTGCGCGGCGTGGCCCTGATCATGATCTTCATCAATCATGTTCCCGGACAAATCTTCGAATATGTGACGACGAAGAATTTTGGTTTTTCCGATGCCGCCGAGGCCTTCGTGCTGATCTCGGGTATTGCCGTCGGCCTTGCCTATGGCTCCCGCTTCCAGCCGGGCAACCGGCTGACGGTGGCGATCAAGGCGGTAAAGCGCGCCTTCACGCTTTATCTGGCCCATATGATCACCACCTTCATGACGCTGGCGCTCTTTATCTGCGGCGCCTGGCTGTTCCATCGGCCGGGATTGCTGGTCGAAATCAATATCCTGGCGGTTCTGATGAACCTGAAGGAAGGCATTCCGGCGCTGCTGCTGCTCGGCCACCAGATCGGCTACAACAATATCCTGCCGATGTACGGCGCGCTGATGCTGATGGTGCCGATCATCCTGCTGTTGAATGCGCGCAGCCCGTGGCTGGCGCTCGGCGTATCGGCCGCGGTCTGGCTGCTGGCGGGCATCTACCAGGTGGCGCCGCACAACATGCTGATTGAAGACTATTGGTTCCTCAATCCGCTTTCCTGGCAGTTCCTGTTTTCGATCGGCATCGTCTCGATGCTGCATATCAAGCGCGGCGGCACGATCCCGCGGCATCCGCTGCTGCTTGCGGCCGCTGCCGGTTACGTCATGTTGTCCTTCATCTGGGTCACCGGCCATCTCTGGATCTGGGGCAATTCGCTGGCGGCCCTCGGCCTGCCGGCTGTTATCACCGGTTTCGACAAGACCTTCCTGTCGCTGCCGCGGCTGCTGCATGTGCTGGCGCTGACCTATCTCGTCATCAGCATCCCGGCGCTCTCACGCATCCTGCGCCGTCCTGCGGACCATCCGCTGACGATCCTCGGCCGTCATTCGCTGAACATCTTCGTCGCCGGCACGATCCTCGCCATGATCGGCCAGGTGGTGCTCTACATCACCAACAAGGATCAGCTGGTCGGTCCGCTCGTCGTGATTGCAGGGATCGCGATACAATTTGCCTATGCCTATTATCTCGAGCGCAAACGCCAGCAGGGCAAGGTCAAGGGGAAACTTGTGGCCGATACCGCCACGGTTCCCGTTCCCGTCCGCATTGGCGGGACGGCGAATGCCTATCGCCAGAACGATCGGAAATAGGGCTCGGATTTGCCCGACATGAAGGAGCCGGTGGCCGATGGCCGCCGGCTCAATTTTTATGTACGAGGATGTTCACCAGCTTGCCGAAGGGATCGCGCACATAAAAGCGCCTGACGCCCCAAGGCTCGTCGGCCGGGCCGTATTCGATCGGGAAGCCTGAGGCCGACATCGCCTCGAAAGCGGCATCGAGGTCATCAACCTCGATCGAGAGGTCCGGCACTTCCGTTCCGGAACCGCCTTCACTGGCGATGCTGAGCTGAACGTTCATCGAGCGCGCCGCGCCGAATGTCGTGATCCAGCCGTGATCCATGATGACGTCAAGACCGAGGATATCCTGATAGAAGCGCCGGGCCAGGGTGATATCCGCTGCCTGGATATTGGCGACGATGCGCAGGACCTTCATGGGTTCGCTCCCGAGGTACTCCATGATGGAAAAGGATAGCGGGGATCAACGCAGCGATCAATCATATGGACAAGTGTGGAGACACCGTGCGGTACCCACGCGGCATCCCATCTCCCCCTTGTGTACAAGCCCGGAGACATAGCTGACAGATGTTCGGAGACATGCCTGACACTTCCGTGGTGATTTCTCGGGAGGTCGGCATGGTTTGGCGGAGAGATGCCCGGCAGGACGCGACACCGTCTCTCGGTTTCGGGAACGGCTTGAGGCTATGCATCGACCAGCATATGGACCTTGGCCCTCAGTCCACCTCTGGAACGCCCCAGCGCCTGATCCTTGGCCCCTCTTTTCCGCTCGCAGCCTGTTGATGGGCACGCACGATGGTGCTGTCGATCATTAAGTACCGATTGTCCCGGTCAGCAGTGAGCGCATCAAAGACTTGCTCCCATACGCCGGCCTGGCACCAGCGACTGAACCGGCGGTGGACCGTCTTCCACTTGCCGTAGCGCTCCGGCAGGTCCTGCCAGTGTGCGCCCGAGCGCAGTATCCACAAACACCCGTTCACAAACGTCCGGTTGTCTACTTCCGCTCGACCCGGATCGCTGGATTTGTCTGGCAACAAAGGCGCAATTCTCGACCATTGCGCCTCGTTCAACTCGTATCGCTTCACGCCCATCAAAGGCCTCCGTGCAGCACACGGTATCCTATGAATCAGTGATCAACCGGTTTGA
>NZ_JBAMYD010000019.1:0-151268 GCF_037002925.1 Rhizobium aouanii
GCTTGTCCCGAGCATCTGCAACCGGTGCAGCAGAGCCTCGGCACAAGGCTGACATGACCGAGAGCGAGGCGGCGTTCGCGTCAAACTGAAACCACCCGCGAGCAAACGCGGGCGGTTGCATCATCGTGTGGCACGCGCCTCAAGCGCGGATGATCAGTCCTGGCCCTGCAGGCGATCCATGACCTGCAGCAGCAGATCGGCGCAAGCCTTCATCGGTTCGTCCTCGGCGCATTTGAGATCAATCCGGGTGTTCCGGTCCTCAATGCGGAAATGGGCTGCTTTGGACGGCAGCGGCGGGCGATGACCGCGGAAACCACGGAAGCCCATGTCGCCTCTCCGACCATGCCAGCGGTAATCGGGGCGATCTCCCGGCCTTGCATCCGGCTCGCCCATCATTCGCTCGTCGTCATCAGAGGCAGACGGGTTCGGTGGCGGAGGCGGCGGTGACGCCGGATCGCCCACCGCGGGCGGCGTCCCGGCGGGTGGCGGAGCGGGCGGCTGTTGGGCGAAGGCGGTGCCGGCCAGTGCGGCAAGGGCAAGGCCTGATAGGAGAAGTCTTTGCATGGGGATCGTTCCTTTCGGAGTTATGAGGCGTGTCTGTAAACACCGCAGCGCGGCTTTGGTTCACGCCTGTCACGGCCTGTGATCGAAATCGGCGCGCCAGGGGCCACGCACTCGGTCGGCTTTCACCATAAATGTGTCGGCAGGCGGCTGAAGACAGCTTGACGCCATCTGACAGGAACCATCGGCACCAAGGCTTCGTTTTGCACCGAAACAACCGCCGGGTGGAAATCATGTACATCGTTCTGGGTGCAGCGGGAAATGTCGGTTCCCGTGTCATCGAAGCGCTGAGGCCGGCGGGCGAGAAGATATTCGCGCTCGTCCATAGTGAGCAGAAGGCGAGCGCGGTCGACGGTGGCAATGTCGAGGCCGTGGTGCTTGATGTCTTGGATAGCGCGGCACTGAGGGCTGTCTTCCAGAGAGGCCGACGCGGCTTTCTCCTCAACCCGCCGGCACATCCCGGCACCGATACGAACGCCGAAGAGCTGAAGACTGCACGAAGCATTGCCGCGGCGCTGAAGGATTCGGACCTTGAAAAACTCGTGGTGCAATCGACCTATGGCGCCAGGCAAGGCGATGGCATCGGCGACCTCTCGGTGCTGTATGAGTTCGAGCGCCTGGCTGAGGCAAGCGGCATTCCGGCGGCGATCAACCGGGCGGCCTACTATTATACCAATCTCGATATGCTGCTGGAGCCGGCGCGCGAGGGTATGATCACCACCGCCTTCCCCGAACACTTCATCTTGCCGATGGTTTCTCCCGCCGATCTCGGTAAGGTGGCCGCCGCGCGCCTGGCAGGCTCAGTCAGTGACGTCGGCATCAACTATGTGGAGGGACCGCGGCGATATGCTTTCGCCGATGTCGCCGCAGCTTTCTCCGCGGTCGTCGGAAAGTCGGTGAAGGTGAAAACGACGCCGCGCGACCAGCTCGAAGAAAGCTTTCGCAAGCTCGGCTTCTCGCCCGCCGCCGCCCGCTCCTACACGCGCATGACCGAGGCGACGCTCGACGGCCCCGAATTACCGCGCGAGCCCAATCGCGGAGAGATCACCCTCGAAGACCACATCGCCGCGCTTCGGTGAGCGGCGATCGCGGACGCATCCCTGTCGAGAACGATAGTCACATGTGAAAAGGTTCGCTCCCGCCGAGACGTCTTTCGCCTCGCCTCCGCCTTGTTGCTCGCGTATCCTGACGCCCGATTCGCCGTCCGCAAACGAGGGTGGGCATGAACGAAGCATCAAAGGAGAGCGCGATGTCGGACGCCAAGAGCGGCATTTCTGGACTACGGCCGCATATTACAGTCATCGGCGTCGGCGGCGGTGGTGGCAATGCGATCAACAATATGATTGCGGAAAAGCTGGCAGGCGTCGAATTCGTCGCCGCAAATACGGATGCTCAGGTGCTGGCCACCTCCAAGGCGACGCGTCGCATCCAGCTTGGCGCCAATGTGACGGAGGGTCTCGGCGCCGGTTCGTTGCCGGAGGTCGGCCATGCGGCTGCCGAAGAGTCGCTCGATGAGATCATGGATCACCTGGCCGGCTCGCACATGTGCTTCGTCACCGCCGGCATGGGCGGTGGAACGGGCACAGGTGCTGCACCTGTCATCGCCCGCGCTGCGCGTGCGGCCGGCATCCTGACAGTCGGCGTCGTCACCAAACCCTTTACCTTTGAAGGCAATCGCCGCATGCGGATGGCGGAAATCGGCATCGAGGCGCTTCGCCAGGCGGCCGATACGGTCATCGTCATTCCCAATCAGAACCTCTTCCGCATCGCTGATGCAAAAACGACGTTCGCCGATGCCTTCATGACGGCCGACCGCGTGCTCTATGCCGGCGTCGGCTGCATAACCGATTTGATCGTCAAGGAAGGCCTGATCAACCTCGACTTCGCCGACGTGAAGTCGGTCATGTCAGGCATGGGCCGTGCGATGATGGGCACTGGCGAAGCCTCCGGTGAAAGCCGCGCGATGAAGGCGGCGGAAGCGGCCATTGCCAACCCGCTTCTTGACGATATCTCGATGCGGGGCGCCAGGGGCGTGCTGATCTCGATCTCCGGCGGTTCGGATATGACGCTGTTCGAAGTGGACGAGGCGGCAAGCCGCATTCGTGACGAAGTCCAGGAAGACGCCGATATCGTCGTCGGCGCAATCTTCGACCGCAGCCTCGACGGCAAGTTCCGTGTCTCGGTGGTGGCGACCGGCCTCGAAGGCAGTCCGCTGCCCGCATCCGCGCCTCACGCCGCCGAGCAGATCCAGACGCGCACGCTGCAGTAAGCGCAGCGGCGCGACATATCCGAGCACGGCAGCCTGCCGCGTCTTTTCAGACGCGCGGCGCTGTCGTGCGTCGATCTCATGCGCTCCAGGGAAATCGCCGCGATCACCGGTCGTTGATTCGCGATCACCTGTCGTTGATCGTGGGAAGGTGCGTTACGACCTCTACGCGGCGCTTGTCATCCAGCGGCTCAATGTGCTTCTGCCAGAAGGCCTCGGCCTCCGGCGTGTCATCCTCCCAGTGGCGGATTTTAACGATATTGTCATCGATCTTCGCCAGCCGTTTGCCGCCAAGCCGCAGGTATTCCTCCGCCAGTTCTTTCGATCGGGTCGTTTGCATGTCGTGTTCCTCCATAGGCGAACCGAAAAGGCCGATCGTCATCACCGGGTTGGCCGGCAATCGGCATCCCCGTTATCGGCGCTTCCGCGCCTTGCAGTTAAACAGTACGACGGGATCATGGTTCCAGATCATCGGCCGAAACCGGTCCACGCGGCCGGCTGAAGGCGTCGGCCACCATCCATGTTCCGCACGGCCCGCCGCTCTTGCTGCCGGACGTCCAGAGACCCCTCATCCTCGTATCGTGCTTTCCGAAAATCGATTCCGATTTTCGGAAAGCACGATGCGCTAGAGCGGTTCAGCTTTTCATGGAAACGCAGAACCGCTCTAACTGTTTGTTTTGACGCAATTCCGGACGGAAAACCGCTTCGCACTTTTCCTGGAATTGCTCTAGACGAACAGGACGTCCGAAATATTGTGCACCACGGAGATTTCGTCGGTCCCGGTATTGGTGAGGTAGAGATTATCCGCCGTTGAGTCATAGACCACGTTGGTGATCAAGTCGTCTCCCGGTATGGCGATGTTGACGTCGACTGTCGTCTTGACCCCGGTTTCGAAGTCGAATGCCGTGCCGATATGCTCGCTGCTGGAGGAATCGCCGAAGAAGAACGTGCCGTCGACGGCAAAGCCGTAGCCGAGCCCGCCGGCGGCGAAGGTCTTGGATTCGATCGGGTTCAGCGTGTCGGGATCGATCTTGGAGACCTGCCAGGTGGAATCATCGATGCGGCCGACAACGTAAATGCCGGTCGAATCCTGCATCGTATTGACGGCCGTGAATCCACCCCAGTCGAACGTACCCGCCCCATTCTCGCCGATAAGGCCGGGGATGGGGTCGCCCCGCTGATCGAGCGATCCGTCTGCGGCATCCCACTTTGCGAGATAGGTCTGATCGGGGAAAGGGCCCTCGCCTCTCACCTCGTTGGTTCTTCCGATGATCTCGCCACCGCGGACCGAAAAATAGGTTCCGCCGATGTCATATTCGCCAAGGTCGTATTCGCCAAGAGAGATGGCGCCGCTGGCATGGTCGGCTTCGAATGCCGCGGCATTGTCGTAAATGCTCACCATGGAATCATCTGGGAAACCACGGCCAGAACTGACGTAATACTTGCCCGTTTGCGGATCGATCGCGACCCCCTGGAGCTCGTAATGGTCCAGGAAGGGGCGCACCACATCCGCCTGGGCCTCGACATGACTGGTATTCAACGACTTCCCGTCCGTCACGCCGTCGACGGTCAGGGTAATCACGCCGGCATCCGTGTGACCGGCGCCGTCGGAGACCTTATAATATTGGAGTTTCTCCGTGACATGCTCGCCATCGTCGAGGCCCGCCTTGACGGCCGGGTCGAGATCGTAGGTGAAGCTTCCATCGCCTGCGAAATGGAAGGTGCCGAATTCACCCGCCACGTCGGTCGCCTGCCCTTGCCCCTGACCGACAGGAATGCTCGTGCCCTCGACCGAGCGCAGGAAGAGCGTGCCCGCCTCTCCCGGGTGATCATTGGCGAGCACGTTGCTGGCCATTTCGCTTCCTTCGCGGAAGGAGAAGGCGTCGTCGATCGCGACCGGCGGGCTCGTGACCCCGTGAATGTCGAGCTTGAAGTGGCCGACATCCGTGTTGCCGGCGCCGTCGGAGATCTTGTAGCCGATCGTCTCCGTCAGCGTCCCCGTCAACGAAACCCGCCTTGGCAGCCTCGTTCAGCGTATAGGTATAGGAGCCGTCGGCCTTGACGTGAAACGTGCCGTATTCACCCTCGATATCGGTGACCTGCCCGTCCTTCTTGGCAAGCACCCGCTCGCCGTCGAAGAAGTTGAGAAACATATTGGCGGAGCCCCCGGCCAGATCATTATCCAGCAGATTGCCTGAGATCACGTCATTCTCGGAAGCACTGCTGACATCATCGACCGCCACAGGTTTTGCAAGCACTGTCATGGATATCTCCTTCAAGATCCATTCGCCTTGGTCTATCGGGAGAAAAGCAGCTGAGACCGGGTTGGTCAATGAATTTTCTAGCAGGAGTAGTATTTTAGATCTTCACAGCTTTGTCATGTTTGGAGCTTTGCTCTATAGATTGCACACCGAACCGTTATGGACGGCGGAAGATGCCGCGCTTAAGCATCCTTGTCGATTGTGTCTCGGAGAACGGCTACATCCGCAGCGACAGGATCGTTCTCAGATCCCCCATGGAAACATGAGAGGTTCGGCGCCTACTCTTGACCGTCCTTCGGCCCCTTCGCATAGTCGCAAATCGACGTAGAATAGAGTGTCTCCCCCGCAAATTCGGTCTTCGACAATCCGAATTCGTAAACGCCGAACTTGTCACTGTGGTAGTAAAACGCCGCGTTGAGGAAATCCCCCAGACGCCCGCAGTCGCCCATGCCGGCGCCTGTATAGACCGATAGAGTCTTCCCCTTGAACGTCCCCTTCAGCACCTTGTCGACCTCAAAGTCGCCACGCGTCAGCCGTGGCGCCTCGCCTTCGGATCGAGGATCTGGAATCTCGACGCCGAAGGTCACCAGCTTCATACGGCCTTTCACGACCAAATCAGCTTCTGCAAACTTGTCCTTCGCGGACGACTGACCGCAACTGCAGGCGGATGCCGCCGAAGCCGACAACACCATCAAAACCCACGCGGCGACCAAAGCCGCGGCACGATATGAATTCATCGAACTCCCCATCCGCACGGCTCAAATCTTGCGCGCGTCGATGCACAGCATGACTGCAGATTTGTCGGGATTGAGGCGATGACGAGCGCTATATCATCGATCAACCAATTGCCCTCGCCTCAGCCCACCAACCCCTTGATCTTCGCCGCATCCTCCGCCGTCGCCGGATTGTACACCACCATGCTGAGATCCGGCCGCCCATCCACCTGGAAGGCGGAATATTCGAAAGCGAGTGGGCCGAGAATAGGGTGGCGGATGTGCTTGGCGCCCTCGCCGTGGGTGCGCACGTCGTTATCCCTCCACATCGCCAGGAATTCGGGGCTTTTGCGGCATAGTTCGTCGACGAGGGGCTCGACCTCGGCTGCAGCACCTGCGCGGGCCGCGTCCACGCGGAAGGCGGCGACGACGAATCGGGCGACACTTTCCCAGTCGTATTGGGCGGCGCGCACGCGCGGATCGAGGAAGATGAAGCGCAGCACGTTGCGCTCCTCAGGCGGCAGCGCACCGTAATCGGTCAGAAGCACGGTTGCCGCCCGATTCCAGGCGACGACGTCCCAGATCGCGGTGCGGATCAGCGCCGGGCTCGGGTCCAGCGCATCGAGCACGCCCTGCAACCTCGGCGTTACGCCCTCTTGTCTGTGGTAACGCACCTCGGGCGGCCGGCCGAGGCCGATGAGGAAGAGATGCTCGCGCTCCACATCAGTCAGCATCAGCGCGCGCGAGATCCTGTCGAGCACGTCGGCAGACGGCGCACCGCCACGGCCCTGCTCCAGCCAGGTGTACCAGGTCGGGCTGATATTGGCCCGGCTCGCCACCTCCTCGCGCCGCAGACCCGGCGTGCGCCGCCTCTCCCCTGCAAAGCCGAAGGCGGCGGGATCGAGCCTGATGCGGCGCCCCTTCAGATAGACGCCGAGCCTGTTATCCGAGGTGACGAATTCACCCATCCTGTTAGCCTTTATACCATGATAATGTCACTACTTTACCATGATATAGGCAGGGCGGATATGTGTCTCCAGCAAAAACGGAGATAACAGATGCGCGTATTCGTCACTGGAGCCACCGGCTGGGTCGGCTCGGCCGTCGTCAACGAACTGATCGCCGCTGGGCACAAGGTGTTGGGCCTCACCCGCTCGGACAAGGGAGCGGATCAACTGGCGGCTGCCGGTGCCGAAGTCCATCACGGCACGCTCGACGATCTGGAAAGCCTGAAAAGCGGTGCGGCTGAGACGGACGCCGTGATCCATACAGCATTCAACCATGATTTCTCGAAATTCGCAGAGAACTGCGCCGCCGACCGGCGCGCCATCGAGGCACTCGGCGAAGCCCTCCAAGGCTCCGATCGTCCGTTGCTGGTCACAGCCGGCCTCGGCTTTGCCCCCGGCCGCGTTGGCACCGAGAAGGATCCGCCCATCCCGACGTCGGAGACCTATCCTCGCGCCTCCGAAATCACCGCGGTATCGCTTGTCGCGCGTGGCGTGCGCGCCTCCACCGTCCGGCTCCCGCCCTCGGTGCATGGCCATGGCGACCACGGCTTCGTGCCGATCCTGATCAATTTGGCCCGGCGCAAGGGCGTCTCGGCCTATATCGGCGAAGGGCAGAACCGCTGGCCGGCCGTGCACCGGCTCGATGCCGCCTGCGTCTATCACCTGGCGCTGGAGCGCGGCGCCGTCGGCGGCCCGTTCCTGGCAGTCGCGGAAGAGGGAGTTGCCTTCAGGCAGATCGCCGAGGTCATAGGCCGGCAGCTCGGTGTGCCCGCCGTCTCGCTCTCACGAGAAGAAGCGGCCGAGCATTTCGGCTGGTTCGCGATGTTCGCCGGCTTCGACGTACCCACGTCGAGCGCGCGCACCCGCGCGCTGCTCGGCTGGCAGCCGGATCAGCCCGACCTTCTCGCCGATATCGACCACCCGGCTTATTTCGGTGGGTAGCATCGGCCTAGATTGCTAGCCGCTTCAGAGTGCCCTTGAAAAGCCTTTGAGTGGACGTCCACTCGCGCAACAGACATTTCTGAAGCGATGGTATTATAATGACCCGGCTTCCTAGCGCGAGCGGCCCTCATTCATATCGGCCGGGTCATAGTTGATGTCCCAGTCCTTCTCCGGCTTATTCTTACCGGGCGGGTTCTTGTTCACCGTGGCATCCTCGGAGCCGGTGATGACGGTCGGCTTGGCGCTGGCGACGCCGCTGCTCTTCCGGTCGGCCCGTGACTTGGCGAACTGGCCGGCCGCGTCTTTCTCGGGGTTGGCCATGTCAATCACCCTTCTGCTTCAGCGCGTCGCCGAGATCTCTGGTCTCGGGGTCGCGATTGTTTTCGCCATGCGCGTCGCGGTCGCGATCCGGATCGTCCTTGGCCTTCATGTAGCCGCGAGGCTTATTTCCCTTCGGACCTTCCCAGCGGGGTGACTGGTCGGTCGTGCCGGGGGCGCCGTCTTTCGGTGTCGTCATGCCCATCGTTGTTCCTCCTTGGTTGGAACAAGGAAAACCGAAAAGATCATCAACTGTTCCCGCAGCAACACTTTCGCGTAAAGCGGCAAGGGAGACCGACGACCCATAGTCCGCCTTCGCCATCCCGATCTTGTTTAGGAGCGCGAAGGCGTGCCCCGCAGGTGCTGCGAGTGCAAGGCCCGTTATGATGTCGGCGAGGAATCCCATGGCGGATAAACTGGCCGCGACGCGATGGGTTCCTGCAGAAAATATGGAACAGTGTCGTCCGCCATCGGTTGATCAGAGGTCCACCTCAAACATGGAGCCGAAAAATGAGCAAGACCAACGCTCGTGACCTTCAGAAACGCGCCGAACAGCAGGTGAGGAACACCAGCGCCGGCGGCCATCTCGGCGGCACATATTTCGGGCAGCAACCAGACGGAAAAACCGCCTCGTCGACCAACAACGACAGCGCCAAGGCGCGGCCAAACGACGGAAGCAAATAAGCGCCGCAGGCGCGCCTCATCTTCTCCAAGCAGGAAACCATTTGCGCCCAAACCTGGGCGCATGACGTCGTGAAATGCCCCCGAAAGGACACATGAGCGACGGGAGCGCGTCTGGAAGCGGTTTTGCGTCCGGGATTGCTCAAAACAAAAGATAAACCTTTGCGTGACTCGGAGAAAACGGAAATACTCGGGCCGAAGGAGTCGCCCTGGACGACCGCCCCGCAGGTGAGAGATTTCAGTGAGCCGCGCTACGGAAACCACCCGCATCGGGTTCGTCTTATTCCCTGCCCTGACCCAGCTTGACCTCACCGGGCCGTGGGAAGTTCTGACGCGCCTGCCTGGTGCCGATTGCCAACTCCTCAGCCATGATCTCCAGCCTGTCAAAAGTGCGAGCGGTCTCAGCATCCTCCCCACCTTGACGTATGCGGATTGTCCTCAGCTTGACATCATCGTCGTGCCAGGCGGACCGGGACATGTGGATGCCATGCAGGATCCCGGTCTTCTGGCATTTCTGCGGCAGCAGGCGCCGCAATGCAGATTCCTGACCGCCGTTTGCACCGGTACGCTGGTGCTGGCGGCGGCAGGCTTGCTGATCGGATACAGGGCCACCACCCATTGGGCCTCCCTCCACCGGCTGCCGGTTTTCGGCGCGCTCGCCGCAGACGACAGGGTGGTCTTGGACAGGAACAGGCTGACGGGCGGCGGCGTCACCGCCGGCATCGATTTCGGTTTTCGCCTCCTGTCCGAGCTTGGCGGCGTCGAACTCGCCAAGGAAGTCCAGCTGCAAATGGAATATGCGCCGGAGCCTCCCTTTGCAGGACATCCGAGCACCGCGGACGCCGAGACGGTTGAAACGCTGAAGGACCGAGGCTTGACGTTCTTTTCCGAAGTCGCGGCCATCGATGCGCACCTCGCCTCTCTCATCCGCTGATGGCTACAGGTCGTCGCCGGCGTGATCAGGGCGACGCCGTCACAGCCTTGATACTCCCAAAGCTGCAAAAGCCAGGGCTATTCCGGAAGCCAGCGCCCTCGCCTGGTTCCAGACCTGCCATCGCTGCGAATAGTCCTGCCAGATATCCCGCGCCGCCGCGATGTCGCCAGGAACGGCAGTCGCGGCGAGCGCCTTGTTCATCGGCACGTTGACGGTGAATGTGAGCATCAGCCCGAAAACCAGATAGATGGCCGCCGCCGCGCAGAACCAGAAAGCCGCCGCTCCGCGGCCGCTGAAATGCGCGGCTGCGGCAGTCAGCCCGAGAACGGCGGGCGTCAGGAAGAAGGCCGGGAAAAACATCGCGTTGCGGACCGACGCATTCATCGCCTGCATGGCCGCGATCGCCACCCGCGGGTCGGCCCGGTCAAGCCCCCACATCGTCGAACAGACCCAGGCGTAGAAGAAGCCGAAGATCGCCCCTGAGAAGACGACCGATGTTATCGACAGTCCCAGAACAGTGCTGCGCATCGACTTTCTCCAAAACCGTATTATCTTGTACGTCTTTACATAGGCGTATAAGATTGTACGGTTATCGTCAAGACGATGCGAGTGGCCGGAATGCGGGAAGACACGAAGACCAGGCGTCAAGCCGAGATCGAGACGGCGGCCTACGAGCTTCTAAAGGACAGAGGCTACCGCAGCACATCGATGCTCGATATCGCCAAGGCGGCGAAAGCCTCCAATGAAACACTCTATCGCTGGTACGGCGACAAGAATGGCCTCTTCAAGACGATGGTCGAAAGCAATGCGAGGGCGACGAAAGCGGCGCTCGATGCGGCGATAAGGGACGACGTGGATCCCCTGGAAACTCTCGGGCATGTCGCGCCGATCCTGCTTTCGATGCTGCTGGGCGACAAGGCAACCTCCCTGAACCGGGCCGCTGCCGCCGACGAAAGCGGCGAACTGGGAGCGACGATCGCCGTAGCCGGCCGCGATAGCGTGTTTCCGCTGATCGAGAAGCTGATCGGCCGCGGCCTTGAAACGGCAGCGCTGACGGCGCCATCCGCAGGTGTGGCGGCCGAATGGTTCCTAAGCCTGCTGGTCGGCGATCTGCAGATCAGGCGGGTGAACCGCACGCTGCCCGAACCGCCGGGCGACGATGTCTGCGCGCGCGCCACCGCCGCCATGAGAGCATTCAGAAAGCTCTGCGGCGCATAGAGCAATTCCAGCAAAGTCCGGCACCACCCTTGCCCGCGCCGATCGATCCAGCCGCTATTGATCGGCGACGCCTCCGCTCTAGCTTCTGCTCGCGGCAGAGCGGCCGCGGGACCGATCTTTGGGCGAAGGCGGAGGGGCGACGTGGCATCCTATTCGATTGACGATGCGATCCGGGAACTTGCCCCGGCTCTCGGCAAGGCGCCGGCGGGCGCGGTCAGCGGCGATTGGACCGCCACCACGATGCAGGCGGGGCATTCCTCCCGGACGGGCGGCTACCTCGATGCCGAGGGAAAGCATGTCCCGGAGGATTCCAGGCATCCGCTCGACATCATCGCGAATGTCGTCGAAAAGCTCGATGCCTCCGGGGGGCCACGTTTCAACAAGGTGGTGATCCGCTGGAAAAAGCCGAAATTTCCCTTCATGCAGCCGAAGATCACGCTCGAAACCAGCTATAACCAAACGATCGTGCCGCGCGGCCCCGACGACCCGATCTACGAGACCGCTGCCGCTGCGCGGCGCGCCTTCTGGCAGAGCCGCGGCACGCTGCAGGAAGACTTCGCCGTCGAGCGCGGAACGGCCAATATTCACGCCCAGACAAAATGGTTCGGTCCGCATCGCCGCATCCTCGCCATTCATGCGCCGGGAAGGCTCACACTTGCCACCGACGGACTGTCGACCCCCTGGGCCGGCATATCCGAGCCGGAAAACGGGGTCGAATGCGAGCTTTTCATGGAATTCGACGCCGCGACACTGGATGCGGCCGGGATCGAAAACTGGGCGAACCTGTTGATCAACATCGGAGACCTCGTGGCAGACGGTTATCGTGTCGCCCGCGATGTCGAGAAGCACGGCGCCATCCTGTTCTGCCGGCTGACCGAGGATTATCGCCCGATGACCCGCATCATGCTGAGCCGAGACGCAAGCCGGATCGAAGGGCTGCCTTTCGGCTCCGTACCGCTGGTCCGGGCAACGCCGATCGCCGAAGCCGAAATCGAAGGGCAGGACCTTTCCGACGACTGGGGCGCTGCGGCTGCCCGCAACGCCTTGGCCAAACGCGGCATCAGATGATCTCACGCCGGATCGCGGCAATCCGACGCGATCCCGGCAGCTTGCGCGCGGTCCCGCGCTATTCCTGGATGTCGGGCTCGACGACCCTGGCGAGGTTCCGCAGCGATTCCTGCCAGCCGAGATAACAAGCCTCGGGCGGAATGACGTCAGGCACGCCCGCCTGCACGATATCCACCTCGGTGCCGACTGAGACCTTCTTCAGCGTCACGGTGACTTCCATTTCGCCGGGCAGGTTGGGGTCCTCGAATTTGTCGGTGTAGCGCAGGCGTTCGCCGGGGACGAGCTCGAGATACTCGCCGCCGAAGGCGTGACTATTGCCCGTCGTGAAGTTGCGGAAGGACATTCTGAACGTGCCGCCGACGACCGGCTCCGAATGATGCACGGTGCAGAGGAAGCCGTTCGGCGGAAGCCACTTGGCAAGCGCGTCCGCCTCCAGGAATGCGCGATAGACTTTCTCCGGGCTGGTTGCCAGGACGCGGTGCAGGCGTATGGTACTCGGCATGGTCGTGATCCTTTTGAATGGACGGAATGGACGAAGCTAGGACGGGTGAGGCCTGGCCGATCCGACACCGGATCGAACTTTTCTTCAAGAAAAATTGCTTGGAGTATCGTGGTTCAACCAGGCATGCCGTCGAGCTGCGGAAGATCGAGCGGCCTTGCCCAGGCCAGTCGGCGCCGGGTGAACATCTCGACCCGGGGCTTGATCAGTTCGGGCCGGTCCAAGCTGCCGAGCGTCACGAAGACGAGACCCAGGAAGCAGATTTACCGCCACGCCGAGGCATCCAGATAGGCGATGAACAAAGACCCGGACCTCAGTGGCGGTGACTGCAATTTTCCGCACCTGACGACATGCCGGCGGTCACAAAGCCGCCGCTCAATCGTCAGCAAATCGCCCCGTTACCGCCGCATCGTGCCCTCTTAAAGGTTTCATCGTCGCGACCTCGCCCAGCCTCTGAGTGGCTGAGCGATCGACCGAGGCGGTCCTGCTGCCGATCAAATCATGCACTTGAAGAGGAACGAATATGATCACTCGTTACACATCTGTCGCAACATTGAGCGCTGCGGTCTTCAGTCTGCTTGCTTTCAGCCAGGCATCCGCTGTCGACATGGCCCAGGCGCAACAGCAGCCGGCACAAGCGTCGCCGCCGGCACAGGCACAGCCGCCAATGCAGGCACAGTCCGGCAACGGCGCGACGGCAGCCGTCAGCGATCAGAAAATCGAGGCCTTCGCCGTTGCCTATCTGCAGGTCGACAAGGTGAGACAGGAATATTCGGCCAAGATCGGCGCGACGAAGGACGAGGCTGCCAAGCAACAACTGCAGGAGGAGGCCAAGAAGCAGATGGTCGATACCGTCCAAGCTTCTCCCGACATCTCCGTCGAGGAATATTCGTCGATCCTGACGGCAGCGCAGAGCGACCCAGCTCTGGCCAAGAAGGTACTGGAAAAGATCGGCACGCCGCCGCCGGGCCAGCAGCAGCAGCAGCAATAGGCTGCGCACAGCACTTTAGGCGCCGCTAACACGTTCGCCGGAAGCAGTGCCCGCCATTTTGCAGGGCGCTGCTTCTCACTTAAAACGACGACTGCTCGCTCAGTATTGCGACCCGCTCTTATTATCCAGGTCGTGCCGTTCGGTGCCCGTCAGCGGCGGGTTGAAGATGCTGACGAGAACGAGATCCTGATCCTTCCCGCCGCGCAGATAATGCCGGTCGTGTTTGTCCAGCACATAGATATCGCCGGTGCGGATCGGAAAGACGTTGCCGTCCATATCCTCCACTTCGCCCTCGCCCTTGATGCAGTAGCAAGCCTCCAGGTGATTGCGGTATTGAAGCAGGGCCTCGCTATTGGCGCGAACGACGGTATGGCACACCGTAAAGCCCATGCCGTCGTCTTTGGTCAGCAGCCGGTGGCTCGTGCCGTTGCCCCAATCGACAAAACGCTCGGTGAGCTCCACCTCTTTCAGATTTCTGACGAACATCGCCGATTCCCCTGATAAATTATTGAAGATGCAGCGATGATTCATTTTCATCGCCCGCAACAATTAGCTATTGAAATAGCTGGCATTTTCAAATGATGATTCCTGCGTCATCTGTGAGGAAATTTTACACATGCAATTGCCGCCGCTGAATGCCTTGCGCGCTTTCGAAGCGACGGCTCGCCTGATGAGCCTTTCGAAAGCGGGCGACGAGTTGCACGTCACCCATGCGGCGGTCAGCCATCAGATCAAGCATCTGGAAACCTGGCTCGGCCGCAAGCTGCTGCAGAAATCGGGCCGCGGCATTACGCTGACCGCAGCCGGCGGCGAATATTACCGGGCCGTCTCCGGATCGCTGGCGGCGATCGCGCATGCGACCGGCAATATGCGGCGCGATCACGACATGCGCGCCATCACCGTCGGCTGCATTCCCTCGATCGCATCGCGCTGGCTCGTTCCGGCCCTGCCCTCCTTCCAGGACAACGCCCCCGATCTCGACGTCAGGATCGTCTATGCCCGCGCCGAAGAACGCTTCGACGACGAGAGCCTGGACGTGCTGATCACCATGGGCGAGGATCTGAGCGGCGGCAGGGAAAGCCGCCTGCTCTTCTCCCGCCGCAATCAGCCTGTCGCCAGCCGCCATTACCTTGCCAAACACAACTGGACGATCGGCGACGTCTCGCTCGCCGGCGCCGATCTGCTGCACGACGAATCCGTCGATGGCTGGAAGGAATGGTTCCGCAAGGCCGGCCAGAAAGCGCCGGAGCCGCTTCGAGGCCCGATATTCCAGGATTTCAACATGCTGGCGACGGCCGTAATTGCCGGCCACGGCGTGGCGCTCTGCCCCGTCGAAGTGTTCCGCCGCGAGATCGAACGCGGCGATCTGCTGATGCTTTCCGGCATCGCGACGGCAGAGAACCAGGGCTATTACGTCATATCGAACAGTTGGGCGAAAAAACCGGTCCACCGCTTCATCGACTGGTTCATGACGGAGTGCGGATCGGGCGCGTGAGATCCCCCGCAGCTCATCGAAGGGTCGCCGCCGAGACGATGGATGCAAATGGGTCGCGCCAATAAAGACGTGGCATAAGCCCATCCGTGAGCGAGTTGGGCAGAGGTTGGGGATTGTTAATCAGAAATGCCTAATGTAAATTTTGGCGTGCACAAGTTGTGTGGGAGTTGATTTGCTACAATATCTGGTTATGACATGAGACTAGGGAGGGCCTCGGACATGCGGAAAATTCGTGCGGCCCCCTCGGCGCTCGGAGAAACAGAGGCAAAAGCTTCGAGCTCGATCGACCGGCTTTTGTTCTTTGACTGCGATTTCAATCCCGTCGAGAATTTGCTGGGCAATGAGCTGCCTGCTTCTGTCAAACCAGCAGCGTCGTTGTGGGAGCATTTTCCAGAATTGGACAAATCGGCGATTGCGCTCGCCCTCCGTTCATTGGGTGACAGTGCCCCGCCTTTGCAAATATCGGGGGATCTTGGCGCGCCAGGGTCGCACGGACTGACGATCTATCGGATCGGAGATCTGTTTGCCGTAGTTCGGTCGGAGGAATCTATCGACGATGAGCGCGCAACCCTTTTGCACCTGGCCACCCACGATCCGCTCACTGGACTGCCGAACCGACGCCAGTTCAGCGAGGACCTCGCTGTGTTGTTACGGGAGACCGCGGGCTCGGACGAGACTCTGTCCCTGATGCAACTCGATCTTGACGATTTCAAACCTGTTAACGACACGCTTGGGCATCCGGCAGGCGACAAGCTGCTTCAGCTCGCTGCAAGCCGTATTCAAGAGTGCCTCACCAGGGACGACAGAGCCTATCGACTGGCGGGTGACGAATTCACCGTCATATCAAGGGGCCCGGGACATCCGGCCAAAGGGCATCAGCTAGCGGAAGCTTTGGTTGATGCATTCAAAAAGCCCTTCACGATAGATGGCATCGCACTATTTGTCGGTACCAGCATCGGCATATCTGCTGCTCCACCGGACGGTACAAGTCCGGAGCAGCTGATGAAGGCGTCCGACGTCGCACTCTACGCCGCGAAGAAAGACGGGCGCGGTCGCGCAAGACCGTTTGATCCCTCTATGCTTGAGTTGCTGGAACAACGCGAACTGCTGCGCCGCAGCCTTCGCATGGCCCTGGTCCAACAACAATTCTATGTTGAGTACCAACCCATCGCCGAGGGCGGTTGCGTTGTCGGCTTCGAAGCATTGCTCAGATGGCACCATCCCCTCCTTGGGAAAATTCCGCCAACGGCATTCATTCCGATGGCCGAGGCCGATGGAATAATGCCGGAAATAGGTGCGTGGGTTTTGGAGCAGGCATGTCGCGAGGCAATGAAGTGGCCGCAGAACTACATCGTCGCGGTCAATTTGTCCGCGGCTGAATTCCTGACAAGCGGCCTCACTGATCGGGTATCCCAGACGCTGGATCTGATCGGGTTGCCGCCCGACCGTCTGGAGCTTGAGATAACCGAAAGCGTGCTGCTTGAGCGGACCGTCAACAATATCGACACCCTGAATACTCTCAACGTGTTAGGGATAAGAATCTCGCTTGATGATTTCGGGACCGAATATTCTTCGCTCAGCTATCTGAAGACATTCCCGTTCGACACGATCAAAATCGACAAATACTTTATCACCGACCTCGAAAGCGATCTGAAAAGCCAGGCAATCGTCCGCTGCATCGTTAACCTCGCACATGACCTCGACATGCAGGTGACAGCCGAAGGAGTAGAGACGCCGGGGCAGGCGGAATGGTTGCGCAGTGTGGGTTGCGACAGACTTCAAGGCTATTTGATTAGCAGGCCGCTTCCGGTCGAGGCGATTGGCGAATTCATCACCCGGGCGGAAACATCCATAAGTCACGCGCTGCCACGGTGAACAACCATTTTCGCCGTGCCTACAGCTATCGCATGCATCAACCTGACGCCCCAGGCAAAAGAAGGGAGGGTGTATTGGAACAGGAAGCAGCTAGCTTCGATGACCATGCATTTGCGCCGATGGTATCGCTGGAACTGAACGTTGCGATGTTCAAATCCCGATGGCAGTTTTGCGACAGGATTACAGAATACCTCTCAGACATTCTCGGCCAAGGTCACAGCGATCCGGCTCGATATTCCAATTTTCTTTCCGTCGCGACGAATGAGCTCATTGAACTTGCTTTCCGTTCAACGAGCGAGCCAGGAAGGATAAATTTCAGTCTCTACCGGAGTGCGACATTCAATCGGCTGAGAATTGCGTTTCCCTGCGAGGAAGCACTTGACCGGAAGCACACGTATGCAGCTTCAAGCGAACGCCACCCTGTCCCCGGAGCCGGATCTGAAGACTTGGTCATGAAGTCCGACGGGACGGTTTTGCTCAGGGATTTAGCCGCGATATTCCGCGCCGCTATCCGAATCGAGAAAGACGGCGGGCACAGGATAGAAATCATTGCGGATTTCCCCTCGGCCGAGAACTTCCGATGAACCTGCTTCTCCGATCCTTCACCGTTCATTTTGATCCGACAAATCAGGAACTGTTGCTGTCCGGCAAGATGCGGCCCGAAAGCGCCGCCGAGATTGCCGATGCCCTCGAGCTGGTGCAGCAAAGTTTGGAAAAATGCAGCGGTGTCGTTTACCTCAACGTCAAACGTCTGACACACATCAACATGATGGCCTTCGCAGCCCTCTCCGAGGTGCTCGCAACAAGCTGCCGGACCAGGCCGGAACGGAAGATCGTCATCATCACGTCGAGCGTGGTGGCATGGTCGACCTCGTTGTTCGAGACACTGGCGGCATCACAACCGAACTTGTCGGTTGAAGTCTACGATTCGGCATTTTATCCGGGCCAGAGCTTTGTCGAGGATGAGACTTTCATCCCCATTCTGCGCACCCAGACGAAAATGACATGGAGGCACGAACGCGAACTGTTGCCTCGCCACGGCCTGCGCAGCGGTCTTGTCATCGCCGATATCTGTTGCGGAATTGGTGATTTCGCAGCCCTTGTTCAACGGGAATTTAAACCGGCACGCCTCGTCGCGCTGGATCATTCGCTGCGCAGCCTCGAATATGCTCGCAGGGTCGCTGCTGACTTCGATCTGCGGGGGATCGAGTACACCTATGGCGACGCTTCCCAGATGCTGCTGCGAGACAATCAATTTGACTTCGTGACCTGCCGGCATTCGCTGCAGATTTTCAACCGTCCCGAGATGCTGCTGCGGGAGCTTTACCGCATCTGCAAGCCTGGAGGCCGTGTCTACATCACGAACGAAAAAAACTCGCATTGTCTGGGCGAGCCACATGCCGAAACGATAAGATGGACTTACGAAGAAGTCGCCAAACTGTTCAGGCACTTCGACATGGATGTCGAGATGGGGCCGAAAAGCCGCCACCTCCTCGCCGACGCGGGGTTCGATAACATCAAGGTCGATTCCTTTATGGTCACGAATCTTGACGGGGATCCCCAAGACTTCGCAGACATCATCGAAGCTTGGGAAAATGTCTACGCGGGCGAGATGGCCGTTCGGCGGGGTGACTCATCGGATTTTATTCGCAGGTTCCGGCAGGGATTCAAAGATCATGTCTTTGCTGCTCTTCACCCCAAGGGTTATGCAGGCTGGCCGATCTGGGCAGCTTCCGGCCGAAAGCCGCTGTGATGGACAGAAGCTCACCGAAAAGACCGGCAAGACTAGGTTCGTTTCGGGCAAAGTTCATCTTGGTTGTCGGTGGAGCTGTCCTGTTTGATCTGCTGGTCAGCGGCGGACTGGCACTTTGGAATGTTCAGAGGCTGTCGCGCGACGCAACCCTCGAAGTCGGACAGGGTCTGGAAGCGGCAAGCCAGGAATACATCCGCACATATGCCGATTCCACCGCAGCCCAGGTGAGTTTGCTCCTGCGGCAGGTTCATAGCGACGTCGGCACCTTGGCAGGTGTGCTCCAGGCGCAAATCGACGATCCCGAGCGTAATTCCGATGTCGGCGCGGCGATCGCGCGCACATCGCCTGGCAGCGTCAGCCTTGTTTACGACGAGAAGGGAAAATGGTCTCAGAACCTGCCCGGCTCCGCTTCGGTTGTGAGCGTCTGGGGTTACTTGCTCGGACCTGACCATCGGCCGAAACCCGACATCCAGCGCGATCTAGAGACGAGCGCGGTTCTCGACATCGTTGCGCCGAGCCTGCTGCAGCACGGCGCTTCCAAGCTACAGATGTACTACATCGGACCGAAAGAAAGGCCAATCTTCAGGACGGCGCCCTACACCGACCAGGCTCAGACCTTCGATCGCCTTTATTCGGGGCACAACGAAGCCGATTTCTGGGACTTCTTTTTCCCCGGGCTTTACGAGTCCTGGCAGAACTGGGCCAAGGACGCGAAAACGCGGCCGGTCGCCGACGATATCACGCAGACCGCTCCATATACCGATGCCATTACCGGAAAGCTGATCGTCAGTTTCTTTCATCCATTGTGGACAGCCGACCGGCAGGATGTCGCCGGGACGGCTGGCGCGGACATCACACTCGACCAGCTCGCGCAGATTGTTGAGAATGTGAAAGTGGCCCGGTCCGGCTTTGGATTTCTCGCAATGTCCGACGGAAACGTTGTGGCGATCAACAGCACAGGAGAAAAAACCCTCGGTCTGCGTTCTGCGAGCGATGCGAGCGGAGCCAGCGCCTTGACCGGCCTGGAGCGCTCCCTAAAGGGAAGCTCCCAGCCTGCCATCGCAAAACTGGCCCTTGACCGAGAACAGGGCATTCAGCACCTGCTGTTGCAGCAGGACGGCAACGAGGTCCCCTATATCGTTATCGTCAAGAAACTGCCGGCGACCAATCTCTGGGTCAGTGGCCCGGTTCGGCAAGAGGCGATGTTGCTGGGGGTGGTTGTGCCTGAACGAGAAATCCAGGCCTCCCTCTATGCGGCCCAAGCCAAAATTTCGGAAGCTACCAACCGGATCGTGATCTACCAAATCCTGGCGATCCTAATGTCACTGCTTGTTGTGGCTATAGCAGTAGTTGCGGTTTCGAAACGAATAACGAGCGGAATCAGTGCACTTGCAGATGCCGCCAAGCGGATTCAGGCGAAGGATTATTCGGTCAGGGTGGCCATAACAAGCAAAGATGAGGTCGGCGAGGCTGGTGAAGCATTCAATCGGATGGCCGAACAGATCAGCTATAACACGGAAAATCTCGAGCAGCTTGTCGAAGAGCGAACAGCTCAAATCGAAGATGCAAAGGAAGAGATTTCAACGCTGAACGCGCAGCTCCAGCGAGAAAATAGACGTCTCGGAACGGAACTCGCCGTCGCCGAGAGGATCCAGCTCATGGTTCTTCCGCTGCACCAGGAGCTTGAGGAATTTCAGGCCCTTGAGATCGCAGCCTATATGAGACCTGCGGAAGAAGTCGGCGGCGACTACTACGACGTATTGAAGAACGGAAGCCGATTGAAGATTGGCATCGGCGACGTCACCGGACACGGGCTCGAAAGCGGCGTGCTGATGTTGATGGTTCAGTCCGTCGCCCGCGCCCTGCAGGAAGCGGGAAACACCGATGCAGTCAAATTTCTCACAGACCTGAACAGCGCCCTGTTTAAAAACATAGTGAGAACCAAAATCGATAAGCATCTCACGCTGGCGTTTCTTGACTACGACGGCAAAGAGATGATCCTGTCGGGACAACACGAGGAAGTTGTCGTCGTGCGGGCGAACGGCGAAGTCGAGCGCATAGACACCATGGATCTGGGTATACCGATCGGGCTGGAAGCCGATATTTCTGCCTTCATTAAAACCCGTGAAATAACCTTCGAGACGGGAGACCTCATACTCCTGCACACGGACGGCGTAACAGAAGCCGAAAACGATGCGGGAGAACTGTTTGGCATCGAGCGCCTGTGCCGCGAAGCGCTTCGCTTGAAGGATCAGAGCGCTGAGAAAGTCGTTTCCGGAATTGTAGCGACACTGATGCTCTTCATCGGATCGCAGAAGATTTACGACGACATCACGCTTCTCGCAGTGCGACATAGGTGACGCATGACGCCAACGGTATATGGTATCCAATCTCTGGCGGGCATAAGCTTGGATTCAAGCACTCGCCTCACGTTAAGCGACGGACCGCTTCAGCTTGGATGGAAGCACTCAGGAATGACTTCGGACTTGATAGCGGAAGTCATGGCTCTGCGGTATTCACGTTCAAGGAAAGACTACGTGCAGGCGCATCATGATATCGGATATCTCAGCAATGAGTTGATCGAAAATGCCGTCAAGTTTCGACAGCCTGGGGAGATCCTCATTGAAGCCGGAATATTCGACGGTACTTTTTTAATAAGGGTGAAAAACACGATCGATGGCGTGACATCTTATCGCTTTCAGCAACTGCTGCATCGCCTCCAGTCGAGGGACCCCGGGGAACTTCTTCTTGAGCAAATCGAAACCAATGCCATATCGGCAGAAAGCGGTTCGGGCTTGGGGTTGCTCACCCTTCTGAGCGATTACGATGCAAAAATGGCATGGGCATTCGAAGAGAACAACGACCAGCGTATCATACTGACGACGACTGCAGCTGTGGCGATGCCGCCCTCCTCCAATCTGTGAGCGAAGAATGGAAATCAGCGACGAAAACTTCCGCGTATGGGCTGAGAAAAACGAAGTGTATTTCGATGGCATATTCCGGCTGGCAGGACCGGACGCCTATGCGCCTATTTACTCACTGGTATCCGGCCTGCTCCATGAGGGGCACAAACAGGTGACCTTCAATCTGACGGGTCTCGAATTCCTCAATTCCTCCGGCATAAATCTTTTGGCCAAGCTGACGATTGAAGCCAGAAAGATGGGCGACCTCCTGCTCGTCGTCAAAGGCACCAGCCAATATCCTTGGCAAGCGAAATCGCTGCCGAATCTCAAGAAGTTACACCCGCTTGTCGATTTGCGCTTGGCGTGATTCTCTAGTCAACGCCGTTTGACACTCTCGCAAAACCCAGCGAGGCGTCCTGTATGAAGTCGATATCTTTCGATAACAGGCCCGCGGCTGCCGGATCGGCGAGCTGTTTCCAGTTATGCCAAGGTATGGCCGAGATACTGCTCACCGAAAATGGACTGCAAGCCTGGAATGTGTCGTGCTCGCTCAGCAAGGCGTACCAAGGTAATGAAACCGTCACCAACCCATCCAAAATGAATGGTGAGATGGCGTCGACTTGATGGCAGGGAGCAGAAATCGGGGATAATACCAGCAACGGGGCATGCGGTGTTTGGATATTCATTCAATCGGAAAGAGGTCCATTATGAGAACTTTGTTGCTGTCCGCCACTTTGGTCCTGACGACGTCAACGTTCGCATTTGCAGATGATAACTGCGGCGATAAGACAAATCAGTCGGACATGAACATCTGCGCTGCTGAATCCCTGAAGAAGTCGGATGCGGAGATGAACAGGGTCTACAAGGAGATCGAAGGTCGGCTGAAGGATGATGCCGACACCACCAAGCTTCTCGTAGCGACCCAGAAGGCATGGATCGCGTTCCGTGATGCCGAGTGCAATTTCCAAAGCTCGACCGTCCAGGGTGGCACCGCCTATCCGTTCGTCAACAGTTCGTGCCACGACGGCCTGACTCAAAGCCGCACGGAAGCGCTCAAGGTTTACCTGAACTGCAATGACGGGGACCTGGACTGCCCGGTCCCGGGGGCAAATTAAACATCTAAAATATCGAAGTTGCGCCGGGTTCCTCGGTCTCCCGCCTTCCCGTCCCGTCGGCCGTTCCGACCAGGAATCGTTAAGTATATGAAGCCGTGTAGGACTATAGCCGGGACCGGCATCGGACCTCGGTCCGATGTGCAAGGGGCGATCAACATCTAACCTCTCGTATCTGCTCAAGCCGTGCATCTGCCCGGCGCTTGATGATCTGGTTCGGAGGAAAACGATGCGGACGGCAACCTTAGCGTCCTTGGCCTTGCTCTCGCTGGCTCTTGCAGCAAGCCCGGTAACGATTGCCGGGATCGACATGGCCGCACTGGCAAAGAGCGGTGGAAACGGCGGGGGCAATGGCGGCGGCGGTGGTGGAAACAGCGGCAACCATGGCAGCAGCAGCCAAGGTAGCGGTTCAACCCATGGCAGCTCCAAATCGCAAGGCGTGAAAGGCAAGTCCACCGAGGCGGCAAGCAAGTCCAAGTCCGTCAAGGCAGACGAGACCAAAGTCAGCACGAAAGAAAAGAACCTGTCGGCGCAACTTGCGGGCCTGAACTCCTTGAAGCGAAACTACAAGGCGTTGATGCATACATCGGACCCACGCATGACGGCTATCGCCGCCTACGCCGTGGCCTACGCCCAATATGAACTCGACAATGGAATCGAACCCACCGCCGATGACCCTCTGTTGGGGGACGAGGCGCTGGAGGACGCATTGGCTTCCGCAACGAAAACCGGTGAAGTCAGTCCGGCGGTTTTGAGCCAGGCCAAAACCATCCTCGGGGTCGGCGACGCAAACGGGAAGATCGATCAAATCCGCACCTCGCTGGAGAACGCCGCGCCGGCGACATCAGACGAATAGCCGCGAATTCAGGTGCGAGCAGTGGGGAGCTGACAAGTATAGCTCCGCACTAAATTAAGAGAGCATTTCCGTTTTGTTTGAGTACGGAAATGCTTTTTTTGCATGTTTCTGATGCCTCGGCCGTGATCTCTGCCTGCCATCGGCAGGGAGCACGAGTGCTTCGGACCGAAGCGGAAGTGATTTCCGCTTCGATCGAGCTTCGCCAGACCACGTCGGACGGAACCTCTCGACGGCGGCACCGTCGTTCGGGTCATGAGGAAACCTCCAGTTCGATGTCTGGTCAAAACTGCCAGCCCGCCGGGACCCAGGCGTAACCCATGTCGGTCTTGAGCATTCGTCCGAGCCCAGGGAAAGGGTAATGAAACCCGAGAACAAGGAGCTTATCGGTCGCGGCCATATCGAATATGCGGCGGCGCGACGCGAGCGCGGTGTCCTTGTCTCTGTCAGGTCCGGGTCGCCATGGATGGTCGATGTTGATGACCGGGTGATAGGCAAGGTCCGCAGTGAGGAGCAGTTGGTCGTTTCCCGAGTGGACCAGGAATGTTGCCATGCCAGGCGTATGTCCGGGCGCAGCTATCGTGGTGAGGCCCGGCGTGATTTCCGCACCTGCCTCGTAGAGCTCGATGTCCTTTGCGATCGGCTCGACACTCCGTTTGATCGCCGCTGCAAACCGGTCACGAAAGTCCCTTGGTACCGGCATATAGGAGAGATCGGGATTGTTGCGCACAAAAAAATCCCAGTCTGCCCAGGGTGCGTAGACGGTGGCCTTGGGAAACGCTTTTTTGCCTTCGGGAGTGCTGAGATTGCCGATGTGATCAGGATGCGTGTGGGACACCACGATCGTGTCGATATCGCCTGCATCGAGACCGACGGCGGCGAGATTGTCGAACACACGCCCCGCATTCGGTCCCATCGTGGCCCCGGCTCCCGCCTCAAGCAATATCCGCCTGTCGCCGACCTCGAGCAGCAGCGTGTTGAGTTGAAGGGTCATGTGATCGGTAGGAAGGAAAGCGCGACGAAGGACCTCTTGCAGCTCAGCCTCCGGAGCATCGTTGGCATAGACCGTCGGTGGGCCGCCGATCACGCCATCGCTCAAAACTGTCGCTTTGATCTGCCCAACCCGAAATCGATAATATCCAACATTACGGGCGTCCGGGCTCTGCGCCTGCGCCTTGCCTGATCCGGCTGAACCTCCAAGCAGCAGAGCGGCCGTTCCAGCAACCGCTGAAACCATGACCGTTCGCCGGTTCAATGTGAGTCGATCCATTGCTTTTCCTTTCAGTCGACAAATCCGCATGTGCGGTGAGGTATTTAGATGACCTCAAATCACTGCGCTGATAAGACGAGCAAATCTACGCAGCTTGATAAGGTAAGCTTCGCAATGGATCAGTTTCGCTTGGATAGCCTGGATGTTTTTGCGGCGATCGTCAGGTGCGGCGGATTCAGGGCCGCCGCCTTGGAGCGAGGCGTTTCATCATCGGCACTCAGCCAGACAATCAACGCTTTGGAAGAGGCGCTCGGCATCCGCCTGCTCAACAGGACAACAAGAAGCGTCGCGCCGACGGAGGCGGGACAGCGTCTCCTGCAGCGCCTCGGTCCAGCTTTAACGGACATCCGTCTCGCAGTCGATGACCTTAACCAGTTAAAGGAAAACCCGTCCGGCACCCTTCGCATCAATGCGCCAGGCCCCGCAATCGATCACCTGCTCTGTCCGGCAATGTTTACCTTTATGGACACGTACCCCGACATCAAGGTCGAGCTCATCAGCGATGCAGCGGTCATCGACATCGTCGAGCAAGGCTTTGACGCGGGCGTTCGGTTCGGAAAACAACTGGCACAAGATATGATCGCAGTACCGCTGGGACCATTGCTTCGATACGCGATCGTGGCGTCGCCGGACTATATTGCAAAGCATGGCCTGCCTCTGACCCCCAATGATCTCGCCGGCCACAACTGCATTCGGCGACGATTTCCCGGCGGCACGCTGGTATCCTGGAAATTTGAAAAGGGCGGAGACGCCCTCGAAGTCTTGCCGGAGGGGCGATTGACGGTGAGTTCAGCACACAACGAACTGCAGGCCGCTGTCGCCGGATGCGGATTGGCCCATATCTTCGAGGACTACGCCGCACCCTACCTGATGAACGGCCGGTTGACGGAGGTTCTGAAGGATTGGAGTCCCCTTTTGCCAAGCTGGTATCTTTATTACCCGAGCAAAAGACACTCCAGCGCCGCCATGCGAGCATTGGTGAGCTTCTTGCGTTCCTACGATTGGAAGCTGTCCCGGATGCCGGCTTAATTGAACGGTCATGACCTACGCCTGACTCGCTTCTCGACCTGAAAGGACGTGATCGGCGCCTCTGCGCTATGAATGAGTCCCTCCGCTGGCAGTCCTCTCCATCATGCTGGAGACCGACCGGAGCATCGACATGGCACCCGTCGGCGCCCGTGATATGGATCCTCGGCTCAAGGCCGAGGACGACGGAGAATGCAGCAGCAGCCCTCGCCACGCTTTCGCCTGGCGAGCGCAACTCACCCCGCGAGCTCGATGATCGCGCAGCCGTAGCCTTCGAGATCGAGCCTACCGGCAACGGGCTTTTCGTCATCGAGGAGATCACGGCCAGCGGGAACGCCGCCGATGGCGGCCGGTTGGTCGGTGTAGTTCTGGATGAACAGCAACTGGCGGTCGTCATTCATCCGCATGGTCACCTCGACGCCCTCGGGAAGGTCGCCGATCAGCGGCTCGATGCCGACGGGCGCAAACAGCCGCTCGGCAAGCGCTGCCGTCAGATCCGGAGTGAGATAGGTGCCGACATAGACCACCTGCCCCTTGCCGAGCTTGCGCGACGTCGCCATCGGCTGGCCTTCGGCATAACGGTTGGACCAGGCCGCAACCACCTCGACATCGTTTGCGATCGCCAGGTTTTCATAGAAATAGCCGCCGACCAGTTCGCGGTTGCCGATCTTGAAGCGGCGCTCGCGCCTGTACGATTCCGCCGGCTTGCTCGGCGGAATGACAAGCCCGCCCGAACGTTCCATCACATCGAAAAGCCCGTTGGCGCCGGGGGCGGCGAGACGGCCGAAATCCTCGATACGTACGCCTGTGAGTTGCGACAGCGAGGTGCCGGGCGCGGTCTCGCGGATGACGTGATTGTCTTCGTTGCGCGTGCCGGTGCGCGCGCCGATGACGACGGTGCCGCCCTGCTCGGCGAAGGATTTCAGCCTCTCGGTCCATTCGTCCTTCCACATCACCCAATGGGGCACATAGAGCAGCTTCAGCTTGGAAAGATCGTCCTCGGGATGAATGAACCCGCAGGCAATGCCGCGGTCGTAGCAATATTGGTGCAGCAGGATCGCATCGTCCTGCGGGCTCGGCAGGCCGATCGGATAGGTCTTGTGCGCTTCCTGATTGTCGAAATCGGAGCCGGCGATGCCGACATCCATGCGCACATAGGTGCCGAGGATCTTGTCCTTCAGCGCCGTCATTTCGGTCGCGAAGCGCTTCGCCTCCTCATAGCGGTGGCGGCCGATATCGTCATGATCGATGATGCCCATCCAGTAGATCTCGGCGCCGAAATGCGCAGGCCGCCAGCGGAAGAACATCAACCCGTCGGCGCCATGGGCAACCGAGGAAAGCGCCATGCGACGCAGCTCCCCCGGCTCCGGCGTCAGCGTGCAGAAGCCCGGCTGGCTGCCGAAACCCGACTGCTGCTCAGGCACGATGTAGTTGCCGGAGAAGCCGCGGCAGATATCGAGGTGCAGTGCCTGGACCTTGGCGTGGTTTCCGAGCCGCTGGAACTCGTCATAGAGCATCGGATAGATGTCGTAGCCGACGAAATCGAGAT
Organism: Rhizobium aouanii; assembly: GCF_037002925.1. NCBI lineage: Bacteria > Pseudomonadati > Pseudomonadota > Alphaproteobacteria > Hyphomicrobiales > Rhizobiaceae > Rhizobium > Rhizobium aouanii. The sequence continues at coordinate 27,296 of NZ_JBAMYD010000019.1, forward strand.
CCTTGCTGAACTGGCCGCGGAAATCGATATCCCTGAGCCCCCCGAGATTGTGGAAGACGAACCAGGAAGGCTTCACGGCGCGCAGGATCTCGACCTGATCGTGCTGGAAGCGTGCCGTCGAGAAGGCGAGGAAACGGTGATAATCCTGCAGATGGCCGGGGCTCGGGAAGGTCGGGCCGAACTCGATTGGCAGCACGACCTGGTCGAAGCTGTCATAGGCCGTCGCCCAGAAATCACCGCCCCACGCCGCGTTGAGCTTGCCGATCTCGCCATATCTTCCGGCAAGAAAGGCCTGGAATTCGGTGAGCGTTGCCTTGGAAAAGCTCTCCGGCATGCTGGTGTTCAGCTCGTTGTCGGTCTGCCAGCCGACGACAAAAGGATTGTCGCGATAATGCTCGGCCATCGCTTTGGTGATGCGCCGGCTATGTTCGCGAAAGACCGGGCTTGCCGTGTCGCAATGCTGGCGCGAGCCATGGCTCATCGGCCGGCCCTTGCCGTCGACCCTTAAGATCTCCGGATGCGCCACGGTCAGCCAGCGCGGCGGCGTTGCCGTCGGCGTGCACATGATCGTGTCGATGCCGTAGCGCCCGAGCATGGCGATGGCACGGTCGAACAGGTCGAAATCGAAGGTGCCGAGCTTCGGCTCGAGAATATGCCAGGCGAATTCGGCCATTCTGACCACGTTGAAGCCGGCCTTCGCCATGCGCTCGGCGTCGCGCTCCCAGTAGCTTTCATCGACGTGCTCGGGATAGTGCGGGGCGCCGACGAGGAAGCGGTCGGTCTTGACGGGATTCCATACGGAGAGGGTCTTGTCGGACACGGGCATGGTCTTTCCTATTTGTCGAGGATGGTCTTGCGGGTGCTGATCGTGCGGCCGCCGTCGGGAGAGAAGAGATAGAGTTCGTTGGCGTCGAGCTTCAGCGCCACGTTCTGGTCGGCGGCAAAAGGCGCGACGTAACTCAGCTGCACCGTGATGTTGCCGGTGCCGCTTTCCGAGGCGATGGTCCTGAGATTGCCGGCGTCGACATAGAGAATGGTTTCGCGCCCGAGATGCTCGACCAGTCGGACGTGACCGTTGATCGCCCCGCCCTGCGCCCCGTCGGCGACCATCGATATGTTTTCCGGCCTCACACCAAGCGTCAGGCTGGCGCCCTTCGCCAGCACCGTCGCCTCCGCCAGTTCCACCGTCACCGGCACGAGGCCCGGTGCGGAGACCGTGACATTGCGGCCGGACACCTCGTCGACGGTAACGCCGAGGAAGTTCATCCGTGGGGCACCGAGAAAGCCTGCGACGAAGAGATTGTCCGGGTTGCGGTAGAGTTCGAGCGGCGAGCCGACCTGCTCGATCACCCCCTGGTTCAAGACGACGATGCGGCTTGCCATGGTCATGGCCTCCACCTGGTCGTGGGTGACATAGACCATGGTGGCGCCGAGCTCGGCGTGCAGGCTGCTGAGCTCGACACGCATCTGGGTTCGAAGTGCCGCATCGAGGTTCGACAGCGGCTCGTCGAAGAGGAAGACGTCGGGCGAACGGGTGATGGCCCGGCCGATCGCCACACGCTGCCGCTGCCCGCCGGAGAGCTGCTTCGGCCGCTTCTCCAACTGGTCGGTGATCCTCAGGATCTTGGCTGCGCGCGTCACCGCCGCCTCGATCTCGGCCTTCGGGCGCTTGGCCATGCGCAAACCGAAGCCCATGTTCTCCGCCACCGTCATATGCGGATAGAGCGCGTAGGACTGGAAGACCATGGCGATGCCGCGATCTCCTGGCTCCTGTTTGCTGACGTCGCGGCCGTTGATCAGGATCTGGCCGGAGGAGATCTCCTCCAGGCCGGCGATCGTCTTCAGAAGCGTGGACTTGCCGCAGCCGGAGGGGCCGACCATGACGATGAACTCGCCTTGCGCGACGGAAAGATCGATGCCGCGCAGCGCGTGATAGGCGCCGTAATTCTTGTTGATCTGTCGGAGTTCGAGACTGGTCATGCGTCCTGGCTCTCTGCTGTTGAAATCGGAACTTCCAAGGGCCTGTTGTCGAGATCGCTCATCCCTTCACCGCTCCCATCGTCAGGCCGGCGATGAAGTGGCGCTGCATCAGGAAGAACATGACGACGGGCGGTACGGCGACGACGATGGTGCCGGCGGAAATCAGGTTCCAGGCCGAGACCCACTCGCCGCGAAGATTGGCAAGGCCGGCAGTCACAGGTTTGACGGAGTCGCTGACGGTCAGCACTACGGCCCAGAAGTAATCGTTCCAGATAAAGGTGAAGATCAGGATGGCGAGTGCGGCAAGTGCCGGCCGCACCAGCGGGATCGCCACATGCCATAGCGTCTGGAAGGGAGACGCCCCCTCGGCGCGCGCCGCCTGGAACAGCTCGTCGGGCAGTGCGGCGATGAAATTGCGCATGAACAGCGTCGCAAAGCCGGTCTGGAAGGCCACATGGAAGATGATCAGCGCCGCCGTCGTATCGATCAGGTCGAGCCGGACCATCAGGTCGCGCACCGGGATCATCATGATCTGGTGCGGCAGGAAATTGCCGCCGACGAACAGCGCGAAGATCAGCATGTTGCCGGGAAAGCGATAGCGCGACAGCACGTAGCCGGCGAGTGTGGAGAGCACCAGTACGCCGATCACCGAGGGAATGGTGATTGTCAGGCTGTTGAGGAAGTAGCGGGCCATCGGCGTCTGCGTGAAGACATCAGTATAATTGTCGATGACGCCGATGCCGGTCGGCCATCCCCACAGATTGCCGCCCATCACATCCTCGGTCGAACGGAACGAGGTGAGGATGATCGCAAACAGCGGGCAGAGCCAGAGCAGCAGGACGATGACGACGGCAAGCACGTAGAGACGGCGCTGCCAGACGGCGGCATCGGGAATGGGACGAGGATACATCAGCCTCCCCTTTCTTCGGTATGGATGATGCGGCTGAGGTACCAGACGATGAACACCGCCATGATCACGAACAGCACCGAGGCGATCGCCGCGCCGTAACCGAAGCGGTAGGAGAAGATCGACTGCTCGAACATCTGGTAGGCGAGAACCGAGGACGAACCGAACGGGCCGCCGTTCGTCATCACCGACACCATGTCGAAGGACCTGAGTGCCCCGACGACGGTGACTGCAATGGCGATAAAAGTGACCTGGGTCAGTTGCGGCAGCACGATGTGCCACAACATGTTCCAGCCCCTCGCTCCATCGACGCGCCCTGCCCCGATCAGCTCTTCACTCAAATTGTTGAGGCCGGCGAGATAAAGCACCATGCAGAAGGTGATCTGCGGCCAAAGCGCGGCAATCACGATGGCGAAAGTGACGAAATGTTCGTCGGAGAGAACCGCGGGCGCCGTCGCCCCGAACGCCCTGAAGATCAGTGCGAGCAACCCGAACTCCGGCGTATAGACCCATGTGAAGACGACGCCGACCGTCACTGAGGCAAGCACCAGCGGAATGAAGAACAGCGACTTCAGGAAGCGCATGCCGCGGATTTTCTGGTTGACCAGCAACGCGATGGCGAGCCCGAGAGGTGGTGCTGCCATGAACATCACCAGCCAGATCAGGTTGTTCTTCAGCGACACGTAGAATTGCGGATCGTTGTAAAGCTCAACGTAATTGCCGAAGCCGATCCACACCATCGGGCCGAAGCCATCCCAGTCGTGCAGGCTGATCCAGAGGCTTCTGACGGCCGACAGCAGGATGACCGTGAAGAATAACAATATCGCCGGCGCGATGAGTAAAGTCGGGGTGAGCCACCAGCGCTGGCGGCGCCATAACATCAACATATCAGGAGCCTCATTTACGACAAAAGCAAGCGGCGACCCGCCCCTCATCCGGCTGCCGCCACCTTCTCCCCGTAAACGGGGCGAAGGGGATATGCGGCAACCTCTCGGTTCCCCAGCAGCCTCTCGTATGGCACGTCCCCTCGCCCCGTTTACGGGGGTCCGAGGACGGGTCGAGACGAGTGGCTCGGCCCCGGTAGGTTAGGGTGAGGGGCAGCCTCAGGCGAAGAACCAGGCGTGGGCCGGCACCCGCCCCTTAAATCTTGTAGATGCGCTTACGCGTGCCTTCGAGGCGCGTCAGGATCGCCTTGCGTCGGTCGGGCTTGGCCATGAACTCCTGGAAGCCGACGAGGCCTGCCTGCGCCATGTCGGGGTCGCTGTCGCGGTCGTAATATTGCGACGTGCCCTGCACCGTCTTCATCGTCTCGACGGCGACATTGACGAGCGGATCCTTGCTCGGCGGAAGATCGCTGCGTGGCGGCACGTTGCCGCCCGGCTCCAGATAGGCCGAAAGATTCTCCGGCTTGTAGAAATAGGCGAGGAATTCGCGTGCGCCCTGCTTGTTCTTGGCCTTGGCGGGAATGTGGATCGAATTGACCGAGAACTCCTCGAAGTGGCCCATCTTGGCGTCGAGCACCGGGAAGGTCGCATAGGAGAGCTGCGGCAGATCTTCGGCGGTGAAAGCCGAGCGCAGGAAAGCGCCGAGGTTCATCATGCCGGCCTTCTTCTGCGCCAGCAGCGCCGCCGCCTCCTGCCAGCCGAAGGACGTATGGTTCTCCGTGAAGAACCCCTTCGAAATCATCGCCTCCCACTGGTCGAAAACCGCCGTCAGCGCGGGATCGAGATAGCTCATCTCGCCGTTCATCAGCGCCATATGCTTGTCGAGGCCGTTGATGCGCAGGTTCATCTGATCGAACCAGCCGGCCGCCGGCCACAATTCCTTGGTGCCGATCGCGACCGGCGTGATGCCCGCGGCCTTGCACTTGTCGCCATAAGCCATGAATTCTTCGGCCGTCTTCGGCACGGTCAGGCCATGCTGTTCGAACACATCCTTGCGGTAGAACATGCCCCAGAGCGTGCCGCCTGTGGGAAGGCCATATTGCTTGCCCTCGTCGGTGACGGCGCCGGCTGTGGCACCCAGCACGTCCTTGTATTTCTCCTTCTCGAAAAGGTCGGAGATGTCGTCAAACAGGCCGCGCTTGACGAAGGCGCGCATGCGGTTGCCCGAAAACCAGGAGCAAATGTCAGGCGCGCCGGCGACGAGATAGTTGCGAATGGCCGTCTTGTGGGCCTCGTGGTCCATATTGTTGATGACGACGTTGACGCCGGCTTCCTTGCTGAAGCCTGCGGCAATCGCCTTCAGCGCTTCGAGCGCGGCGCCATTGTTTTCGGCCGAGATCATCGTGACCTCTTGGGCCTGCGCGATCGCAGGGATCGGAAAACTGCCGGTGACCGCAGCGGCAGACACCATGCCCGCACCCTTCAGGAAGCTCCTGCGGGTGGTCGACGGAAATTGCTTTGAGAATGCCATTGAATTCCTCCCAGTTGATCAATCGACACCGCCTGGTCCAAGCGGCCTCCTCCACGAAGCGCTCGATCAGGCATTCAACGCTGCGATCCGCCCGCGATCCGGGCGTATAATCCGCCTGGCTGAGTTGATCGGCGGCCAAACTTATGCATATATCGAACCAGCCCGCAATAATTAATTTACAAAATTAAGGAATGTATCGTGAAGCTGAAAGGCGACCAGACCACGGCGAGAGCCATGAACCGACGCCTCATCCTCAACCTCCTCCGTCGCGAGGGGCCGAGGAGCCGCGCCGATATCGCCACCGTCATCGGCTTGAGCCCGGCCGCCGTCACCTTCGTCGTCGCCGACCTTTTGGAAGAAGGTATCGTCATCGAAGGGAAGACCGTGCCCGGCCTTACCGGGCGGCGCCCGATCCCGGTGGATATCAATTACGAGCACGCGCTCGCCGTCGGCTTTAAACTCATGGTCGATTCGGTGGAGTGCGTGGCAACCGACCTTGCCACCAACCCCGTCGCCGCCATGCGCGTCGGCCTCGACGGCCACGATCCGGATTACATCGCCGATCTATTGGCGGGCACGGTGCCCGAACTGGTGAAGCTCGCCGGGCGGCCGAAGGCGCGGCTTGCCGGCATCGGCATCTCGATGCCCGGCGTCATCAACCACGAACAGACGGCCTGCGTGCGCAGCTACCGATTCAAATGGGACAATGTTTCCCTCGCCTCACTGGTCGCTGCCCGCGTCCACGTGCCGGTCTGGCTGGAAGACGACACCAACGCCTATGCCATTGCCCAGCAGCTCTTCGGGCTCGGCCGGCAGCATCGCAACATGGCGGTTCTGGCCGTCGGCGTCGGCATCAGCTGCGCGCTTGTCATCGACGGCAAGCTCTATCGCGGCGCCAATGGTGCGGCCGGCAAATTCGGCCACACGCTCTACGAGGAGAACGGCCGGCTCTGCGAATGCGGCAAGCGCGGCTGCCTGATGGCCTATCACTCGGAAGCCTCGATGCTGAGACGCTGGCGGGAGGAGACAGGCCGCGAGCAACTGGGGCTGCCGGAACTGACGGCTGCGCTCGCATCAGGCGATGCCACCGCTCTCGCCCTCGTTGCCAATTCCGGCCGCGCCCTCGGCACCGCCCTTGCCAATCTCGTCAACATTACCGATCCCGAAGTCATCGTCGCCGGCGGCGAAGCCGTCTCCCTCGGCGACCCTTTCCTGACGCCGCTGCGCGAAGCCCTCGCCGCCCGGACCTTCCGAACCGCCCCGCCCCTCTTGCCCGACTGGGAGGACAATTCCTGGGCCCGAGGTGCCGCAGCCCTGGTGACGCAGAAGATATTCGACTTCGAATCCTCCGGCGGCATCACGGACATTGCCAATCTTACCGGCGTCAGACCCGTGGACTCATCGTCGGCCGCCTAATTCAGGCAATGGCGTCACCCACGTTCCTGTGCCTGTCACAGGAATCCAATCACGGCGCGTCCGCGCCGTGATTGACTCTGCTGCAGGAACAAGTCTCCCGCGCCCAGGGACCTGGGCGCACTGGATCTCTGTGACGAGCACAGAGATGAGGGAGATTGGGTTGGCGTTCTCGCCAACCCCGCATCGCCTCTAAATAGGACCACGTCAGAGCAGCCTTACGACCGATCGCGCCGCAGATACACTGGCTTACAAAAATGCGGGTTTGCCGACACATCCCTGGTTCAATCATCGACTTAAATCCCGATGCGGCCAACCGGTCGGAAATGGTCAATTCAGGAAGGATGACGACATGAAAAAGATCCAGGCTATCGCCCTCGCCCTTGTTCTCGGCGGCGCAGCAACAGCACATGCAGAACAACCGATACAGCGCACCGATCTCATCAAGAGCGATATCGATGTGCCCGGCCACGAGGTCGTTCAGGTGCGCGTCGATTTGGCTCCAGGTGTTCTCGCCCCCAATCACTCGCATCCCGGCGAGGAAGTCGCCTTCGTCATCGAGGGAACCCTGGAATATCAACTCGAGGGCAGAAAGCCCGTTACCCTAAACGCCGGCCAATCCCTGTTCATCCCCTCGGGTGTCGTTCACTCAGCGAAGAACGTCGGCAACGGCAAGGCGTCGGAATTGGCAACCTACATCGTTCGCAAAGGGGCGCCGCTCGTCGTGCCCGCCAAGTGAGCCATTCGTAGAAATTTCCGTCCGGATCGGGGCTGCCGCGGCAGGGATCCTCGGATCAAGTTTCCGCCCTCGCATGGCAACTCCCTTCGCCCCGTTCACGGAGAGAGGGTTCGCGCGAAAGGCGCGCCCGAGCCGAATGGCGACGGACAGCCACGCCGCTTGCGGGGGAGCCGCCGTTTCGCCCTTGCGGTCGCCTTCCATTCACGGCAGCATGTCCGTGCCCTCAATCATCTGAACCTCTCACATCAGGAGGATTACCATGGCAACGTCGGAGCGCCCCTCCTTTGTCGTCCACTGGAGCAAGATCGAACGGCCAGACGACTCGCATTATGACGATGACGACGAGTTGATGAGCATCGGCGCGCCTTTCGGACGCTATTTCGGCCTGGCGAAATTGGGCATTCATCACGAGCGCTTGCCGCCCGGCCGGCGTACATCTTTTCCGCATGCCGAAAGCGCCGAGGAAGAATTCGTCTACGTTCTCGAAGGCGCGCCCGACGTCTGGCTCGATGGCCATCTCCATCGGCTGAAGCCCGGCGACGCCGTCGGATTTCCTGCCGGCACCGGGATCGCTCATAGTTTCCTCAACAACACGCAAGCCGAAGTGCACCTCCTCGTCGTCGGCGAGCGCCACAAGACCGAAAACCGCATTTTCTACCCGCTCCACCCTCACCGCCGACCGCTGCATAATGATTGGTGGGATGACCATCCCACTCACGCCCTCGGTCCGCACGATGGAATGCCGGACCTGGTGCGGGAAGCAAAGGACCGAGGAAGCAGCGAATAGATCAGCCAGGCCGATAGCCGGCCGCAATGGCCGCTTCGCGCAAAGCGGAGACCAACGCTTGCTTGAGCTTCGACAGTTATCAACTCGCGCCAGCCAACCGCAACAGCTCGTCATTTTCGTTTGCAACGCCTTCCGTCAGCCGGGCGGCGGCAATCGGGGGAAGCCAGGCCAGAATGCCGCCGACCTCCGCCCCGGTGACCGAGGCGTAAGCTTCGACATAGCCCATCGCCCGGTCCGGCATCGCATGGTGCAACAGCACGTATGTTCGGCAGACATCGGCCAGGGGATTGCCACAGCAGGCGTCGAGCCAGTCGACGATCATGAACCCCTGCCCTGAGCCGTGGATATTCCAGGGGTGAAAATCGCCGTGACACACCCTGTCGCCATCCGGAAGCGAATCGAGTTCCAACAGGAGCCGCTTTCTGGACGCGGCATCCAAGCCCTCGGCTCGCCGGATCCTGGCAGAAAGCCTGGCCATGAGAGACGGCAACCCGTCGCCGGGTTTTTCGTGAAGTCTTCGATGCAGTTGGGCCATGTCTTCAAGCGGCGCGCTTCCTGCCGTCGAGACGAATTGGTCGGCAAAACAGGAGCTGGGCGCGCGATCCATCAACACGCCCCAGCGCCCATCGAATTCACCGACCGCGTGAACCTTTGGCGCCGGCAGCGCAAGCCTCTCAAGGATCGACAGGTTCGCGGCCTCCCTGAATGACGACGCCTTGGAGGCGGCTCGCCTGTACAGCTTCAGCGCCAAGGCGCCATATTCGAAGACCTCGGCCTCTTTGCCCGAACCAAGGATCCGACCGATTTCGGTCATTGCAGAGCCTCAATTTCTGATTTCAGCAAGATTGCATGGTGATCTCGCGAGAAATGCCGCGATCACTGCCATCGCAGTTTGCCACGGTCGGCCAAAACAGGTGAGCGAAATTGTCGAGGCAGCACCTGCAGGTGGCACAGTTGGCCAGCGGCTATAGCTTTCGGAGAGATGCTGGGCCGCTTGCGTGAGTTTACCGCCACGCTGCAGGATAGCGTTGGACTGGCCGCCTCGGCCAAAGTCCCGTCATTTGCATAGTCAGGCTGGTTGGATAAACTCCACGCTCGGGACCACTATCCAGGAGGGACAGTTCGTGATTTGGCTCATCGTGTTGCCCTTCGCAGGAGTCTTTATCGCCGCCTTGATCATGAAGCGAGGGATCAGACTTTGGATATCCATCGCAATCGCGAGCTTAGCAATATTGGTTGGGGTGATCTGCCTACACACCTTCGCCGTCGAGCCAAGCTGTCGGATTGATGAACAGGAATGTGTGGGAGCGACGGCGATTGCGTGGCTCATAGCCTTTATTTGGAGTGCTCCATGTGTTGGATTCCTCCTTAAACTTATCGGCCAAATTCGTGAGGGTAATGTCGCCGATGAAAACCGCCATCATATTCGACTGTGAATTTCTTTGCCTGGAAGGCTCACAACGCAGATTTTGGTGCGCGGCCCACGATCCCGATCCTGTCATTGCGCAGATAGGAGCAGTCAAGCTCAGCCTGGAAAGCGAGTTTCCGATCCTCGATACTTATAAATCCTACGTCCGGCCCATCGATCGCTTCGGTAAGAGGTATCCGCTCGATCCTTATTTCACCAATCTGACCGGCATCGCCGAAGAGGATATCGACGCCCATGGCGTGGCGTTGAAGGATGCCCTTTCCGGCGTCGACAGCTTCTCGGGCGGCGCGCGGTTTTGGTCGTGGGGCAAGGACGAGCTGAACATGTTGGCCATCAGTTGCTATGTCGCCGGCATTCAGCCTTCCATCCCGGCCCGCCGCTTCGACAACGCAGTCAAGCTCCTCGTCGCTGCGGGCATGCCGATCGAGGATTTGGCGAAGACGCCCAGCAACAAACTGGCCGACTATTACCAGATCGAACATCCTCCATTGCGGGGGCATGACGGGCTCGACGACGCTCTGTCAATATCATACACCCTGCAGCATCTGATGAAGATCGGGAAATTGCGGCCCGAGGTTTTCGACCGAATATGAGGACACGGAGAACTTCATGATCCTCCCTACCGTGCAAACCTCCGGGCACCGGCCACACACAGGATGACGGCAACCGTTACGGCGAGCATGGCAGAGGTCACGGGCTCGTGCAGCAGGGTTGCGGCGAGCGCCAGACCGAAGAACGGCTGCAGCAGCTGCAGTTGGCCGACCGCCGCGATGCCGCCCTGCGATAAGCCGCGATACCAGAAGATGAAGCCGATCAGCATGGAAAACAGCGAGACATAGGCAAGGCCGAGCAGCGCCGGCGCTTCGATGCCGGAGAAGGTTGCCGGTCGATGGAAAAGCGCGACTGCGACCGTCACCGGCAGCGACAGCACCAGCGCCCAGGAAATCACCTGCCACCCGCCGAGCGTGCGCGAAAGCCTGCCGCCTTCGGCATAGCCGAGGCCGCAAACGATGACCGCCGCCAGCATCAGCAGATCGCCGACCGGCGAGGCCGACAGGCCCTGTGTCAATGCGAATCCCGCCACCAGCGCGCTGCCGAGAACGGAAAACAGCCAGAATGCCGGCTTCGGCCGTTCTCCACCACGGATCACGCCGAAGATCGCCGTTGCGAGCGGCAGCAGGCCGATGAAGACGATCGAATGGGCTGACGTGACATGTTGCAGCGCCAACGCCGTCAGCAGGGGAAAGCCGACCACGACACCGAGCGCGACGACCGCCAGGGAGAGGATATCACCTCGGCTCGGCCGCTTCTCTCTGAAAGCAATCAGCAGGCCGAGCGCGAGAAAGCCGGCGATCGCCGCGCGCGCCACGGTGAGGAAAACCGGATCGAACTGCATCACCGCCACGCGCGTCGCCGGCAGCGATCCGCTGAAGATCACCACACCGATAAAACCATTGATCCATCCCGATGCCATGCGGTCCATTATGCACTCCTTCATTGCTAACCCTTATCGGCCAACAGCGATGGTCATAACAGTCACAGTCTGATACGATTTTGCGAAACTGTAATGGTGCAGAAAGCAATACAGATGAACGACGGACGCACACGCGTCGAGATCGTCGTCGCGACGATTAGGCAGCGCATCGCCGGGCGCAGCCTGACACCGGGCGCAAGGCTGCCTTCCGTCCGGGGGCTGGCTGCGACGTTGAAGCTCTCGACTTCGACCGTCGTCGACGCTTACGAACGCTTGGTCGCCGAAGGCGCGATCCTGGCGAGACCAGGCTCGGGATTCTACGTCGCCAACCAGGCAGCGCCCTTTGCGCTTGCCGAGGCCGGGCCGAAGCTCGACCGCGCGGTCGATCCGTTTTGGATATCGCGGCAATCGCTGGAGGCCGGCGAAGCCGACCTGAAGCCCGGCTGCGGCTGGCTGCCGCCCTCCTGGCTGCCGGGAGACGGCATGCGCCGCGGGCTCAGAACGCTTGCCCGCGCCGACGGGCCGGCGCTCGCCGATTACGGCTCGCCGCTCGGCTTGCCGCAACTGCGCCAGCTGATTTCGCGGCGGATGGGTGAACGGGGGATCGAAGCCTCCCCGGATCAAATCATGCTTGCCGATTCCGGCACGCAGGCAATCGATCTGCTCTGCCGCTTCCTGCTGGAACCCGGCGACACGGTGCTGGTCGACGATCCCTGCTATTTCAATTTCCATGCGCTGCTGCGCGCCCATCGGGCAAAGATCGTCGGCGTGCCCTACACCGCGTCCGGTCCCGATATCGATCTGTTTGCACAAGTCGTCGCCGATGAGCGTCCACGGCTCTACATCACCAACTCCGCCATCCACAATCCGACCGGCGCAACCTTGTCTCCGGTTACGGCGCACAGGGTTCTAAAACTCGCCGACCAGATCGACCTGACTATCATCGAGGACGATATCTTTGCCGATTTCGAGCACACGCCGGCACCCCGCCTTGCCGCCTTCGACGGGCTCGAGCGGGTCATCCACATCGGCAGCTTCTCGAAAACCCTGTCGGCCGCGGCCCGCTGCGGTTTCGTCGTGGCGAAGCCGGAGTGGATCGACGGCCTGACAGACCTCAAGATCGCCACCTCCTTCGGCGGCGGCCGGCTGACGGCGGAACTGGTGCTGAACGTCTTGAGCGACGGCAGCTATCGCAAACACATGGAGACGCTGAGACACCGGCTCTCCCGGGCAATGAGCGAGGTGTCGGCCAAGCTGAAGAATCTCGGCATAACGCCCTGGCTGGAGCCCCAAGCCGGAATGTTCCTCTGGTGCCGGCTGCCCGACGGCATCGATGCGGCGAATGTGGCGCGCGCCGCCTTGGACAGGAGGATCGTTCTGGCTCCCGGAAACGCATTCAGCCTGTCGCAATCGGCAACGAATTTCATGCGCTTCAATGTATCTCAGACACTCGATCCAAGGGTGTTCGAGGTGTTGGGCGACATCCTGCCAGGAAAACGATAATGGAAGGTGGGCCGTCGCGGAATGAGCGCCCACTTCTCGCGGCGTCCAACCCCTCTTATGAGGGCGGCATCCACCAACGCTGACTGTTTAGGAGCGGTCACCAACGCCCCTCATCCTGAGGCGCGTAGCCCGGAGGGCGAAGCCTCGAAGGACACGCCGCAACGCAGCTCCTCGCATGCATCCACGCCGGCGCGCCCGCCTCGCCCTTCGAGGCCCCTGCGGGGCACCTCAGGATGAGGCTCTCTTGGGTGCCGCCCAACCATCAGAACGACCGGTGAACCGCCTTGTCATTGGCAAGACGCGTCACGCAGCCTTCGAGCTTGGCGAGCAGCAGATCGAAGTCGAGCGGCTTCGTCAGATAGTCCGCCGCTCCGCCGCGAAGGCCGGCCAGCGTATTTTCCCGGTCGGTCAGCGCCGTCAGCAGGATGAAGGGAATATTGGAGAGCTCGGGATGATTGATCTGGATTTCGGCCAGAAGCTGGTGCCCGTCCATCACAGGCATCGAAATGTCGCTGATGACGATATCGGGCCACTTCGACAGGATCATTTCCAGCCCCTCGGCGCCGTTGGAAGCCTCGAGCGTCTTGTAGCCGGCTTCGCTCAACTCTTCGACGAGCAGGTTCCGGATCTCGACTTCGTCTTCTATGCACAGAACGGTAACCATGGGCTCTTCCTTAAGCTGCGACTTGTTGATCCGACAATAGAAACTCTATTGGCAGAAGAATGGTGAATGTTGTGCCTTTGCCGAGTTCGCTCGTCACCTCGACGGTGCCGCCATGCAGTTCGATGACCTGCTTGACGACGTTGAGGCCGATGCCCGTTCCGGCAATGCCCGTGGCGCTGCGGGCACGGTAATAGGGCTGGAACAGCTTCGGCAGATCCTCCGCATCCATGCCGATGCCGCTGTCGGAAATGGCGACCTCCACCGTCTTCTCATCGGCCCGGGCGCGAAGATGAATGTCAGGCGCGTTGGGCGAATATTTGACGGCGTTCGAAATCAGGTTGGTGAAGACCTGTTCCATCGCGCTGCGGTCGAACGTCAAGACATCCGGTATGGGCTCAAGATCGAGATGGAACACATGCGTGCGGCTGAGATGGCGCTGCCTGTCGCAGCAGGTGACGAGCAGGGCTTTTAGATCGCCTTCGCTCCGCTTCAGTGTGATCTGTCCGGTTTCGAGCCGGCCGTTGGCGAGAATACTCTCCATCAGATCGACCATGCGCACGACCGCGCTTCGGATCACGCCGGCTTTTTCGTGAACGTAATCGCCGCTGACGTTGGTCGTCGAGCGGCAGAGCCGCTGGGCAGCGGCGTCGATGATGGCGAGCGGCGTGCGAAACTCGTGCGAAGCCATGGCGACGAACTGGCGCTGGAGCGCATTCACCTGACGTTCGTGCACCAGCAGGCGATCCAGTTCCTCTCTCTGCCTTTCGATCTCGGCGGTTCGGTCGGCCACCATCTCTTCCAGATGGTTGCGGTGGTGGGTGAGCTGCGCCTGGCTGTCCAGCAGGGTCACCGAGGTGCGATGCAGACCCCGTCCGAGCCAGAAGACGACGGCAATCAGCAGCGCCAGGCAGCCAAGTCCCGCCGGCGCAATCTGCTGAAGCAGCATAAATCCGGGCAGGATAGGCGGCCACACGAGATAGCCGATCGTGCCGCCGTCATGGGACGGCACTGGCACCTGCGCCCGCTCGTCCTCCCCTTTCGAAGGCGCGAAACGCAATCCTTCGAGCCGCGCGTAATGGGCGATGCTTTCGGCAGCTTTTCCATCGATGAACTTGACCGAGATGGCGATGAACTCCTGGCCCGCCTCGATCTGCATCCGGGTCGAACTCGGCAGAATAGGACGCGCGCTGGCAATTGCCGGCCGGTTGCCGATCATGATCGTCCGAACCGCGGCCAGTTGCCCGAGCGCTTCGGCGCCGGGTTTTGCAGCCGGCTCGACGAGAACGGCGCGCATCTCCCCGGCGAGAGCGGTCACTTCTCGGCCATCGTCGTCACCGAGCCGCGGCGGCACGGCATCCGCGCCGTCACGGAACGCAAACATCAGCCGATTGGTATCGTCGAAGATATAGGTCCTGTCATGCCCGAAATACCGGCTCGTCCACCGGCCGACATTGTCGAGCAGCCATTCATGGTTTCGCTGCTTGGCATAGAGGAAGGCATCATCCCATTTGGTGACGCTTTCCTGCTCCCGGGGAAGTGCCGCGATCTGCTCTTCCAATCCTTGGCCGACGAAGTCGGCCTGTCGGCGCAACGAGAGATCGTCGACCTTCACCGCGGCGAGCCACGCAAATCCGCACAGCAACACAGCCGCGGCGCAGGTGAGCGTCACCAAGACGAATGTAATGTGGGATGTGAGCCCGACCTTCAATACCTGCAACCTTTTGATGGCGCCCGCTGTCGAGAAATTGACACGCAAAGGTTGACGGACCGTGAATTATGCGCTCCCGTGCGGGTCTGCGGCAGGTCTCCGATAGGCATTCCGCAATCGTTGAAGGAGAAGCACATGGATGCAGCAGCATCGCCGGATACGTTAGGCATCAGGATCGAGCCGATCGCTGCCGTCCATATCGACAACTTTCATCGTACGCTGGACGTCGTCGCGCGGGAGAAAAAATACCTGTCCATGCTGGAAGCACCGCCCCTGCCCCAGACTCGTGAGTTCGTGATGGGCATGATTGCGAAGGGCAATCCGCAATTCGTTGCCACCGCTGAAGGCGAGGTCGTCGGTTGGTGCGACATCAGCCGGCATTTCTTCCCGTCGCGCGCCCATCGCGGAAGGCTGGGAATGGGGGTCCTTCCCGCCTATCGCGGCAGAGGTCTGGGACGAAGGCTCATCGAGACCGCATTGAAAGCGGCGCAGGAAGCCGGTTTCGTCAGGGTCGAACTCGATGTTTACGAAGACAACGCCGGTGCTATCGCTCTCTACGAAAAGGTGGGATTTGCGCCTGAAGGCATCGTCCGTCGTGCGGCGTGCATCGATGGCCGGTTCATCGATGCGATCAGCATGGCGCTTTTGTTCGATGAGCGCGGCTTCTCATAGATCCTGGTATCGCCATCGATTTCTGAAAAAGCCCCAGCAAGCCCGACTGATCAATCATTTGGCCTGGAATTGGAACAAACGCCCTTCGCGCAATTAAAGCTTGTCGCGTGGCGAGTGATAGAGCACTTCCGAGGCCTTCCAATCGGCAAACGATAAGCAGAATCGACGCGGGAGGCTGGCAGTGGCGCACCAAATATCGGCGTGCCACCCACCGATAGAATCGACAGATGGCCGAAGCGGCCGTCGCCCTCCGGGGTCCAGCCGAATTTCCTTGTCCAATCCCTATACGCGCTGTGCATCCGAACCAACAAACTCTATCCCAGATCAATGATCCTGAGCCGGTGTGCGACGGCTGCGGCGGCGCCCCGGCTGGGGACGGAAAGCTTGCTCAAAATGTTGGACACATGAACGCTCGCCGTTTTCGAGGAAATGAACAGATTCTTCGCGATCTCCCGATTGCTCTGGCCAGCCGCGACTAGCCGGAGAACCTCAAATTCCCGATCTGTCAGGCCGAGGGGCGCCTTCGGCGCCACCTCATCCTCCTCCTCCTCCTCCTCATCTCGTAAATTAATATGAGCTCTTGCAGCGAGGGCTTCAATCTGGTTGCCCAAAAGGCGGGCGCCGATCGAATGAGCAAGCTTCGCGCCGCACCTGAAATGGCGCGCCCCACTCACCCGCTTGCCGGCGCTCACTGCGGCGGCACCTGCCTGCATAAGGGCGTACGCCTGCCGAAAGGGCTGGTTCAATCCAGCCCAGCTTTGGGCAACCGCAGCCCATCCATCGAGATCAGAAACCGTGGCGCGCGACATCTCAGCCGAAATCGCCAGCCTCTCGGTCTGCTCTACCATATTTCGGCATGGGGCCTGAGCGGCAAGCTCGGCCAGTTCCAGAGCAACCTCTCTCTGGTTCGTATCGACGGCAACGCGGATGGCGGAAGCCAGGAGCGGCCAACAGGCGCCCCCTTGCTTCTCCAGATGCGCCAGAGCAGATCTCACCAAAAGCGCCGACTGATCCATGTCACCTGATAACGCCGAGCTTTCAATGTCACATTTCAGAAGGTTGGCCGCCATACGGCTGGCAACTTGAGGGCCCGGCGGGAGAGCCCGCAACGATCTTGCCGCTGCAGCAATTCGATCCGCATCCCCTAATGCCAAGGCGATCTCGGCTTGGCATTCGAAGACGTGAACAAGCCCCAATGGCAGCGGATCCAGCGCCGCCATCCGTTCGCATGTCTCAGTGGCTTCGGAGACATGGCCCAAGACCAAGAAGGCGCGGCAAAGGGGCGAACCGACCAGTGCTCCTATATACCGTGCCTGCCCGAGCTCGACCGTCCGCGCAAAAATTGCCGGTCCGATCTCAATGATCTGACCATATTCTCCTGCGTCGAGCAGGGCCTGCAGCAGTGCTGCGCCCGCAAGAATCTCGACTCGGCCTATAGACACCTGCTCCGCCCGCATTGCGACGGCCCGATGGGCACCGATGCGAGACACATTCGGCGCCATGTCCAGCGACGCCGCAATGATCAGTGCCTCGATACGGTATTCCTCATCGTCGAGCCTCTCCGCCAAATCCCTCAGTTCCTCGCCCAAACACCTGGCGCGATCGAACTCTCCCCGTAAAATCAGCGCACGGGAAAACTGCCCGAGGGCATCAGCGCGCAGCCTTGTGGGACGGACTGCATGATCGAGCGCGCGCTCAAGATCTGCGATCTCGCCTGGGAGAAGCGCGTGCTGACGCATTACCGCGCGCTGCAGAAGAAGCGCCGCCAATTGCTCGCCATCGCCGTCGGCATCCAGTTCGGCGAGTGCGCGTTCGACAAATGCGAGCCCCTGCTCCGCCTCCGCTGCCCAGCAGGCGGCGTCAGCAGCGAGTTCCAACACCTTGCAATGGTCCACGCCGATCAATCCAGTCGCATCTTCGACCTCGGGCCACGCCGCTAACACGAGCTTCAGCATCTCCATCTGGTCTACATAGGCGAAAGTGGCAGCGGCTTCCGCCGCAGCATGCCAGGCCCATTTTAGGCAACGTTCTGCTTGGCCGGCGCCGTGCAGATGACGCGCGAGCGCTACGGAATGCCAAATCCGGTAGCTTGGAACCGGTCCGCGTTCGAGCACGTCGGCATAGAAGCGATGGATCGCCACCTTTTCGCCGGCGATCAGGTCGCCCCGCACAGCGTCCTGGATGAGCGCGTGGCGGAACGCATATCCATCACGATCGGCCGCCACGACCCCCGCCGAAATCGCGGGGCGCAACAACTCCGCGAGTTCGAGGTCAGGTTTGTTCGCCACGTTGCGAAGTAGCGAATGGGTAATATGGGGTCCGCCGAGCGCCAGCACTTTCAACAACTCGCCCGTGGATGCCGGCAGGTCTCTCACGCCTCTCAGCAGGTAATCGTTGAGCGAGCCTGGAACATCTGTGCGCAAGCTTCCGCTCGCATCGATAAGTGCTTCGGTGAACAGCGGGATTCCGCAGCCCCGCAAATAGACGCTGTTAGTCATAGCAGGCGTTGGCGGCGACCCGAGCAGGCCCTGGAGTTGCATGGCGATCTCCGCGCGGGTGAGGCGAGGAAGTTTCAGCACTTCACAACCCTCGGAAAGAGAGAGGTCCACGATGGTTGTCCGCAATGCGTTGGGGCCGTTCGCCTCCTCGGGCCGATAGGTGACGATCAGCATGAACCGAATTTTCTTCAGCCGCGTCGAAAGAAAGCGAAGCAAATCGCAGGTTCCCTGATCGGCCCAGTGGATGTCCTCGATGACCAGGACGAGTGGCATCTCGCGCGCCAATTCCTCGAACAACTTTCGAAGTGTCTCGAACAGCCGTGACCTTGCGATGCCCGCATCAAATCGCTCGGAGGTCTCGCCGAGTTCGGGAAGTAGCCACGCCAGTTCTCGGGCACCCTCGCGGCTGACAAGCGATCCGACTGCGGACTGGCCGCGCAGACGAACCAATTCATGCAGTAGAGCTGTAATAGGCGCATAAGGTAAGGCCGATTCCTGTTGCTCAATGCATCCACCTTTTAGGATCAAGGCCCGGCCTGAGAGTCGGTCGGCGAACTCGTCGACCAGCCGGCTTTTTCCGCCACCTGCTTCTGCCCCGAGAAGAATGCAACATTGCCGACCGCCAGAGACATCTCGGAAAGCGGTTTCCATGGAATTGAGTTCTGCGGCTCTGCCCGAAAACTGCGCCCTTTTACGGAAAGTCGACACAAAATGCTCCGATACCTGGAGTTCGAGATTGCAGAGATGAAGCCATAATCATCCCATGTGCACAACCGGCAGCAGGCTGCCCGATCCCGATGGTTAGTAAACACCAGCAGGCCGACCTTCCAAAGGCAGAGTTGCGGTTGATGCAGAGCGCCGCCGACTAGATCTGCTCAGTCGGTTAGACTGGATTTCTCTACCCCCGGACGTGCATTTCAAACCAGTCCTACTCAATATGCCCGATGCGGCCCCCCCACCTTAGCCCCAGTATGCGGACATGAAGAGGACGTCTGAACACGGGCGATCGGGTAACCGCCTGACCCCGCCCACCTCTTCTTGGACCATGGGCATATGAAACGAAGGAAGGAACGGTTGGATGAAACTTTACTCTGCGCCCGGATTCTCCAGCTTGGCGGACCACATCGCCATGCTGGAGGCTGGAATTCAATTCGACCTGGTCAAGGTCGACCTAGAGACGAAGCAGATTGAAGGGGGCGGCCGATACATGGATATCAATCCGACGGGCTATGTGCCCGCCCTTATGTTCGACGATGGTGAGGTGCTGACCGAAAATGTTGCCATCCTGGCTTGGATCGCCGACCGCGCACCGGAGTTGGCACCGCAGGGTCATCTGGGCCGCTTCCGCCTGCTCGAGATGCTGAGCTTTCTCGCAACCGAGATTCACAAGCGCTTTCCCACCTACCTATCGCTTCCGGAGGAAGCCAGGGAGCCGACGGGCCAGCAAATAGTGCACTGGTTCGGCTTCGTCGCCGGCCGACTTGAGCGGGGCTATCTGTTCGGAGAGACCTTCACGGTCGCTGATGCTTATCTTTTCCAACTCGCGTGGGGCGCAACTCATCTCGGATTCGCCCTGCCCGAGCCGTTAGGCGAATACATCGCACGGATCGAACAAAGGCCGGCGGTGCAAGCCGCGCTGCACCGCGAGGGCTTGGCATGAGTGGGCTGATGATCCGCACTGACGAGGTCGAACTCGCGGCGCAGAGCTTCGGCAATCCGAACCAGCCGCCGTTGCTTCTGATCATGGGCGGAATGGCGTCGATGCTGTGGTGGCCGGAGGAGTTCTGCCGTCGGCTCGCCGAACGCGGTCGCTTTGTGATCCGCTACGACCAGCGCGATTCCGGCATTTCGACCAAATATCCGCCCGGTCGACCCGGCTACACCTTCGAGGACGCAGTCGATGACGTCTTCCGTGTGCTCGACGGCTACGGAATCCCGAGCGCTCATATCGTCGCCTTTTCCCTCGGCGGCATGGTCGGGCAGGTGGCCGCACTGAAGAGCCCGGAACGCGTGCTTTCCCTAACGGCGATCAGTACCTCGCCGGTCGGTGTGGATAGATCCCATTTCCCTCCGAGCGGCGAGGCCTGGCTGGAACATATGGCCGTGGAGGCGGATTGGTCGGACCGGGCGGACGCGGTCGCGTACCTGGTCGAGGATTTGCGCCTGACCGCCGGAACGGCACATCCATTCGACGAAGCCGGAACTCGAGCCTTCCTCGAACGGGACTTCGACCGCTCCGGAGGTTATCTGAGCGCCACCAACCACAGCGTCCTCTTTGAGACCGGCGAGACATGGCGCGGCCGGCTCGACGAGATGAACGTGCCGCTTCTCGTCCTTCACGGCACTGCCGATCCGGTCTTTCCGCCGACGCACGGAGAGACACTCGCGCGGACTGTGACAGATGCGAAGTTTGTGAAGATCGAAGGTGGCGGTCACGAACTTCATCCCGCAGATTGGGAAGAGATCATTTCCGCCGTCGACGAACACGTCGAAAGATCGATGTGCGTCTAGTAACAGAGACAAGCCAATTGGAGATAGAGATATTGGGTCGTGCCCGGCCACTCTCCCTATCGGGCGAAAGCCTCGAAGGGATTCTCATGGGTCAGGCGCATCAGGGTCCCGTCGTCTATGCCCCGCCGTTTCAACTCGGGCAGCAAGACCGTGGAAAGATGGGTGTAAGGCTTGGGTATTCCGCCCATCGGCAGCGCCGGATCGAACCAGCCCCGGTCATGGCTCAACAACAGGCGATCGCCGCAGCCCGCTTCCAGCGCCTTGATCACCAGCTCCGCCACCTCGTTGTCCTCGCCCCGGCCGACATGGTCATATTCGATCCAGGCGCCTCGCTCGGCGACGGCGACGTTATAGGCGAAGTCCTTTTCTTCCTGCGTATGGATCGAGATGAACCTGTCGGCCCTGTAGCCCTCCGCCTCGATGACATCGAGCTGATCCATGACGACCCGTCCCCTGATCGTATGACTGCCGATGACGGCGTCTGTCTGGGCCGCGGCGCGCGCGGCTGCCCGCAGGATTTTCGTCTCGAGCACCGTCATGCCGTCATCGCCGGCGCTGAGCTTGATCCAGCCTGCCTGGAACCCGGTTTCGTCGATCTGCTCCGTCAGCTCGCGAAGCATCCACGCCTCCAGCTCCTTCTCGGAAGCTTGGCGGACCCATTCGGGAATCCAGGGCTCGCGGTAATTGCCGGTGGGAACGACGATTGGAAAATCTGTCGCAAGCGACACGGCAAGATCGATATCCGCACGGCGTCCGACGCCGCCCGTCGAGCATTCGACCAGTGCCGTCACCCCGAGCTTCTTGATCCGCTCGATCTCGGGGGCCATCAGCCGAACGACGTCTTCGATCTCAGCTTCGGCATAACCGGGCTGGTCCGGCGTCCTGAGGTCGACGAAGACGTGCTCGTGCGGGAGGATCATCCCAAGTTCGGATTTGCTCTTAGGGCCGAGCGTCGTGCGCAGATGTTTCAAAGTCTCTCCCCCACGGTCGCACCGGCTTTGCGTACAGCCCTCGATCGACACTGTCGCAAAAGTAGATCGTCACGTAACGAAATCAATCGCTCACCCGGCTATAATTCCGACAACCTGATCCTCGACTTCGGCTGCCGACTTGCTGGCGACCTGACTGTCGCTGGGAAGTATATGCTGCATCGGCCTCTTCGGCATCGCATCGGCTACTTCCCTTTCCCCTCCTTGGCCTGCGCCGGCCGGCTGATTGCGCGAACCTTGCCGCTGGCGCCGCCACCGCAGAAGAAGCAGTCTGCGCCGTCGGATTCGAGGCCGGAGACGCCGGTGCCCTCGGGCATCTCCAGCCGCTCCAGCACCTCGCCGGTTTCGGGGTCGATGCGCCTGACATCACTGTCGTCGCCCTCCCAGGTGCCGTGCCAGAGCTGGCCGTCGACCCAGGTGACGCCTGTCACGACGCGGTTGGATTCGATGGTGCGGAGGATCTTGCCCGTCTCAGGGTCGATCTGATGGATCCTGCGCCCTCGGTGCTGGCCGACCCAGAGCGAGCCTTCGGCCCAGGCAAGGCCGGAATCGCCGCCATTGCCGGGCGCCGGGATGGTGGAAAGGATACGTCCGGTCTTCGGGTCGATCTTGTGAATGACATCCTCGGCAATCTGATAGAGAAACGTGCCGTCGAAAGCCGTACCTGCATGGGACGCGACCTCGATCGAGCGCACCACTTCGCCGCTTGCGGGATCGAGCGCATTCAGCCTGTCACCCGAGGCAAACCAGACGTGCTCACCGTCAAAGGTGACACCGTTAACGCGCTCGGCACCTGGAAAGGGTCCATATTCACGAATGATCGTCGCAGCCGATTTTTTCATCTCTTCCGTCCTCAAAACACGGGCTATCCCGATGGCTGGCCTATACTAATCGCTTGGCAGCGGTCCCGGGAGTAACAAGATCGTCGGGAAACCGGGCAGCGGCGGGCTCATCCAGCGCCGCGCCCGCCCGCGTCCGAAGGATTGCACCTTGCTCTGCCCGGCAAGCGAATCCAGCGCCCGCTGCACGGTGCGCGGGCTGGCGCCGAGCGCGATCGCCAGCGCCGAGCTCGACCACGCCTCGCCATCGGCGAGAAAGGCGAGCACCGCCCCATGCTGGCCTTCGACGAGCGGCGCCAGCACGACGGTCTCGCCGGCGCGCCGCGGCGAAAGCGCAAAACCGCGTTTCGTCGCCGAGATCTCGGCGAGCGCCCGCAGCTCGGCGCGCAACCGGCCGATCTCGACGCGCAGCCGGGCGCGATGCGATTCGTCGGCATGTTTACCGCGGAAGGCGCGTGCGACCAGCGTGCCCCTGGCCATATCCCCCGGCCAGGCTTCGGCGAGCGCGCGGGCGAGCGCGAAGAGCACCGGCCGCGTTGCCAGCGACACGGAAAGCTGATTGTCGCGCACGACATGGCGGCAGGCATCGACGACGAGCGCACCCGAGCCTAGCAACTCTTCCACCTCCTCGAGCCGCAGCCGGCTTTCCCGCCAGCGCGAGATCAGCCGTGCCACGGGTGCGTTGAGTACGTCGGCGGCATTTTCCACCTCCGTCGTCAATACGGGCATACCGGCCTCGCGCGCCGCCTGCCTCGCCCGGTCAAGCGCCGCACGCGCCGCTTTCGTCTGCAGGCGTCTGATCGCGATACCCGCGACCACCAGCTCATGGGCAGCCCTTGCCGCCGGCGGCAGCGGCGTCGGGTCAAGTGTTTCGAGCGCCCGCTCGGCCTCGTCGAGCCGGCCGATCAGCACCAGCCGGCGAAGCTCGACATTCCTGGCATGGGCGACATTGACCCTGTCGCCATGCGCTTCGAGCACCTTGCGCGCCGCCTCCAGCGCTTTGGGCGGCCAGGTGAGATCGCGCGAGACGAGCGCGATCTCGGCCTCGGCGACCACGCAGCGGGCTCGCGCCACCGCCTCCCGCGGGCCGAAAGCACGCGCCGCACTCTTCAACAGCGCCTTGGCACGGACAAGATCGCCGAGCTGCGCCATCGCAATACCGCGCAGCGCCAGCGCCGGTGCATCGTCGCGCAGCGCCACCCGCTTCAGCGCGCCGAGCGCATCTCCCACCGCCAACGCCCGCGCCGCTGCCGTGATCAGCGAATCCATTCAAATCCCGTCACACTTGTCACTCCCACCATTTACCCACCC
Source organism: Rhizobium aouanii (assembly GCF_037002925.1). Classification (NCBI taxonomy): domain Bacteria; kingdom Pseudomonadati; phylum Pseudomonadota; class Alphaproteobacteria; order Hyphomicrobiales; family Rhizobiaceae; genus Rhizobium; species Rhizobium aouanii. Next base: position 51,135 of record NZ_JBAMYD010000019.1, read on the forward strand.
GGCCTTAGATTTATCGTCGACCGGCAAGCAAGCCTGCGCCGGATGCTACGACGAGAGACAGGCAAAGGAGAAGACCCATGACGGCACAGCTGAACGCAACACGCCAGCAGTGGCTGGCAGCAAGGCTCGATCTGCTCGAGGAGGAGAAGGAACTGACCCGGCAGAGCGACGCGCTGGCGATGAAGCGCCAGCAATTGCCGCGTGTGAGGATCGACAAGCAATATCGCTTCGACACCGACGGCGGCAACGTCTGGCTGAAGGATCTTTTCGGCGGCCGTTCGCAGCTTCTCGTCTATCACTTCATGTTCGGGCCGGATTATACCGCGGGATGCCCTTCCTGCTCCTCGATCGCCGACGGCTTCAACGGCTTCTTCGTTCACCTGGAGAACCACGATGTCGCCTTTTGGGCGGTCTCGCGGGCGCCGCTCGCAAAGCTCGAAGCGTTCAAGCAGCGGATGGACTGGAGCTTTCCCTGGGCCTCCTCCTTCGGCAGCGACTTCAACGGCGATTTCAGCGTCTGGTTCTCTGCCGAGCAGCAGCACCAGGGCGAGGTAGACTATAACTACCGCCGGGAACCGCCCGCCCCCGAACCGTTCCCCGGCAGCACCATCCAGGAATGGCAGCCGCGCGACAGCGAGGCCCCGATCACTCAGATCGCCGCGATGACCGGCACCGACGTTCCCACCTATACCCGCGACCGGCCGGGTGTCAGCGCCTTCGAACTCATCGACGGCGCCGTCTACCACAGCTATTCCAGCTATGCGCGCGGGCTGGACGGGCTCTGGGGCACGTACCAATGGCTCGACCGCGCCCCCAAGGGTCGCAACGAGCAAGGCGTCTGGTGGCGCCACCACGACCGGTACGGCAAGGAGTGACGCCGATGCTGCTTTCCGCCCACACTGCAGAGCGAGGCGACGGCAACGCCCCTCTCAACGCCGCCGAATGGCTCTCGCTGGCCGCCTCAGCAGACGGATCAGTTGCTAAGCCGAGCAGTGGCATCGCTAGCCAGGGCGGCCGGATCGCCGCCCACACCGCCGATTGGCTGTCGCTCACCGCCGCTCCGACATTCGCGGTCATGGCGCTGCTGACAGCGACGACCGGCGCCGACATGATCTGCATGACGACGCCGGATGCCTTCCCGATCGGCGGAATGGTGCCCATGTACCTGCTGATGAGCGGCTTCCACCTGGCGCCTTGGCTGCGGCTTGCCGACAGGCGAGGACTGAGCGGGCGGTGATGGCGCGCCCTCTTCTCCCCAGCGGGGAGAAGAGGGAGCAAGCCGCACTGCTCCTCCAGTAATATCTCCCTGCCTGCCCTCCCAAGCTCATGCTCTCACTTCAATAAAGTCGATCGGCCCACCGGCAACATCGTCGTCGAAGACCGCACAGGAAAGCTTGCCGCCGAAGACGCAGCCGCTGTCGATGTTGGTGCGATTTCCTGTCGTCATCGGGTTCGACATCGATGGCGTATGGCCGTGGACGAGGTGCTTGCCCCAATAGTTGCTGGACTCACCGGGAGGGAACCGTAGCCAGAGAAGATCGCGCTTGGTCTGCCGTTCCAGCGGAAATTCCGGAACAACGCCGCCATGGACAAAGATGCGATATCGATCAACATGCATGAGGGGACGATCGGCAGCCCATTGCAAATGCTGAGGCAGAACCCTGCCGTCATAGGACATTTCGGTTTCAAGTCCGCCGTTGCTGATCCACACGTCTCTGCTGTCGCTGTCGGCATAGGCAGCGACCATCATGTCCTCATGATTGCCTTTCAGGCAAATCCATCGCCACGGCTCCGATGGACCGGCGATGATCCGGTCGAGGACACTTTTGCTGTGAGGCCCGCGATCGACATAGTCGCCAACGAAGACGACGGTCCCTTCAGATGCATAAGCCTCGACCCGATCGATCATCCTGTTCAGCGGATCGATACAGCCGTGGATATCACCTATGGCGAACGTGTAGCGCATGCTTCATTTTTAACGCCGGTCGGGGCACTTGGATACGATTTCCTGTGAGAACAGGAATGACGGAGATGGAGCGGCGCTCCCGCCGAACTACACGCCAGCGCACCGAAGCACGCCGACAGCAAGCCAGAGCGTCCTGCCGAAGCGCAACCGCTATCACCCCTCGACAAAACCCCGGCGGATCGCCTCCCAGCTTTCCACATCCGGCGCCAGCAGCAGCCGGCCCTTGGTCATCGCAGGACGATAGGCTTCGCCGCTGAGCAATGCCCCATAGCCGCCGGCTTCGTGATGGATCAGCATGCCGGCGGCGTGGTCCCAGGGCTTGAGCTCGGCGTTGAGCGAAAAGCTCATAGCGCCTGTTGCCACCGCCCGGTATTCATAGGCCGAGCAGCGCCATGTGGTGGTGCGGGCAAAGTGCAGCATGCTCCGAGCGTAGACCGGCTGCTCCTCGGCGGGAAACATATGCAGCGGCACGAAGCCGTGCATTTCCCCGATAGGCCCCGGCGGCGCGGCGCTGAGCCGGGTCCTGGTGCCATCGCGGGCGATGTGCCATGCGCCCTGCCCCAGCCGGGCGGCAAGAAAATCGCCGGTCACGGGATAGTGGATCAGCCCGGCTACGGTTTCTCCGCCGGAAACGATCGCTACGATCATGCCGAACAGCGGCAGGCCGTGGGCGAAATTCCAAGTGCCGTCGACGGGATCGATGATGACGGCGAGATCGGCATCGGCAAGCCTCGCCAGTATGGCGGAATCGGCCGAAACCGCCTCTTCGCCGATGAGCAGTGCCTCAGGAAATCGCGCCGAAAGCGCCTCGGTGAGCCGTCGCTCGGCGCCGAGATCGGCATCGGTCACCAGATCGTCAGGCGCGGTCTTGGTGCGAATGCCCTCGGCGGTGACGCCGAGGAAGCGGGGCAGGATTTCCGCCTCCGCCGCCCGGCGCATATCCTCCATCACGGCGGACAATATGTCGTCCGACACGTTCCTCATGCCCGGCGCGCCTCGATATAGGCCTTAAGCGCCGCTGGCTGGTCGGTCTGGATGACGCTGATGCCGGCCGCCATCATCCGTCCCCAGATCGCATCTGGATCTTCAAGTGCCGCACTGTCGGTCAGGCCGCAGCAGGAGACCGGATCGAGCGTGTTGACCCAGAGCGAGATTCCGGCGTTGCGCAGCCGCTCGTGCTGGCCGGCCAGCGTCTCAAGCGCATCGAATTTGGCTTCGCACATGAAGGGACGCGCCGCGATGACTGCCTTGGCGGTCTCTTCGGCGCTTCCCACCCTGAAGAACGCCTGGCCCATGAACGGAATGCCGTCGATCCCGGGTTGCCTGGCGAGCCAAGCGAGCGCCTCCGGCGTGCCGGCGCGGGCCTTGAGATCAACCTGGTCGGCCATGCCCATCTCTTTGACCTTGGCCGCGACGATATCAATCATCTCGAGGTCCTTCAGGTCGAGATCGACGAAAATGCGGCCGCGTACGGTTTCGAGCACCTGTTCCAGCGTCGGAATGCTCTCGCGCGTGAACGGCTGATCCGGCCCGCCATCGGCCATGCGCAGCCGCAGGCTGGTGATCTCGGCGATCGTCATCTCCTCGGGGATGCGATCGATGCCGGCCATGCGCTCGAGCGTGTCGTCGTGCAGGATGAACAGCATGCCATCGGCGCTCTGGCGGATATCCACCTCGACGATGTCATAGCCGCCGGCGATCGCATTCTCGATCGCGGCAAGGCTGTTTTCGGGAGCATGATGCCAGGCACCGCGATGGGCGACGATGGCGCAGGGGCGCGACGGGTCGGCAATGTGGTCGATGTATTTCATGGGGATGTCCTTCAGTTTGCGCCGAATGCGCCTGGTATGGCCCTGCCGCTTTCCGCATCGAAGAGATGCAGGCGGGAGGCAGGGAAATTGAGAGAGAGTTGGCTGTGATCGGGTATCTCGATGCCGAAGGGTGTCGCGATCCTGACGACCGAGCCGCCGAGCGCGGTTGCCAGGATCGCGTGCGAGCCGAGATCCTCGCGAAACCGCAGAGCTGACGTGACCACATGTCCGTCGGCCCCGCCGCCGATCAGGATATCCTCGGGCCGGATGCCGAGATGATAGGCGCCGGTAAGCCGCGCTTGCGCCGCCACCTGCCCGTCGGCGAGCCTGAGCACCGTGCCGTCGCCGATGACCGGCAGGATGTTCATCGGCGGCGCGCCGATGAATTTGGCGACGAAGACCGAGGCCGGATGGTGATAGATCGCCTTCGGCCTGTCGAACTGTTCGATCCGCCCCTTGTTGAGGATGAGGATGCGGTCGGCCAGCGTCATCGCCTCCACCTGATCATGGGTGACGAAGACGGTGGTGGCGCCGATGCGCCGGTGCAGTTCGGCAAGCTCGACACGCATGTCGTGCCTAAGCTGGGCGTCGAGATTGGAGAGCGGCTCGTCGAATAAAAGCACACCGGGCTCGCGCACGATGGCGCGGCCGATCGCGACGCGCTGGCGCTGGCCGCCGGAAAGCTGTCCCGGTTTGCGGCCGAGGAAGTCCGACAGACCGAGCATCTTCGCCACAGCGCCGACCCGCTCGATGCGCTCGGCCTTCGCCATGCCGGCGACCCTGAGGCTGTAGGCGATGTTGTCGAAGACGCTCATATGCGGATAAAGCGCATAGTTCTGGAACACCATGGCGCAGCCGCGATGTTTCGGCTCCAGATCCTGCACCTGCCGGCCGCCGATGGCGATCGTGCCGCCGCTCACCCGCTCCAGCCCGGCGATCATCTGCAGCAGCGTGGACTTGCCGCAGCCGGAGGGACCGAGCACGACGGTGAATTCGCCGGCCCTGAGCTCGACATCCATCGGCGGGATGACGACGGTCTCGGCGTCATAGGCCTTGGTGACGCCTGACAGCGCGATGTCGGCGGCAGCGGCGCGGATGGCCATGTCGATGGCGTTCATGGCTATTTCTCCGTGAGAGTAAGGCCCTGGACCAGATAGCGCTGCAGCAGCGCGATCATCGCGAGCGGAATGATGGAAACGATGACGGCGCCGGCCATGATCATCGGGAAGTCGGGGATCTCTCCCTCCGAATCCGGCACGAGCCGCGCCAAGCCGACGACGGCGGTCTGCATGTCTGACGTCGAGGCGGCGACCAGCGGCCAGAGATATTGCGTCCAACCGCTGAGGAAGGTCAGCACGAAGAGCGCGGCGAAGCTGGTGCGCGACAGCGGCAGCAGGATGTCGAAGAGGAAACGGATCGGCCCTGCCCCGTCCATGCGCGCCGCTTTGAACAGATCCCTGGGCAGGGTCAGGAAGAACTGTCGAAACAGGAAGGTGCCGGTGCCATGCGCCACAAGCGGCGCGATCAGTCCGAAATGCGTGTTCAGCACGCTCCATTCGAGCTTCACCGGCGCGCCGAAATATTCGGCGATCAGCCCGTTCAAACCGGTGATATCGAGCAGCGCGTTGACCGGCGAAAACACGTTCGACGCCACTTGGTAGGTGGTGATGACGCGGATCTCGATCGGCAGCATGATGGTCGCGAGAATCAGCGCAAAAGCCACGCCCGCCCAGCGAACCCTGAAATAGACGATGGCATAGGCCGACAGAAGCGACAGGACGCAGGTCGCCAATGCATCGCCAAAGGCGACCACCAGACTGTTGAACATCTGGATTGGGATTGATGTCTCGGTGAAGATGTGCGCCGCATTGGTGAAAAACTGGTCGCCGGGATACCAGGCGAGCCCGTTGCGCAGCATGAATTCATAGGATTGCGAGGCCGTCGCCACCGTCAAATAGAGCGGCCCGAGGATATAGACGATGCCGACCATGAGCACGAGGCCGGCTGCGATGTTTAGGGAACGTGCGTTTTCGATCATGGGGTCACCGCTCGTAGTTGATGCGCCGGCCGAGGAAGAGGAACTGGGCGGCGGTGAGGAGAACGACGAAGACCATCAGGATGGCCGTCTGGGTCGAGGCGCCGGAGAGGTCGTAGCCGCTGAAGCCGTCGGTATAGATCTTGTAGACGAGCAGCGTCGTGGCGCCGCCAGGACCGCCATCGGTGATCGTATCGATCAGCGCGAAGGCCGAGGTGACGCTTTCGGTGAACTCGAGCACCAGCGTCAGGAAGAGCTGCGGCATGATGAGCGGCAGTTGCACGTCGAAGATGCGCCGCCATGGCCCTGCCCCATCCATCGCGGCTGCCTGGTGCATGGTCTTCGGGATCGACTGCAGGCCGGCGAGCAGGATGACGAAATTGAACGGGATACCACCCCAGACATGCGCTGCAATCAGCGTGATGAAGGCGTCTGTACCGTCGATGCCGGGCGCCCAGATGCCAGGAAAGGCTGAGTTGAGTGGCGCGAGCACGCCGACGAAGGGATTGAAGATGAAGGCGAAGACGACGCCGATCGAGGCGCCGGCAACCCCCTTCGGCCACACGAGCACATTGCGCGCCGGCTGCGACATGCGGATCTTCCGGTCGGCCGCGACCGCAAGGATCAGCGGGACCGCGACCGCAAGCGCTGAGGCAGTGACCATGAAGACGATAGTGCGCCAACAGCTCTTCCAGAACTCCGGATCGGAAAACACGCGGGCAAAATTATCCCAGCCGACGAACATCGAGCCACCGCCGAAGGGGCGCTCGAGGAAGAATGACCAGTAGAAGGCCTGAAAAACAGGCACGTAGAAGAAGAGTGCGATCAGCAGCATGAGCGGCGCTACCAGCAGAAGCGGCAGCCAGCGGTGGCTGAAGAGAGAAGATTCCGACGTCATGGAGAAGCCCTGCATTGGGGAGGACCGCACTGGCGTATGGGGTCCCATGCCTGACGCACGGGAGCGCTTGGGACGCGCGCCCGTGCGTGGGACGCGCGGGACGTTCAAACGTCCCGCGCGTGAGATGTCGGGATCACTGCATCCTCACGCCCTTGTAGGTCTGCTCGAAGCGGCGCAGCAGCTCGTCGCCACGCCTCTTGGCATTGTCGAGCGCCACCTGCATGGTCTCCTGGCCTGCAAAGGCCTTCTGCGTCTCTTCCACGAAGACTTGACGGAACTGCACATAGAAGCCCAGACGGATGCCGCGGGTATCCGGGGTGCGCGGCTGGTTCATCGACTCGATGCCGACGGCGGCCGTCGCATATTTCGGCGAATTCGCCTCGCCGCTCTTGGCGATCGCATCCATCACGTCGTTGGTGACGGGGACGTAGCCGGTGGCGGCGGTCAAGAACATCTGCTGTTCGGGACGGCGCACGAAGTCGAGGAAGGCCTTGGCGCCTTCGACCTCGGCCTTGTCGTGACCCTTCATGATGTAGATCGAGGCACCGCCGACAAAGGTGTTGTGGCGCTCGTAACCCTCATACATCGGCGCCATACCGACTGACAGTTCGTATTTGCCTTCGAACGCCTTGGCCGAGGCAGTATAGGAACCCGAGGAATTCTCCATCATCGCGCATTCGCCGGTGTTGAAGGCGGCAGTGAAGTTGCCGGCCTTGGTATCGGCATTGAGCTTGACCAAGCCTTCTTTGCGCCAATCGACCAGATTCTCAAGATGCTTGGCGGCGAAGGTCGTGTTGAACACATATTCGGCGTCGAGACCATCATAGCCGTTATGCTTTGAGGCGATCGGCAGGCCATGGCGGGCGGAAAACTGTTCGAGCACGCGCCAAGTGTCGCCATCGGTGGTGAAGGGGCAGGCATGACCCGAAGCCTTCAACTTGCGGGCGGCCTCGATGATCTCCTCCCAGGTCGCCGGCGTCTTCGTGATGCCGGCTTTCTCGAGTTCGGTCTTGTTGGTGTAGAACAGCAGCGTCGAGGAATTGTAAGGCTGCGCGAAAAGCGCGCCGCCAGAGGTTTCGTAATAGGCCCGGGCGCCGGCGATATAATTGCCCCACTTGACCTCGGGCAGCGCCTCCTGGACTGGCACGACGGCATCAGACAGCATCAGGTCGAGCGTGCCGGCGTCGAAGAACTGGATGAGGACGGGATGCTTTTTAGCGCGGAAGGCGGCTATCGCCTTTTGCATCGATACTTCGTAGCTGCCTTGGCCGACGCAGGTGATGTGATGCTCGGATTGTGCGGCATTGAAAGCGGCGCACTGGTCCTGGATCGCCTTTTCGACGACGCCCGTATTGCCGTACCAGAATTCGATATTGGCGGCCTGCGCGGAACATGCGCCCGCCACCAGCGCGGCCGCAGCCGCCAGAATGGAAATCTTCATCTTGTCCTCGCCTGATTTGATCGGCCGGCTTCAAGCGCCGACGCCGTGACGGCGGATTACTACACGCTACGTGTAACAATTTAGTGACGAACGCAAGCGCTTGTAGCGCGGTGAGGCTGCTGCTATAGGCTGCATATCGGATATGCCGGCGGAGGCGACACTAATTACTACACGCCTATGGTAATTATTGACGGCAGAGGTGTTGGATATGGCCTATTTCCCGGAGCCGCTGATTGCGCCACGTTTCCTGCGCGAAGGCGGCGGCGTTGTCTCCTCTAACGAACGCGATCTCCTGCGGCTGATCTGGCGCAATCCCGGCCTCTCACGCTCCGAAGTCACCAGCCACACCGACCTCACCCAGCAATCCGTCTATCGCATCATCGACCAGTTGGAGGAGCGCGGCATCATTTCCTTCGGCTCGCCGAAACCCGGCGCCGGCCGCGGCCAGCCGAGCCCGACGCTCCGGCTCGACGGCCGCTACGCCTATTCCTGCGGCATCTCGGTCAATACCGACGTGATCGGCATCTGCCTGATGGATCTCGCCGGCAACGTACTGGCCGAGAGTAGCGTCGCCTTGCGGGAACGTTCGATGGCCCAGGCGCTCGATCTCGTTCGCCAACAGCTCATCGAACATCAAAGGATGAACAACCTCTCGGAAGAGACTTTCTTCGGGATCGGCTTTGCCATCGCCGGCTTCCACGTCAGCGGCACCCGCTACAATGCCCCGCTGCCGCTGCACGAGTGGTCGCTCATCGAACTCGGACCGCTACTGTCGGAATTTTTCGGCAAGCCGGTCTGGGCGCATAATGGCGGCAAGGCGGGAACGGTCGCCGAATCCATGTTCGGCGCCGGCCGCTACATCAGGCACTTCGCCTATCTGAGCTTCAACTACGGCTTCGGCGGCGGCCTGATCAGCAACGGCGAGCTGCTGCATAACGGCATCGGCAATGCCGGCGAATTCTCGGGCATCTACGACGTCGAGGAGAATAAGCGCCGGCCGGCTTTGCAATATCTGATCGAAAATCTCAACCGCAATGGCATCGACGTCCCCTCGATCAGCTATATGCGCAAGCATTTCGACCCGAAATGGCCGGGCGTCGTGGAATGGGTGGACGAGGTGACGCCCGCCTATAACCGCCTCATCAATGCGATCTGGGCGATCTTCGATCCGCAGGGGATCGTTTTCGGCGGCCAGATTCCGCCGGCCCTGGCGCAGATGCTGATCGATCGCACCGAGATCTACGACCGCCCCCGCTACGGCGTGCCACGCCCCCGCCCGAAGCTGATCATCTCCGAGATAGCAAGCGACGCATCGGCCATGGGGGCCGCTATCGCCCCGTTCAAATCGGCCTATTATTGATCCGAACGCCGTCCGTCGCGCGAAATCGACTGCCTCTCAGCCGCTTATGGCAATTCCCTGTGCTTCCGCTTGAGGACATCGGGCATTTTTTGCTTTGAACTACGCAGGCGATTTTCGCCCGGCCGTTCCTGCGCTATGATCTGATTCTGGCGCAGCCCACGCCTCCCCCCTCCATCGGGAAAGCAGACTTCATGTGGGGCCACCTGAAACCGAACCGACTGTTCGAGCATCTTGCATAAGGAGGGATTGCGGAAACCGCTCGCAATAGGAGGTTTATGAATGAAGATGTCTGCGCCTATCTATCACCTGAAGCGTAAAGCCAGAAAGCTTTCCCGAGCCGAGGACATACCCTTGCACCAGGCGCTCGACCGCATAGCCCAAAACGAGGGTTACAGCGGCTGGAGCCTGCTTGCGGCAAAAGCAGCGGCGGAAGCACCCGCCGGCAAGCTGTTTGCGCACTTACTGCCCGGCGACCTCCTGCTCGTCGGCGCCCGGCCCGGCCACGGCAAGACCCTGATGGGCCTCGAACTCGCCGTCGAGGCGATGAAATCAGGCCGTCCCGGTGTGTTCTTCTCGCTGGAATATACGGAAGAGGATATTGCCGATCGCTTCCGCGCCATCGGCGTCGACCGGGCGCAATTCGAGCGTCTGTTCGAATTCGATGGCTCCGACGCGATCAGCGCCGGCTATATCGCCGAGAGACTGGCCTCCGCCTCGCGCGGCACGCTCGTCGTCATCGACTATCTCCAGTTGCTCGACCAGAAGCGGGAGAACCCCGAACTCTCCGTCCAGGTCCGCACCCTGAAGGCTTTCGCACGCGAGCGCGGCCTGATCGTGGTCTTCATCTCCCAGATCGACCGATCCTACGAGCGATCGCAAAAGCCCCTGCCTGATATCGCCGATATCAGGCTGCCGAACCCGCTCGACTTGAAACTGTTCGACAAGACGTGCTTCCTGAACAACGGCCAGGTGGCGTTTCAGGCTGCGCGATAAGGACCCGTGATCCGCTCGCGGGCCTCACGCATGGCCCGCGGGACCTTGCTCCGTTGGTCTGGTTTTATCATACTGCCCGGCATGAGCGGATATGAGAGCCCTGTCGATTTCTACACGCGCCCCGGCCAGATGACATCGGCCGGGTCGCATGCCCCCACCCTTGCAGCGCTCAAGAGCGTCGAAACCGTTGCTGCGGCCGTGCAAGGCACGCTGCTGCATGAAGCCTGGGCTCCGCGCTACAATCAGCCGCTCACCCCGACGCGAAGGGCGCAGTCACACACGCGGCCGGCGCGAGAGATACTCGATACGATCATGGGGATCGATCCCGCCCCGCTCGACATGCCGCGCCCACCGGAGCAGCGCAGCATCGGCGTGTGCCGCCATTTCACCGTGCTCGCCTGCGCTGCACTCAAAGCCCAGGGCGTCCCGGCACGTGCCCGCTGCGGCTTCGGCATGTATTTCGAGGCCGGCAAGGGCATCGATCACTGGATCGCCGAATATTGGGACGGAGAGCGCTGGGTATCCGCGGATTTCCAGATCGACGATCTTCAGCGCGCCGCCTTGCAGCTCGATTTCGATCCCCTCGACCAGCCGCCGGGCAAATTCCAGAGCGCCGGCGAAACCTGGCAGCGCTGTCGCGCCGGCGCCGCCGACCCTGGGAAATTCGGCATCTTCGACGAGTCCGGTTTGTGGTTCATTGCCATGAACCTCGTGCGCGACTTCGCCGCCCTCAACAACATGGAGATGCTTCCCTGGGACAATTGGGGAGCGATGCCGCAGCCAGAGGAAGAAATATCTCCGGATGGCTTGGCGCGCTTCGATCGTCTCGCCGCGCTGACGGTCGACGTAGACCAACGCTTCGGCGAGCTGCAGGCCCTCTGCCAGGACGATGCCGGGCTGCGCGTGCCGGCGCAGGTCTTCAACGGCGTGCGGCAGCAGATGGAGAATGTTGGTGGCGCGTGATCACACTATGGGACTATCATCGGTCGGTCCATGACGCGTTCGCGCACGCGCGTCGCAAGCTGGTGGAGATCACACGCAATGGAGCAGCACCTATTGCCGAGGACGGCGTCAAACGGATCGGTGAACTGTGTCGGATCGAGGCCGACCTGCGACGCCTTGATCCGCAGGCTCGCCTCGCCGGGCGACAGGAACGATCTGCGCCACTGATCGCTTTTCAGAGGTAGATCGTTACGCCGCGCTAAACCGCTGACATAAATGCGTGTTACAGTATATTGGAGTTCGGTTCTGCACGGCTGGACGATGAGGAGTCGTTCTGTCGAGAGGAAATGTTCGCATGAATGCAGGACCGCCAGCAGTCGAGACGTCCATGGTCGAGCTGGAGATTATGGATCGCATCGCCGCTGCCAAGATTCGCCTGCGGTTTGACAAATCCGTTGTGCGGCTCATCAACAGCTTGAAAGTCGCTCTCGCTGAGGTCGTACCGGAAGGGCAGGCTGTAATCTTTACCGTCACCGCTCCCATAAAGCGCCGTGCAAAGACGGCCGCCGCATTGGAGATCCTGGTGCGCAGCGGCCTACCCAGCGGCGAGGTCCGCAACACGATTCAGGACAACCACGTTCGCGTGCGCCGGGTGACCAACGTCGCTGCGCACATGCCTAAAGTTGTCGGTTTCGTGCACAATCCAGAATCGGACTCGGATCTCATCCTCAAGCTAGCCGAGTCGCAACTGCTCGGGCGAAATTAGCGCCGCTTTCGTAAAGCAAGCTCAGCCGAGTGACCCGAGATAGCGGTTCACCAGGGGGTTTTCGATTCGCACCTGTTGTGCTTTCGGAGTTCGTCGCTACGTCATATCCATCAATCGCAAAAGCAAAGTGCGAACGTCATCCATGCTCCTCCGGTCCTGTGCCCATCACAAGATGAAGGAGGAGAGGTCGACGGGAGTTGATCCAATGCCGCACCCATCCCGTTCCGATTGTCTTCCGGGCCGAAACTGTGCGATGACCGGTCGACCCCAGACACAACGGATCAAGGTGCGGCATCAGCATGAAGAAGATCGGCTTCCTCTCGTTCGGGCACTGGACGCCCTCGCCCCAATCGCAGACGCGCTCAGCCGGCGATGCGCTGCTGCAGTCGATCGAGCTTGCGGTGGCGGCCGAGGAACTAGGGGCTGACGGAGCGTATTTCCGCGTGCATCATTTCGCCCGGCAGCTGGCCGCACCCTTCCCGCTGCTATCAGCCGTCGGTGCTAGAACCAACCGGATCGAGATCGGCACCGCCGTCATCGACATGCGCTACGAGAACCCGCTTTATATGGCCGAGGATGCCGGTGCGGCCGACCTCATCGCCGGCGGCCGCCTGCAGCTCGGCATCAGCCGCGGTTCGCCCGAACAGGTGATCGATGGCTGGCGCCATTTCGGCTATGCCCCGCCCGAAGGCCAGAGCGAGGCCGACATGGCTCGCCACCATGCCGAAGTCTTCCTGGAAGTGCTGCGCGGCGAAGGGTTTGCCAAGCCGAACCCGCGGCCGATGTTTCCCAATCCGCCCGGTCTCCTGCGCCTCGAGCCGCATTCCGAGGGCCTGCGCGAGCGGATATGGTGGGGCGCGAGCTCGAATGCCACCGCCGTCTGGGCAGCCAAGCTCGGCATGAACCTGCAGAGCTCGACGCTGAAGGATGATGAGACGGGAGAGCCCTTCCACGTCCAGCAGGCCGATCAGATCCGCGCATACCGCGAGGCGTGGAAAGAAGCCGGCCACACGCGCCAGCCGGGCATCTCGGTCAGCCGCAGCATCTTCGCGCTGGTCGACGACCGCGACCGCGCCTATTTCGGCTACGGCAACGACGGTGAGGACAAGATCGGCTTCATCGACGAGAAGACCCGGGCAATCTTTGGCCGCAGCTATGCCGCCGAGCCGGATGCCCTGATCAAGCAACTCGCCGAGGATGAGGCAATCGCCGAGGCGGATACCCTGTTGCTCACCGTCCCCAACCAGCTCGGCGTCGATTACAACGCCCACGTCATCGAAGCGATCCTCACCCATGTCGCCCCTGCGATGGGTTGGCGTTGATGTTCGTTCCCGGCGAGCTGTCTTCGCCGGCTCCAGCACACTACGGCTCATGCGTGGCTGGATTTGCCGCGGCCAATCTCCCCATGGCCTGCTGGATGGCCGAGAAGAAGAGCGCTGTCGTAATCCCGAACATCATCAGCCCATTGGCTGCCTGCAGCGGCGCAAGCAGCCGGATACGGCCATCAAGCACGACGTCGCCATAACCAAGCGACGTGAAGGTGACGCCGGAAAAATACATGGCCGTTTCGAAATCCTCGAAGGCGCCGAGCGCGCGATATAACAGCGCCCAGAAAGCGACTTGCAAGATATTGCCCAGCATGAGGACGATCATCAGGACCGAGAATTGCAGGAAGATCGTCCGCCGAGGCTTTCGGCCCAGGGGTTGTGTCCGCGCGTGAGCAAAATAACGCGCGGCCAACACTGAAGCCAGCGCCTGCAGTGCGAGGCACATCGACATCGCAAGCAGCCCGAGACCAATAACTGTAATCATTGGGTCGGACCTTCGATCTCGGGGCCGTCCTCGGCCGGGCGCTGATGCAGCCATTCCATCAGCAACACGAAGCCAACGGCCAGCAACACGGGACCGACAAATATGCCGAGAAGGCCGTCGGCTATCATCCCTCCGATGACACCGACCAAGATGACCGGCATTGGCACGTCCGATCCACGGCCGAGCATCAAGGGTTTGAGCAAATTGTCGCTCAGCCCGGCGACCAAAGACCATATGGCGAAGATGATTGCCGGTGTTGCCGCTTCCGTGGCAAAAACATAAGCCATAACGGGCAGCGTCAACAGCAGCGGCGGGATCTGCACGACTGCCAAGAGAAACGTGACGAGCGTCAGAGCACCGGCCGCCGGAAGGCCGATAGCGAAGAAGCCAAGACCAACGAGCATCGACTGGATCACCGCCACGCCGACCACGCCGACCGCCACTCCCCGGATCGTTGCGGCAGTCAGATGGATGAGCCGAGCACCCCGCGCCTTGCTGTTGGTGATGAGTTCCAGCAGACGGAGGGCAAATGCCGCAGCACCCTTGGCATAAGCGACAAGCACGGCGGCGATCGCGATGGAAAGAACGAAGGACAAGCCACCAGTAGCCAGCCCGCCGGCGAAAGATGCAAGCCACGCAGCAGGCTTGCTCAGCATCTGGCCGTATTGACTGAGCGCCAACGGCAGATTGGCGACAGTGAGCGACCAGCCCTCCGAGAGCTTCGCTCCGATCACCGGCAGGTCGGCAAGCCACGCTGGCGGCGGCGGGATCGTCAGGCTGTGGTTCTGCAAGCCGGAAACAAGCCAGTAAATGGAAGACCCAAGCGATGTGACCACGACGAACATGGGCACTAGCACCACGGCAATGCCGACCATCCCGATGAGAAATGCCGACCACCGATTGCCGATCCGATCGGACAGGCGCAGATGCAAGGGATTAAGCATGACCGCCAGGATCACAGACCAAAGCAGAATGCCGAGGAACGGCAACATGATCCTGGCGCAGACATAGACCAGAAGCGCGACGAGGCCCAATTGAACCGCCGCATGGATGATGGATGGTCTCGACGACGCAAGGTCGGCGTTCAATGCGCTGGACGTCATTTTCCCCTCCCGATCCGGAACGTTCGCGAACGAGCGAAGCCGGACGTTCCCAATCGGACAACGAAACCTTCCTGCCGGTAACTCGCCGTAATTGGTGGTTCGGCGAAAATTTTGCCGACGCCATGAAAGGTCGTCTCAACGCCCCGTCATCATACATGACTTCGTGAAAACGGGATACGGCCGCCGCTGCCGGTCTCTCAAACCCGCGGATATCTCGCACGGAATTCGCGAGGGCTGCAGCCCTCGCGTTCGTGAAAGAGCCGCGAAAAATAAAACGGGTCGTCCAGGCCGATCATGGCGGCTATCGTTTCGATCTTTTCGTCGGTGGTTGCCAATAGTTGTTTGGCATGATCCATGCGCGCCCGAAGCTGAAATGCCTTGGGAGGCAGTCCGGTTTCGAGCGTGAACCGCCTGCGCAGCGTGGCCGGAGACATGCCGTGCTCGGCGGCAAAGGCTGCGAGGTCCAACGGTTGCGTCGCCCGCCGCCGTAGCGTTTCCACGATGTCGGCCATATCTCGCCTTTCCTGACGCCGATCGGCCGCGCCGCTTGCCTGTCTGGCGGCTGATATGACGATGCGATGCAGCATCAATGCCGCCGAGGCCTGCCCGAGGTTGGTATCGTCGAGCAGATCGGCATGAAGTTTGCCGAAGAGCCGCACCACCTCGTCGAGATGATGCAGGCCGACGACCGGATGTCGCTCGGCGATGAGCCTCAGCCTCACGAAGTCCCGCGTGAACGACCCTTCGAAAAGCGCCCAGCACTCGTCCCAGCCGCCTTCCTCGGGGCCATAGGAATGCAGGCGGTTGGGAAACAGCCAGAACAGTGCAGGTCCGGTCAGGCTCATACGGCCGGTGGCGGCGGTTTCCAGCCAACCCTGCCCGCGCTCCACCAGCACGACGGCGAAACTCGGTAGTTTCCGGCCCGTCACCGCACGGCGGGCATGCTGCCTGCCGCTGCCGGTGACTGCCAGTCCACCAGCCGCGCCGAGCGGCGTTCGATAGATGGCCTCGGCGTCTCTCATGGTGAGCGAAAAGTCCAGCTATGAATTTTCTCTATGTCGGTTGGCATGCCGGATCAGGTAATTGGTGACAAGCCAACTCAAGCGACGGAGGAGTGAAATGTCAATTGCTGCGGAGGTCAGACAAGCTCGCAAGATGGAATTTCCTCTTGCCGCAAATGGCAGAACCTTACCCGCGGAGCGGATCGCTTGGCTCGCGCCGACCGATCCCGGCATCGGCATCGACGCCATCCGCCGCCGCTACCAGGACAATGGTTATGTCTGGCTGAAAGGCCTTCTGCCGCGGGCCGATGTGATCGATTTCCGCCGCTGGGTTTTCGAACGCCTCGCCGAAACCGGGCTGGTCGAGCCCGGAAGCGATTTTTCGCTAGGCTTGGCGGCTGCCGATGGCTTCGACAAAGGCCTGGCGGACAGGCGCCTGATGTCGCTTGTCCGCTCGGCCGCCTATGAAGGCTTCTGCGCGCAACCGCCGCTCGCCCGCTTCATGGATGATTTCCTGCAGGGCATCTCCTATCTCCACAAGCGCAAGATCATGCGTTTCGTGCAGCCGGGAACGCCGACGGCCACACCCGCCCACTACGATCTCGTCTATCTCCGCGGCGGCACCAGCCGCCTGGTGACGGCCTGGATTCCGATCGGCGACATCCCCACCGAGATGGGCGGCCTGGTCTATCTCGAAGGCTCGCACGCGCTGGGCGTCAGGATGGAGGCCGAGTTCCAGGCCGCAAGCGGCGATCTTTCTGCGGAAGAGCGGGTCAGTGCCTATAACCGCCATATGGCGGAAGGCGGCTGGATCTCGAAAGATCTGCCCGATATGGCGGAGCGCTTCGACACCCGCTGGCTCGCCGCCGATTATGAGGCCGGCGACGTGGTGCTCCACTCGCCCTACATGATCCACGCCTCGACCACCAACCAGGACCGCAGCCGGCGGCTGCGCCTCTCCACCGACATAAGATATCAGAATGTCGACGACGAGATCGACGTCCGCTGGAACAACCATTGGAGCCTCGGCGACATGCTGTAATCCGGCTTTCCAGGGCCTATTCGGCAGAGCCCGATCGTCTGACGTCGATGCCGGCCGCGCGTTAGCCGAGATTCGCGGCCATGTCCGTTTCCTTCCTTTTTGTCGTGCCCGGCCACCTTTGTTGACCGGCGGCCGGTCCGATGGCTGACGAAGGGATGTCGACACAGAAGCGAAGCGGTCGGACCTTACTACCGCGTTAGGCGTTGATGGTCGGAACCTTGAATCGACTCATGACTGACCGACTTATGGATGTAGCCGAACCGCTCGAGTTGCCTCATGCCGCGTACGAACCTGAACGATATTCTGATCTTCATGGCCGTCGTCGATGCCGGAAGCTTTATCGCCGGCGGCCAGGCCGTGGGCCTGTCCCGTTCGGCGGCAGGCAAGGCTGTCACGCGTCTGGAAGACCGGCTCGGCGCGCGCCTGCTCAACCGCACGACGAGGACGTTGAGCCTGACCGACGAAGGCCGGATGTTTTACGAGCGCGGGCTGCAGATCCTTGTGTCGGTCGAAGAGGCGGAAGCGAGCGTGGCGGGGCAGAACAGCACGCCGCGCGGCGTTCTCCGGCTTACCGTTCCCGATGCTTTCGGGCGGCTCGTCGTGCTGCCTTTGCTTGAAAAATATCTTCGGGCCTGGCCCGACATCCAGGTCGAAGTGAACTTCACCGATCGCCTGGCCGACATTGTCGAGGAGGGCTTCGATCTGGCGATCCGGGTCGGCGCAACGGCGACGGACACCCGCCTGGTCTCACGCGTGATCGCCACCTATAAGGCGCGGCTCTGCGCCTCGCCGTCCTATCTCGCCGAGCGCGGCGTGCCGGGCGAAATCGAAGATCTCGCGGCCCACGACTGCCTGATCTTCGCCGGCCGCAATCAAAGGCAGGGCTGGCGTTTTCGCGAGGAAGGCGGTTCCTGGATCAAGGCGCAGGGCCGCAGCCGCCTGCGACTCGACAGCGGCGAGGCGATCCGCGACGCCGCCTTGGCGGGGCTGGGCATCGCACTGCTTCCCGATTTTCTCGTCACCGACGATCTCGCCGCCGGCCGCCTCCGGCAGATCCTGGCCGACTTCGAAACCGACGACGCAAAGATCGTTACGCTCTATCCCGACAAGCGCCTGCTGGAACCACGTGTCCGCCGCTTCATCGATCTGATCGTCGAGGAGCTTGGGCGCGGCTAGAGCTGGACACTTCAGACGAGGCCCTGTCAAACCCGCGAAAGCTCTTCAGCGTCAGCGGCGCAAGCGTTGCCGCGAGATAGGCAATCCCCATCAGGAATAGCGCCGCGGCAAGGCCGAGCGTGCTGATCAGCGCGCCGCCGGCGAGGCCGCCGAAGGGGATGAGGGCGAAGCAGAGGGCGGCGTTCAATGCGGTGACGCGGCCGGTCAGCGGCTTGGGGATGCGCTCGAAGATGACCGCCGACAGGATCGGGTTGAGGAAGCCCGACGCGAAGCCTGCGATGGCGAGTGTCGCAAAGACGAGGCCGATCGGCGCATCCAGCGCGGGAACGAGAAAGCGCGGAAAACCGGTCAGGAGGAAGGCCACCGTATAGACCATCAGTCGCGGCATGCGCTCGCCGATCGCCGCGGCAATCGCCGCGCCTGCGATCGAGGCGCCGGCGAAGGTGGCGAACATCGCACCGAGCAGCTCCGGGCCATGGCCGGCATCCCGTGTCCAGACCGGCAGCAACACGGCATGATAGGCCTGATCGAAGAGATTGGTGATCGCCACCATGGAGGCGATGCTAATGAGCACGGCATCGCCGCGCAGAAAGCGCCAGCCTTCGCGCAGATCCTCGATATAGGAAGCCCGTTCGACCGGTCGAGTTTCGGGCGCAGGCGCGCGCCGCGTCCCCGGTATGCCCGCGGCAACAATCAGTGCGGCGGCGGCGAAGGTGGCGGCATTGACGAGCAGCGCCTGGCCGGGGCCGATCAGCCCGATCAAAGCGCCGGCGCCGGCCGCACCCGCCGTCGAGGCCAGCCGCTCGATGGCGCTCGCAACGCCAGTCACTCGTTCGAGCGGTACATTGGCGAGTGTTGCGATATCGGGAACCATCGCTTGCTTGGCCGCATCGGAGGGGCCGCGTAGCACGCCCATGGCAAAGACGAGCGGCAGCAGCACCGGCATACCGAGCATGCCGAAGAGATCGAGAAGCGGCACCAGAGCGACCACGAGCACCGAAGCGGTGTCGCAGATGATGGCGATGCTCTTGGCGCCGGCGCGGTCGATCAGCGGTCCGCCGAGCGCCTTGGCGACGACATAGGGCAGCATCTCCATCATCGCCGTCAGCCCCGTCAACACGGGGCTGCCCGTCGTGCTCAGCACCAGCCACGGAATGGCGATGGTCGAAAGCCGCGTGCCGGAGAGCGAAAACGTCTCGGCAGCCGCGAGCGCCAGGAACGGCCGGCCCCGTCTCACGGCTTGTCCTCCCCTTCGCGATGCGGAAGGCGCCCCGGATAGGGAAAGGCGTGCAGCATGACATAAAAGGGAACCATGCCGGCTTCCCGAGATGCCGCCTCCCCGAGCGCTGGGGCCGTCCGCATCGCCTCCATGATGATGTCACGCAGCCGTTTCGTCAGGGCCTCGGCCTGATCAGCCGTCATCGGGATGATGATGTCGTCGGCGGCCGTCGCCTTGCGCCATTCGGCCGGCAGCTCGGCATATTCCTCCAGCGCCTGCTGCATCTGGCCGACCTGCAGCGAGAGTGCGGCCTGGTTGAAGGCGATGTCGAGATCGAGCGCCTCCCCTTCGGCTTCGCTCGCCGGCACCGAGGTCAGCTCGTGGCTGGCGCGCCACCAGCGGTCGCGCCGCGAGGCATGCGGCGCCTCCTCGATGAAGCCGTATTGGGCAAGCTGGCGCAGATGATAGCTCGTCGCGCCGCTGTTCAGGCCGAGCCGCGCGGCAAGCTGCGTCGCCGTGGCAGGCCCATCGATCCTGAGCATGCCGAGCATGCGCAGCCGGACAGGATGCGCCAGCGCCTTCAGCGCGGTCGGCTCAGGCACGACCCGGCTGACGGTGCGGGCAGCGGCGGCATCTGCGGCAGGTTTAGTGTGCGGATGTTTCATGCCCGAAGCATATAATCGCAAACATATCTTTGCAAAGTTTTCTTTGCAAAATATCTGACGGTTGTGGAAGGCGCTCGAAAACCGGCTTTTGATCTAGCCAAGCATGACCACGCATCCTAGACCATCACCGTGATCGGCATGATGCGAGGGGCAAGAGGATGGCTGAGGACGCGCAGAAAAACATCGGCACGTGGTATATCGATCCCGACGCCGAAGACCGGATGGCCGATGGACATGCGCCCATCTGGCGCCACCTGATCGGCCTCATTCTCGAGCGGGACCTGACGGACAAGAGCGTGCTCGATTTCGGCTGCAATCAGGGCGGCCTGCTGCGCCATCTCTATGCGATCCGCCCCTTCCGCAAGGCGCTCGGCATCGACATCGCCGAAACCTCGATCGCCAAGGCGGAGACGCTGAAAGGCAATTTGCCGATCCAGCACCAGGTCGGCGGCCGGCTGGAAGGTTGGGCTGAGGAATTCGATCTGGCCATCAGCCACGAGGTCATCTACCTCGTTCCCGATATCGACTCCCACGCCTCCGAGATCTGGCGGGCACTGAAGCCAGGCGGCGTCTATTATGCGGTGACGGGATGCCATACCGACAACCCGCTCTGGCCGAAATGGCGCGAGCTCGTCGCCAACCGCACCAACACCGTCGTCCAGGACCGGTCGATCACCGATTATGGCCGCGCCTTCGAAAAGGCGGGCTTCGACGTCTCCGCCCGCAAGCTCGAATATGACGGCTTCATTCCCTTCGTCGCAGACGGCTGGACGCCTGATTTCGCCGATGCGCTGAATTACTACACGCAGACGAAAATCGTCTTCAGGCTGGTGAAGCGCTAATCTCCGTTTCGGATCGCTGAAGCCTCATGAGCTCGACGTCGAAATGCGGCGGGCTGTCCGGACCGACCTGGACGAAGCGGCCCCTGACGCGGAAGATTTGCTGGATCAGGTCGCATTCGGCCAACTCGTGCGGTGCGCCGTCAAATCTGAGCTGTCCCTTTTCGAGCAGCGAGATGCGGTCGCTGACGGCGATTGCCTGATTGATGTCGTGGATCGCCATGACGACGGTGACGCCCTTTTCCCGGCTCAGACGGTGCACCAGGTCAAGCACTTCGACCTGGTAGCCGATATCGAGGAAGGACGTCGGCTCATCGAGCAACAGGATCTCCGCTTCCTGCGCAAGGGCGGCTGATATCCACGCCCTTTGCCGCTCGCCCCCGGACAGTTCCCGAAGGCTGCGATCGGCAAGTCCTGTAAGTCCTGTGCTTTCGAGCGCCCATTCGATCGCCTTCTCGTCGCGGCTGTCATAGGAGCGGAACAGACCGACATGCGGATAGCGGCCTTGCCGGACGAGCTGGGCGACAGTCATCTCGTCCGGTGCGGCCGGCTGCTGCGGCAGGAATGCCAGCCTCCTCGCCAGCAATTGCCGCGACATCGAGGCGACGGCAACGCCATCCAGCAACGCCCTACCCTCCGCCGGTCTAATCAGGCCTGCCAGCGCGTGCAGCGCCGTGCTCTTGCCCGAGCCGTTCGGGCCGATCAGCGCGCGAATTTCGCCCTTCTCCAGCGAAAGCCTGAAATTGCTGAGGGCCTTTCGCTGGCCGTACGTGACCGAGAGGTCTGAACAGGACAATGGCATATTCGGCCTCACATGGTTTTGCGTAGCAGCGCGAGCAGAAGCGGCACGCCGAAAACGGCCGTGACCACTCCGATCGGAATTTCCTCGGCCTGCCCGAGCAGCCGGCCGATCAGATCGCCGAGCGTGACGATGATGGTGCCGAGCAGGATCGTCAGGGCAAGCGACAGCATGAAATTGCGCCCCGCCAGGAAACGCGCGAGGTGCGGCACGATGAGCCCGACGAAGACGATCGGGCCGACCGCCCCGACGGCGCTCGCCGCAAGCGCGCACGAGACGACGAGCACGGTCGAAAACTGCCGACGGTACGCAAGACCGAATGACCGGGCGACGGGCGCATCGAACTGCAGCAGCATCAAAGGTCGATAGATAATCGGCAGCACAGCCAGCCCGGCAATCGTGAACGGCAGCAGGAACAGGGCATGATCCCAGCTACGGGCGTAAAGGCTGCCCGACAGCCATTCGAGGATGATTTCGATGCGGGCCGACCCCCACCCGGCGATGAGGCCGATCGCCAGCGCATGCAGCACCGCGCCGACCGCCACGCCGCAAAGCGTGATGCGCAGCGCACTCAAGCCGAGACGAAAGGCCAGCAGGTAGATGACGCCGCCGGAGAGCATGCCGCCGGCGAGCCCGGCAGCGGGCAGCCAGGCGACCGGCAGCTCGGCAAGCGTGTTCGAGCCGGGCTGGAAGATATAGACGGTGAACAGCAGGAAGATCGTGACGGAGAGCGTCGCCCCTTGCGACACGCCCATCAGCGACGGATCGGCCAGCGGATTGCGGGTGATCGTCTGCAGCAGATATCCCGCCAGCGAAAAATGGATGCCGGCCAGAATGCCGGTGGCGATGCGCGGCAGCCGGATATCGAGGATGATCAGCCGCGCTTCCGCCGAGCCGCCGCCGGTCAGAACGGCCGCGACATCGGCTATAGGAATATCGGCGACGCCGAGGAATACCGCCGCCGCAAGCGAAAGGACCGCCAATACGGCAAGCGCGGCGGCCATGCCGAGGCTTGCCGAACCGGCCGATATCGACGCACGGGCGCTCATGGCGCCTCACCTGCAAGACTCAGCCGCCCGCGCTGGACGAGATAGATGAAGAGCGGACCACCAAGCAATGCGGTGACGATGCCGACCGGCAACTCACGCGGGATAGCGATGCTACGCGCAAAAACATCGGCGACCGTCACGATCAGCGCGCCGAGAGCGGCACTCAACCCGATCTCCCATCCCGTGCCGCCCGGTTTGAGCAGCCGGGCGATATGAGGAGCGGCAAGACCGACGAAAGCGACCGGTCCGGCGATCGGCGCGACGCCCGCGACCGGAATGACGGCAAGAATGAGAATGAGCGGCTTCCATAGGCCGAGCTGCAGGCCCATGCCGGCCGCCGCGTGATCGCTCAGCATGAACATGCCGATCACGCGCCGCAGAACCAGCGCCCCGACGACGCCGGCGACCGTCCAAGGCAGCATGTAAAGAAGATGCGACCAGGTGCGCCCCTGGAAGCCGCCAGCCAGCCAGAAGAGCAGCGATGCCGATTGCGGCCCGGTCAGTAAAAGCACATAGGTGGTGATCGCGCCGAGGAAGAGCGAGACGCTGACGCCGCCGAGCGCAAGCTGCAGTGGCCGCCCCTGCCCGCCGTGCGACACCCAGAATGTCACCGAGGCAGCCGCGAGCCCGCCGGCAAGGCCGATAAAGGGATAATAGGCCGGCGAAAGCCAGGGCAGAAAGACGAAACAGCAGACGATCGGCGCAACCGCCCCCGAGGTCACGCCGGTAATGCCGGGATCGGCCAGTGGATTGCGTGTCAACGTCTGCAGCACGTAGCCGGAAACGGCAAGCCCCGCCCCACCGGCCGCCGCCGCCAGACTGCGCGGCAGACGCAGCGTCCAGACGAGAATGGAGTCGATCTTGCCATCAGGCGCCAGCAGTACGCGCAGCACGGTCTCGACCGAAAGCGTCTTGGCGCCAACGAGCAGCCCGAGCATCGCCGCCAGCACAGCGGCGACGACAATGAGCCCTATGGCCAGGAAGGATTGCCGGGGGCTCATCGCAGATATTGTCCCGACTTTAGTTCTGCACTTCGGCCGGGATCAGCTTGGCGGCTTCCGCCTTGACGTCGACGGCCGGGAACGTGTCGGGATAGAGATAATGTGCGGCCTCGCGCAGCACGATTTGGCGGGCGATCGGGCCATTGGTCTCGACCCACTGGTCGCCGACATAGAAGACGCGGTTGTTCTTCACCGCAGACAGCTGCGACCAGATCGGGTTGCTCTCGTGCGGACGATCCGGGCCGGAATCGTAGACGAAGATAACCTCCGGGTCCTTTTCGAGCATCGTTTCCAGGCTGAGATCGATGCCGAACTCGCCGCCCGGGGTCTTCGGCCCAGGAACATTGTCGCCGCCAATCGCCGCCACGATCGAGGCCGACGTGTTTTCCGTGTGGAAAGCGAAAGGCGTTGCGCCGCCCCACATGATCATGAAGCGCGGATGAATATCCTTCGGCGCCTTGGCGGCAAATTCTGCCAGATGCTTGCGGAAATCGGCGTTCAGTTGCTCGCCGCGTTCAGGCTTGCCGAGCAGCTTCGAAAGGGCGGCGGTTTCGCTGTAGCTCTCTTCGAGCAGTTCCATGTTGTAGGCGACATAGGGTGCGATGTTCTGAAGCTGCGCCGCGTTGCCGACCGTGTAGCGGCGGATCGCAATGATGAGATCCGGCTTCGCCTCGGAGAGAAGCTCGAGATTGGGCTTGGCGCGCTGGCCGATCTGCTTCATCTCAGAGGTGAGGCCAAGCAGGAAGGCAGGCTCGCGGCCTGCCGTCATATAGGTGCTGGCGACCGGCTTGATACCGAGCGCCAGGGCGACGTCATCGGCGAAATAGGAAATCGAGGCGATCCGCTTCGGCTGTGCCGGGACTTCCACCGTAACGCCGCGGTCATCCACGATCGAGACTTTTTTGTCGTCATCGGCGTAAGTGGCCCCTGCCATCAGCAGTGCCGACAGCCCCAGGGCAGAGAAAAATGTGCGTTTGTATCGAGCCATATTTGAAACCTCCCGTCCAATGTGCGGACAGGCTTTAACCAAAAAAGCGGAGTGTTACAATCATGATTTTTGGATGCAATTTCCCGGATAGACAAAGTCGCGGCTGGGAGAAACCGTCACATATCCGGCACCATCGGGCAGTGTCCTTTTGACGGCTCAATCCTCCGGCAGGGTGAAGACCGTGCAAGGGTCGGCGATGCCGCGCAAGGTGTGCTCTCCGAGCGGTGTCAGTATCGTCGCCGTATTTGCTGCCACCGCGCCTGAGATCAGCACGCTTCGGCCGAGCGGCTTGCACTGCCCTTCCAGCCGGCTGACCAGATTGACCGCGGGGCCGATGGCGGTAAAGTCCAGCCGGTCGGCAGCACCAATATTCCCCCACAGGATCTCGCCGAAATGCAATGCTGCGCCGAAGGGCAGCGGCGCCAGCCCCTGCGCTTGGCGCACCTGGTCGAGATGGGCCATGCCGGCACGGCTCGCGGCAACCGCACGAAGGGCGGCCTCGCAGGCCTCGCGATCCCCTCGGGCAGCGTCTGCCTCGACCGACGCAGCCGTGACCGGAAAGATCGCCAGCACGCCGTCGCCCATGAACTTCAGCACCTCGCCGCCGAAAGCATGCACGGCGCCTGCGACGCGGTCGAACCATGCGTCGAGCGTCGCGATCATCGCGTGCGGCTCCGTCACCTCCGAAAGCGCGGTGAAATCGCGCAGATCGGCGCAGAGAAGAGCGGCACGTATGGTCTCGCCGGTGCCGCGGGCAAGCTCGCCGGCCTGCACCCGGGCGGCACTACGCCGGCCGAGATACGCTTCGAGCAGGGCTGCCCGCGCCTCCCGCGCCGCGAGCGCTGCGAGCGGCGCGGCGGCAAAACGCGCGACCTCGCGCAGCCGGTCGGCTTCAACCGGAGCGAATGCGCCCGCCCCTGCCCGGTTGTCGATACCCGCCCAGCCGAGCATGGGACTATCCTGCGAAGGCCCTATTCGCTCCTCCCATACCGGCCCGAGCCCGGTCAGCCAGTCGCGCCCGGCCTCGCTCTGCGGAGCCGCGGCAAAGGCCAGCGCCTCGATGACAGCACCGGTCTCGGCCCTCCACAACCAGGTGCGCCGCGCAATGATCGGATGCGGCACCGAAAGCGTCAGCGTGCCGCCGGAAAGCGGCAGTCCGTCGGCCAGCAGCCGGCGCCCGAGCTCGGCCAAAAACCGTTCGGGACCAGGCGAGGCTCCGGCCTCGTCAACCAACCAGGCAAGGGGAGACGGCAGATCCATCGCTTAACATCGCACGCCCACATGGACGTCCGCAAGGACATCCCCGGGGTGATCGTGGAGACGTTTCCAGCGACTCGGCCTGTCGCCTCGCAAAAGCCGTCCGCATCAGCTGTCGAAAACCATTCAGCGCGGTGGAAAACAAAAAATAAACACTTTAAACTTGCGCGACTTTGATTCCATTATGGGGTCGTTCGTCATCGTGTGATTGAGGGGTACGATGGGCACGATATTCTGGCCGAAAGATCCGTTGGATGGGAATGACATGACGCTGCTGACGTCGATCCTTCGGCGATGGTGCGAAAGATATCAGGTCGAGCTGACGGCGGAGGAGAGCAGCCGCAAGGCGAAGGAACTCGTCGAATGGTTCGAATTTGGCGTCAAGGATCCGGTCGAGCTCGAAGAACTGATCGACGACAAGTACTGGCTCGTCAGCAGGATCTGACCGTATCGGACAAATCAGGAGGACGCTGCCGGTCAGCGTCGCGAAGCTGTCTCATCAGAAAAGGCCGGGCGAAAAATCGCTCCGGCCTTCGTCCATCTACAACTAAGCGAGACCCTTAGTCATCATCCCGCCAACGGCGGTCGCGATCCCAACGCCGCTCATGGCGCCAGCGCGGACCATCCCAATCCCGGTGACGCCGCTCCCAGCCCCAGCGGGGCGGGCCGCCGTAAAAGGCTACCGGCGGCGGGCGTCTCCAGTTTCGTCGGCATTCGCCCCAGCGCGTCAAATGCCAGCCGCGACCGCAGGCGTAGTCGACCTTTGTGATATTGCTCTGGACATTGATTGTCCCCATCGGCATCGCCTGCGCTGTGCCGAACGAGAGGCTGCCAGCGAGCAAGGCAGCCGCGATAGAAAGTGCCTTCATCGAGAACTCCATTTCAATCCAGCCGTCCACACCTTATGACCGCCAAATTGAACTGGAGATGAACTGCGCGTTCATGTTTGCGGGAGCAAAAGGAGCGCTTCCGCACGGCTGGTCCGAGCGCTCGCCGACCGCTATTGTCGCAACGGCAAGCGCTTCAGAGATGCCCCGCCGCCCGCAAAAAATTGTTCATGTCCTGCCGTAAAAAGGATCGGGACCCGGATCGCGACCGGCGGCAACCTCTGTCAGCCGTCCGAGATAATGTGCCCAGCCTTCCGCATGGCCGGCGCATTGCTCGGCGCTCGGCAGGCCGCTATGGGTGAGCCGCAGCAGCGTTCCGCCCCCCTGCTCGATCAGGTCGATCTCGACCAGGCTCGACCCCGGCGGCACCACCTCGCTGCCGTCCCAGCCGAAGCTGTAGGCAAGGCGATGAACCGGCACCACCTCGCGAAACGAGCCGCGCGCAAAGCGCGCGCCGGTAACGTTGACGAGATAGAGCCCGCCGGGCTGCGGCTCGACCTGCGCCTCCGTTCCCATCCAGCGCAGGATCTTTTCCGGGTCGGTCATCAACGCGAACACCGCAGCCGGCGGCGCCGCGATATGCGCCTCGCGGTGGACGACAAAGGGGTCTTGCATCTCTCTCTCCCATGGTTTCCACGGCCCTGCCCGTCTCCGGTGGAGACGGCGCAGCCTGTCTTGCCGTGCTATTCTGACGTGAATGTCCTCACGCACAGCATGTAAGCGCAAGCCCATCCTCCGCAAGAGGGCTTGCCCGTTGCGATCGACGAACAAGCGAAATCGCCGCGTCGGGAGCGCTGATCCAGCATTAGTCGCGAAGCATTTCGGCCTATTGCCAGCCCGTCACCTTCCCCCTATTGTTCGCGCCGTTCTCAGGGCGGGGTGCAAGTCCCTACCGGCGGTATGCAATTTCGATTGCGAGCCCGCGAGCGCCTTCTCAGGAAGGGTCAGCAGATCAGGTGAGATGCCTGAGCCGACGGTCATAGTCCGGATGAAAGAGAACGTGCGTTCCCGCCGCCTTTGCGGCTGTCGGGGACGTTCGTGATCGCCTTGGGTGATGTGTCGTCTGTTCGCCAAAGGAGATTACCATGACACCCACCCGCTATGCCTTCGTCAAAGCCAGCTGGCACGCCGATATCGTCGACCGCGCGCTAGATGGCTTCCATCAGCTTATTCCGCCCGAGCAGATCGATGTGTTCGATGTTCCCGGCGCATTCGAGATGCCGCTGCTGTCGCGCGATCTTGCGGCAACCGGACGCTATGCCGCTGTCGTTGCCGCCGCCTTCGTCGTCGACGGCGGAATCTACCGCCACGAATTCGTCGCCCAGGCCGTCGTCGATGGGCTGATGCGCGCCGGCATGGATACCGGTGTGCCGGTGCTGTCGGTTTCGCTGACGCCGCATCAGTATCAGGAAACCGAACACCACAAGCAGATCTACCGCGCGCATTTCGTCGAGAAAGGGCGCGAGGCAGCAAAGGCGGCTCTGACGATCGGCAAAACCCGCGCCGCTCTCGCTGCGTAGGAACTTCCTGCACGCCGGCTCGACGAGCCGCAGGACGACAGACGAAGGTGGCGGGGAACCGACCCCGCCGCCTCATCGGATCGACATGACCTCACCAACCGCACGAATCGAGAGCGACGCGCCGTGTGTCGTAGCGGAATCCGCCAATACCGGCCAAATCAGACAGAATAATTGATTCGACGACCCCACCGCGCCGTGGTCAACTTGGCCCGTCACGTGTCCGCAATTCTCAAGACATCCAGAACCCAAGGAGCTTAAGATGAGCAATGCACTGCGCAGCGAAACCCCCATTGAAACCCCGAGAACACAACCCGTCGACACCAAGCTCGAAGTGGTCGTCATCCCCGTTTCCGACGTCGACCGCGCCAAACGTTTTTATGACGGCCTGGGCTGGCGGCTCGACGCCGACTTCGCCAATGATGCCGATTTCCGTGTGATCCAGTTTACCCCGCCGGGCTCCGGCTGCGCGATCATCTTCGGCAAGAACGTCACCGCCGCAGCCCCCGGCTCCGCCCAGGGGCTCTATCTTATCGTCTCCGACATCGAGGCCGCCCGCCGCGACTTGATCGCCCGCGGCGTCGAGGTCAGCGAAGTCTTCCATGACGCAGCCGGCGTCTATGCCGGCAAGGACGAACCCTATCTGTTCGGGCGGCTCCGCATTGCCGGCCGCGATCCCGATCACCGCAGCTACCGCTCCTTCGCCTCCTTCAAGGACCCCGATGGCAACGGCTGGCTGTTCCAGGAGGTCACCACGCGCCTGCCGGGGCGCATCGACGCCGACGGGACGACATTCACCACCTCGACCGATCTCGCGTCAGCCATGCGCCGCGCGGCGACCGCGCACGGCGAACACGAGAAGCGAAACGGCGGCAAACACGACGAGAACTGGCCGGACTGGTACGCCGAATACATGGTCAGCGAACAGGCCGGCAAGCAGCTACCCTTATAGGCAAGGGCGGCGCCAGACGGCGACATCATTCGAGAAAAACATCCCGACGGGTCCAGCTCCTTTGCCGGGCTCGCCGGTCTGCGGGGCTGGATCTCAGCCGCCATACCACATCCGCCGCAGCAGCTGGTCACCGCGGACGAACTGGTGGTAGAGCGCGGCGCCGGCATGGAAGACCAGCAGGCCGACAAGCAGGAAGGCGCCGAACCCATGCGGGCCACGCGGCGGATAGGCGGTGAAATCAGGCAGCGTGGCGCCGGCTGCCCCGAAGACGGCGGGAGCAGCCCCGCTGAGGATCATCATCCCGATGCCGCTGGCGACCATGGCGAGAATGAAGATGTAGAAGGCGACGTGAACAAAGCCCGCCAGGCGCGCCTGCCAGCGAGGCGATGCCGCCACCGGCGCAGGCTTGCGATCGAAACGCCACCACCAGACGATGCGAAGAGCCGTGAGAAGCAGGACGACGACCGCCACCGGAATGTGGAAACGCAGCAGCCCTGCCTTGGTCGCGGCATCCATGGCGTTGGCGGCCCGGAAGCCGGAGCCGAGCAGTGCCAGGATCAAAACCGCGCTCAGCCAGTGGATCGAGACCGCTATTGCGCCATAGCGATCAGGCCTGCTCTTCAACATCTCCATGTCCTTCCAGTTTGCTGCGCAGCGCCTTCATGACGGCATGCGCGGTTTTGAGATCCTCGACCTGAAGCCCTTCCGAGAGCATGTCGACCCAGGGCGCCTGCAGGTGCATAGCGGTTTCATATGCCTGTTTTCCCCTCTCGGTCAGCACGACGAGCTGTGCCCGTCGGTGATGCGGGTTGGGCTGGAATGCCAGAAGCCCTTCCTTTTCCAGATCGTTGACGATGCGCTGGACGTTCTGGCGATTGGCCCCCATGTCGCGCGCCAGCCAAGCGACCGGTTGTGGCCGGCCTGCTGTGACGACGGTGCCGAGGACATGCCAGCGGGCGCTGGTCAGGCCGAGCCCGTCGACGAGCTTGTCGCCCGCGTTGATCATCCGGTTGTTGAGCCGGAAGAGATCCAGAATGAGGTCGGTCAAAGCTGTTCCAGCCGGGGTCCGTTGGGGTTCTCGCATTTGTCACCATATAGCTATATTGACATCATAGTGTCAAATTGAATATGTATCTATATTACCAGATTGACATCATGTAACCAAATCAGATGGAGTCGCTCATGCGCCCGATGGACCCTGCCTTCCCGATCGATCGCCAAATCGCGATCGATGCCTTCGCGATCGTCCTCATCAACCTCTTCACCCTCGACAAGGCCGACGAGCAGGCCTTCCTTGATGCCTGGCAGGCCGATGCCGCCTTCATGAAACGGCAGCCGGGCTTCATCTCGACCCAGATGCATCGAGCCATCGGCGAAAGTCCTGCTTATCTCAATTATGCCGTCTGGGAATCGACCGCCGACTTCCGTGCGGCATTCTCGCATCCGGAGTTTCGAGCGAAGCTCTCGGCCTATCCGTCCTCGGCGGTCGCCTCCCCGCACCTCTTCCAGAAGGTCGCCGTGCCGGGCATCTGCGTGGCATAAGCAAAGCGGCAGAGGCATGGCAGGAGGAGGGAACGAGGCTTACGCTGAGTCATCGAGCGTCGGAATGATCTCGGCCTCCGGCTCGCCGGAAACTGTCACTGAGATGCGGAAGACATCTGCGACGTCATCCAATCGGAAAATGCGAGCATGGCCGCTGTTGGCGGCCTTGATTGAAGTCGGGTTAGCCAGTAGCTCCCCAACGATATGGTCGTAGGAAAAGGTTGTCTTATAGCCCCTGACGACAAATGCCTGGAAAACATCGACGGCGGCGCCAGAGCGATCCCCAGCCCTTGCAGGGCCGCCTCCATCATCGCCAGCGAAGAGTCGAAGACGATACCTGCGTTTATCTGTGCTGCCGGAGGAACGTTCGCTGCCGCGAACCACGTGCTCCATTCGTCCGCCCTGTAGCTCCGCAAAAGCGTCGCCTCGACCAGGTCTGCAGGCGACCTTAAACGCTCGGCCAATTTGGGTGTGCACAGAGGAGAGAGCGGAGCGTCGAACAGACGCAGTGCCTCTGTGCCGTGCCAGGAGCCGCTTCCGAAGCGAATGGCAAAATCCAGTCCCTCGGCCGCCATATCGACGCGATTATTGTTTGTCGAAATGCGCACATCGATGAACGGGTGCTGCCGTTGAAAATCCGAAAGCCTTGGCAACAACCAGCCGACGGCAAACGTCCCGACCACGCCCAGGAACAGCAATTCCCGAACCTGCCCGGCTTCAATCCGGTCCAGCGTAATCGCCATCTGATCGAAGGAATTGGTCAAGGTCGGCAAAAGAGCTTCGCCTTCTGCGGTGATTTTCAAGCCTCTTGGGAGGCGCTGAAAAAGCGCAGCCCCCAATCGCTTCTCCAGGCTTTTGACCTGCTGGCTGACAGCCGCCTGGGTAACACAAAGCTCGATCGCGGCACGGGTGAAGCTGAGATGTCTTGCCGATGCTTCGAAAGCTCTCAGGCCATTTAAGGGGAGGAATTGGCGAACCATCTTAGCCCTAGATTTTCTTGGATCTCCTCCGAGATATCATCGTTTGCTGCTGCAAAACAGTGCCGTTAAATGCCGTCCTCATGCGCCTTTGCGTTGATGAAGCTGCTTTTAGAGGATGAAGAAATGAAGCGTGATTGGATAGGAATTCTATCGGCCGCATTGGTCTCCACATGCATTTCCACAAGTGGCTTTGCGGCTGACGAGCTGAAACTGAAAGCCATCTCGGACGCCGCGATAAAACCAGTCATGGATAAATACGGCATTCCGGGCATGGCCGTTGCCATCACCGTTGACGGACAGAACCACATCTTCAACTACGGCGTCGAGTCGACGGACGCAGGCAGGCCCGTCACCCCTGCAACCATGTTCGAACTGGGATCGATCAGCAAAACTTTTACAGTCACCCTCACCTCTTACGCGGACGTGACCGGCCAACTTTCGCTGTCGGACAAGGCAAGCAAATATCTTCCGGCGATGAAAGGAAGACCCTTCGGCGATGTCGCGCTGATGAATTTGGGCACGCACACAGCTGGCGGATTTCCGCTGCAAGTTCCCGATGAAGTCAAAACCGAAAAACAGCTGATGGAGTATTTCGCAGGCTGGAAACCATCATATGCCGCCGGAACGCACCGAACATACGCCAATCCAAGCATCGGCGTGCTCGGATATATAACGGCGAAAAGCATGGGCAAAGATTTCGCAGCTCTTATGGAAGACCAATTGTTTCCTTCTCTCGGACTGACGAGCACCTATATCAATGTGCCGAAATCGAGAATGGCCGACTATGCCCAAGGCTACAAGCGAAGCGGCGAGCCGGCTCGGATGACACCCGCCACTCTTTCGTCCGAGGCCTATGGAGTGAAATCCACGGCAGGCGACATGATCCGGTTCATCGACGCGAATATGGGACTGGTCGAATTGGACGATAAGCTCCAGCAGGCGATCACCAATACGCACACGGCATACTTCGATGTCGGCGCGATGGCCCAGGACCTTATTTGGGAACAGTATTCCTATCCTGCGACATTGACGACGTTGATGGACAACAATTCCAGCGCGATGCTCAAGACCATTCCCGTCAAGCAACTGATGCCGGCAATGAAACCGCGCGACGATGTCTGGATCAATAAAACCGGCTCAACGAATGGTTTCGGCGCATATGTCGCGTTCGTCCCGAAAGAGCGGCTCGGTATCGTCATTCTGGCCAACAAAAACTATCCCAACGAGGACCGCGTCTCCGCCGCTTACCAGATACTGACTGATATAATTTCGGCGCGCTGATCCGGTAGAGCATGATGCCGAAAAGTGTGCGCGGTTTTCGGACGACATCATGCTCTAACTATGTAATTCAGAACAGGATTGAGATTTTAGGCCGACCCGGTCTAAGATCATCCTGTTCTGGTATCAACGGTCGAAAATATCACGCCACTGCTTCTCACCGATCAGGCAGTCGGTACCCGTCTCGGCGCCGGCTGTTTTCTGCACCGTCGCCGGCGGGGAAAAGCCGCTGATCTCCAGTACCAGCTTGCGGCGCACGGCAACGGCGAAATCCTCGATTTTGCGGACCGGCAGCACGAAGGCGCCGGGACCGCCGATCACGCAATCCGCATAATATTTATCGAGCCCGTTGGGCGCATCGGAGGGCCGCAGCATGATGGCGAGGCCATTGATGATCATGCCGGCTTCCACCGCCTTGTCGCGGACGGGGGTGACAGGATCGCCGGAATTGTTCGGCCCATCGCCGGAGACATCGATCACCTGCCGCCTGGACTGAAAGGGGCTGGAAACGATCATGCTGGCGCCCTGGGCAATCGCGGTGGAGATCGATGTGCGCCGCTGCGTGGCAATCGGCCGGGCTTCGAGTTTATCGGCAAAAGCGATCGCATCCTCTTCCGTCTCGATCACCTGCCAGTCGATGACGGAATCCTGGACGACATAGCCTGCCCATTCGAAATAGCTGATGGCGATGCGACCGGTCAGCCCGCCCTTGACCGCGTCGATGAATTCCTTGTGCTTGAGCGCTTCGACATAACCCTCGCGCTGGATGCCGATCTCCTCGAAGTCCATCGACCGCGAGGTGTCCACAGCAAGCACGAGGGTCACATCGACCTCGCTTCCCCCCGCCTGCGCGATGGGGACGAGGCCGGAAAGACCCATAAGCACCGCAAGTGTCGTCAGCATTGGCAATCCAATCCCTGCGCCATCCAAGCCAGCGAACTCTAACACAGCTTGGCGGACACTGGACGCTCGCCCACCCGCACGGCTTCAATTTTCGGTGATGGAATTGGAAGCCTTCAATGCAAGGGCAGCCACAAGGGGGTCTTCCATGCTTTCAGCGCCTCGAGAAAGACCTGCAATCGGGAGGGCAGGAAGCGGCGCGTGGGATAGACGGCGTGCACGAAAATTTCCTCGGACGACCAGTCCGGCAACAGGCGGACGAGTTCGCCTCTTCTGATCTGTTCGTCGCAATAGGTCGAAGGCAGCAGGCCGATGCCGTGTCCGCGATAGGTGAAGGCGCTCACCGCATCGAAATCCCGGCTCGATACCGGCCCCGACACATGCAGGCGAACCGATTTGCGACGGCTCACGAGATGCCATTCCGCCTCGCCGTTGCGGCCGTTCAAGAGCACGCACTGATGGTCCTTCAGGTCTTCGGGCTTCAAGGGAAGCACCCTGCCCTTCAGATAGTCCGGTGCGGCGACCAGATAGCGCACGCTCTTGCCGAGCCGCTGGGCGACGATGGAGGAATCCTTGAGTTCGCCGAAGCGGACGGCGAGATCGACATTCTCGGCGATCAGATCGAGAAACAGGTTGGTGACGAAGAGATCGACCTGGATATTGGGATAGGTCTTCAGGAAGGATGAGATGAATTCGTAGAAGACCTCCTGCCCGAAGATCACAGGCACGGAGATCTTCAGCAGACCTTCCGGTTTTCTCTGTGTCTCGGTGAGCGCCTGCTCGGCATCGAGGAGATGCGCGAGCGGTTCGCTGCACCTGTCGTAATAGGCCCGGCCCTGCGCGGTCAGGCTCAGCTTGCGGGTCGTCCGCTGCATGAGCGTCACGCCGAGCTGCTCCTCCAGCGACGTCACCTTCCGGCTGACGGTCGATACCGGCATGCTGAGGGAATGGGCAGCGCGGCTGAAGCTGCCATACTGCGCCACCTTCACGAAAACGGCGATGTCGTTCAGATCGGCCATGCGCTGATTTTTGCATGGGCGCAAAAGAGAATCCAGATATTTCCATCTAATCAGGTAATGGAGCTTTCGCCATATTCACCTTGCGAAAACAACCACAACCGATGGAGGCGCATTCGCAGCAGCCCCATCTCGAGCAACCCCGCCTTTGCAACCGCAGGGCCCGCATTGCCCGAACCAGATTATGGAGATCAGCATGACTACGAGAAAAACAGTCATCGTCACGGGCGCCTCCCAGGGTATCGGAGCCGGCCTCGTCAACGCCTTCATCCAGCGCGGCTACAATGTCGTCGCCACCTCGCGCCAGGTCAGCGCCTCGGAGGCTTTCCAAGCCTCGGACAGGCTGGCGCTTGTCGATGGCGACATTGGCGATGCCGAAACCGCAGCGCGGGTGGCAAGGACCGCAATCGACCGCTTCGGCTCGATCGACGGCCTCGTCAACAATGCCGGCATTTTCCTGGCTAAGCCGTTCGTCGATTTCACGATGGCCGACTTCCAGAAATTGTCCTCGACCAATCTCGAAGGCTTCATCCACCTGACCCAACAGGTCGTCAGGCAGATGCTCGCGCAGAAAACGGGCGGCAGCGTCGTCAGCATCACCACCCCATTGACCGATCATCCGATCGCCGGCTTCTCCGCCTCAGTCTCGATGATGACGAAGGGCGGCATCAACGCCATCTCCAAGAACCTGGCGATGGAATATGCGAGCGAGAAAATTCGCTTCAATATCGTCGCTCCCGGTGTGGTCGACACGCCGTTGCACAAAGACAACCCGAAGGACTTCCTGAGCACGCTGTCGCCGATGGCAGGCATTTCCAACGTCGAGGAGATCGCCGATGCCGTCGTCTTCCTCACCGAAGCTCCGCGCATAACCGGGGAGGTGCTGCACGTCGACGGCGGCGCACATCTGGGCAAATGGTAGGCCATGCGAAAGCTGAGGCAGCCGGCGCGGAACGGCGGCTGCGGGAACTCGGCATCGCCCTTCCCCCACCGCCGACGCCCTTGGGCGCCTATGTCGAGGCGGTCAGAACCGGCAAGCTGGTCTTCTTCAGCGGTATGCTGCCGGTCGTCGACCGCAAGCCCCGCTATATCGGCCGCGTCGGCGGCGCGCTGACGGCCGAAGACGGCAGGAAGGCCGCCGAGGCAGCGACCCTTAGCGCCCTTGCGGCCGCCAGGGAATATCTCGGTTCGCTGGACAGGGTGGCGAAGGTCGTCAAGCTCGGCGTCTATATCGCCACCGAAGGCGATTTTCGCGACCACCCAAAGGTCGCCGACGGGGCATCCGAAATGCTGCTCCAGGTCTTCGGCGAAGACAAACTCTCCGGCCGAATTGTCCTCGGCGTGGCCAGCCTGCCGTTAGGCGTGCCGATCGAGCTCGAGCTCGTTCTCGAGATCGAAGATTGAACGGGCGGGCGCGCCTCGGCGCGCCCTGCATTCTTGGCCGCCTGCGCTCAGCGCATTCGCTGGCTTCGCCGTCTACTCCCTCACACGGCAATCAACAGCAGCACATAGGCGATCACGCTTACCATCAGCCCACGAAACGCGAAGGTGACGCAGCGGTATTTGTTGCGGGCGATGGCCGAAAGAATGTTGGCGTTTTCGAGATATTGGTCGAAGAGGTAGCGCTCGTCACGGCGAAGCGCGGCCTCGAAGAACATATCGCGATGATCAGGCCAGGCGCCCCAGAATAGCGAGGTGGAGGTGCCGAGACGCCGCGGCAGCACGACAAGAATCGCCGACAGGATCGAGAAGACCGAGGCCGAGGCAAGCAGGCCGGAAAAGAGCATGCTGCCCGGTGTGCCGCCGGTGTAACGCCCCAGGCTGAACACGGCCCTCACCTCGCTGGAACTCACCAGAAAGGCGAGCATGAAAGTAAAGATATAGGCAGCCTTTTGGTCGGATATCTTGATTTGATCATAAAATATATCATTGATTTTCTTGATATGATCGAAATACTCGGTGCTAACGTCCCCGCTCGAGGGCTTGCTCAGCATAACCTCAGTGGCATTTTCGAATTCGCTCACCTGAATACTCCATCCCCTAAAGTGTTTCCCTGATATTACACTTCGCGACGAAAGCAAGAACACGTGTGCAACATGCTTGACTTTTCCACTCTACACGGACAAAGGGGAAGCGGGGTATGGGGTCGAGGACATGCGGGGTTATTCCAGTAACATCTGTCGCGTCGGGATGGCGCTGGCGTTTGCCGTGCCCGGTTTCGGGCCGCCGGCGATGGCCGATCCCGTGCCGCGCGCTACGCCGGTCGCCGGCTCTGTCATCGCACGCAAGATCGGCGAGGAAGTCCGCTTCATCGACGTGTCGAACTGGCGTGTTGTCGACATCAATCAGGATCTCCTGACCGGCGACGTGCTGCGCACCAATGCCAATGGCCAGCTCGCCATCGTCTTTTCCGACCACACTCAGGTCCGCCTCGGCCGGAATTCCTCGCTGCAGGTGAAGAAGATGGCGGCCGGCGGCGATACCGTGCTCAATCTCCAATCCGGCACCATCTGGGCGCGCGCCGAGCGTGGCGGCCAGAGCCTGACGGTGGAAACACCGGCCGCCGCCGCCGCCATCCGCGGCACGGACTGGACCATGACCGTCGAGGGCGCCAAGACATCGATGATTGTGCTCGAAGGCCGCGTGGCGCTCAGCAACCCGCAGGGCAGCGTCGAAGTGAACGAGGGCGAAGGGGCGGTCGCGACCATCGGCCAGGCGCCGACCAAAATCATCAGCGTCAATCCCGATGACCGCGAACAGATGCTCTTCTATCTGGACCTGCGCGACGGCTTCGACCTGATGCCGACTTCGCCGCTGCGGGCCGACCGCATGGCGACCGAACGCCGCCGCCTGTTAGGGCTGCCGCCGGAGCGCCGCACCACCGAAGACTGGCTTGAACTTGCCGAAGTGCAGAGCGCCTTCGATGGACGCCAGGCTGCAGCCGCAACGCTGAAGAATATCCGCGACCGCAAACTGACGGCAGCCCAGCAGGCGCGCGTCGACCTGATCGCCGCCACCATCGCCGGTTCGGAGAAGCGCTACGGCGATGCCGCCAGGCTCTTTCAGAAGGCGCTGCCGCATCTCGACCCGACACGCCGCAACATGGCCCAATATGGCGGCTATTTCGCCCGTTCGCTAGCCGACCCCGCCCATGCCGAACCGCCGCCGGCCAACACCACCGGCCCCTATGGCGCGATCATGGAGGCCTATACGACAGGCTTCCTGAAAAATCCGCGCGCAGCGCTCGAGATCATAAAGAAAGCGGAGCAGCGCTATCCCGATGATCCGACCCTGCCGGCGGTCCGCGCCCAGCTGGCGGAGCTCACCGACGACCGTGAGCAGATGAAGGAAGCGATAGAACGCTCGCTGGCGCTCGACCCCGATCATCCGATGGCGCTGTCGGCCCGTGCAGGCTACAAGGCAACCTATGAAAGCGATATCAACGGCGCGCTCGCGGACCTGAACCGCGCCATCGCGCTTGCCCCCGGCGCATCGGGCACGCTGAATTCGCTCGGCCTGCTGCAGAGTTCGCGCGATGCCAATGGCGAGGCGGAAAAGGCCTTCAAGAAGGCGATCGAGCTCGATCCGCAGGACCCGCTGCTACACGCGAACCTCGCGATCCTCTATCTCGACCAAGCGCGCATGAAGGAGGCCAAGCGCGAAATCGACACCGCGATCGCTCTCGATCCATCCTTCGATCACGCCCTGCTTGCGCGTGGCCGCTACTACCTGCAGACCGGCGAGCGCGACAAGGCGCTGGCAGATCTGCTCGCCGCCAGCACCGCCAATCCCGCGCATTCGCAGTCGCAGTTCATGCTTGCAGCCGCCCATTACGAAAAGGGCGATCGGCTTCCCTCCGAGCAGGCGCTCGATAACGCCAACCGTCTCGACGACGACGATCCTGTTATCTCGTCCTTCCGCACCGCGATCGATATCGACGATTATGATTCAGACGGCGCGATCCGCAACGCGCAGGAATTCCTGCGCCGCTCGCGCGCCCGCGGCGGCGATTACAGCTCGCTCGGCGCCAATGCGAGCGCCGGATCGACACTGAACGACGCCTTCCGCCTGCAAGGATTGGATGCCTGGGGCCGCTATTACGGCGATGCCGTTTTCGATCCTTTCAACGGCACCGGTTATATCGATCAGTCGATCAAGGGCAGCATCTTTCCTTTCGTCAACGCGACCAGCTTCAGCGACGACAATATCATCCAGAACCGCGGCAACGCGTCGAGCTATTCATCCTTCATCCAGGGCCTGCTGCTTTCGCCGCACATGCTTTCCGGCCGCTCGCGCTCGGTAACCCTGTTTGACGTGCCCTTCATCGAAGGCTCGCTCGGCGGCGGCATCAACAGCGTCGACGGCCATACGAGACGCATCGGCGAGGCCGATATCCAAGGTTATTCGAACGCGACGATCCCGATCAGCTTCTATGGCAACCTGACCTGGGAAGAGCTGGCGCTCGACCGCGACTACCAGGATTTCGGCGGTGTCCAGACGGATAACAAGCTGCTGAGCGCCAACGGTTATCTGACGGCAACGGTCACGCCTGATGATCGCGTGGTAGCCTTCATCAACCACGGCAAGAATGATGGAACACTGAACGCGTTATCGTCAAACACCGGGTTCATGGAACTCCTGTTCCGTGTCCCTATCCCGCTGCCTCTCTACACAACAGAGGAGACTGTACGAGAAAGCACATATGCCGGAATCGGCTGGAGCCACACGTTTGCGTATGAAAACGTGTTGAACGGAGCACTGCTTTATTCAGGAAGCAAATCGAATACGAACAGCGTGCTTGATGTCGACCTGGACCCAGTGTTTATCGGCAGAGGGGTTCCCTTCATCATTCCCTTTACCAACGTCACTCAGGAGACCGAATCCCAAACTTATATCGGCGCTTTGAGCCATTCCATAGGTACCGGGCCTTTGACATTTCGCTACGGCCTCGAAGGCGGCTGGTTGGATGCCAGCAGCACCGTCGATACGACGCTCCTAGGCTTGACAGCCCCTACCGATCGCACAGAGAACACGATCGATATCGGCCGCGGCTATATCGATGTGCTGCATGAGATCACGCCGGATCTCAAGGGCGAATACGCTGTGTTCGCAACCCGCCTGGAGGGCGACGGCATTGACATCACCCGGCTGGAGCCGCGCTTCGGCCTCGCCTGGGCGCCGGTTCAAAACCACTGGCTGCGTGCTGCCTTCATGCGTCAGAGCTTTGATATTGGTATTCCGACCCTTGCCCCCATCGGCGTCCTCGGGCTTCAGGCTAACCAGTTTTCCGCCAATCCGCAGGGCTACACGGATACGGTCGCCCTGCAGTGGGATGCCGAATGGACCGATCGATTCTTCACCTCGGTCGAGTATCAGCACCAGGAGCTGCATGATTTCTCGATCGATTTTCCGATGATCTCGCTTCCGTCGGATACCAGCCTGCCGATCTCGCGCGGCAGCATCGATCGCGCTGCCGTCACCGCAAACGTCGTGCTCGGCCATGGTTTCGGCCTTTCGGCTACCTATGCTTATATGGATTCGGAAAACAGGGATCCGCTCGAGCCGATCTATGGCGGCCCTCTTCCGTTCATACCGCAGAACTCAGGCCAGATTGCGCTGGCCTGGGTCAACGAAGCCAAGGTCAAGGCCACGGTGGCCGCCAACTATATCGGCGAGCGCGATGGCGATCGGTTTGGCACCAAGCTCGACGATTACTGGAGCCTCGACGCCCACCTGGTCTGGGAACCGTTCGATAAGCGCATCGAGCTGGAGGCAGCCGCCTATAACCTGCTCGATGAGGACTTCGAGATCACGCCCGGCGTGCCCGGCTGGGGCCGCGCTTTCAAGGGCACGCTCAAAGTTCGCTTCTGATGCGGCCGCAGGAGAAGTCGCGGCAGGCAGGGCAGACCGGGAGCCGCCATCTCAGGCTGCTCGTGCTGTCGCTGACGACGCTGATCGCCATCTCGTTTCTATCGCGCCTGCCCGCCTGGTCGCTGCTGGAGCTCCGAAGCTTCGACTATCTCTCGACAGTCGACGATCCCCGTCCGCCGCCCGGCGGACCCGTAATCGTCGCGATCGACGAACCCTCGCTTGCCGATATCAATGCGCAATGGCCCTGGCCGCGCAGCCTGCATGCCGAGCTCATCAGCCAGCTGCGCGCCGCCGGCGCCCGCGTCATCGGCCTCGACATCATCATGGCCGAACCCTCGAACCCTGATAATGATGCCGCAATCACCGAAGCGGTCGGCTCCGATGTCGTGCTTGCCGGCGACGAAACGCTGATCGAAACGCCACAGGCCTCGCAGCTGATCCGCGCCACACCCCTGCCGCAGCTGACCGAGGCGGGTGCGGTGACCGGCATCGCCTCCGTCGAACTCAGCGGCGACGGCACGTTCCGGCGCATCCCGGGCTATGAGGACGGCTTTGCCACCATGCTGGCCAAGGTCGCCGGCGTCGCCCCCGAGACTCTGCCGGCCGGCCGGCTCATCCAGTCCTTCGGCCCGGCCCGCTCCTATCCCACCGTCTCCTACTACCAGGCGCTCGACCCGAAGAACCTGCTGCCGCCGGATTATTTCAAGGACCGTGTCGTGCTGGTCGGCCTCAGCCTGCAGAATGCGCCGGCAATCGACAAGGGTGGCGTCGATGCCTTTGCGACGCCCTACACCGTTCATACCGGCAGGCTCGTCTCCGGCGTCGAGATCCAGGCGACGATCTACGACAATATCCGCAGCGGCCTGTCGATCGCGGAAGCCCGGCTGCCTGCTGTCGCTGCCTGCATCCTGATATCGGTGCTGCTGGCCGCCGCCACCGTCTGGCGCTCGACGGGATGGCTGACGATCGTGACAAGCGCGGCGGCCCTCCTTGCCTTCGCCGCCGTCAGTGCCGCCGGTATGCGGCTAGCCCATATCTTCGTCTCGCCGCTTGGCCCGACGGTCGCCTATATCTCTGTCGTCTTTGGCCAGGCCGCCTTCGATTTTGCCGAGGAGCGCCGCAACAAGCGCCAAATCACCCGCGC
The DNA here is from genome assembly GCF_037002925.1 of Rhizobium aouanii. Taxonomy (NCBI): domain Bacteria; kingdom Pseudomonadati; phylum Pseudomonadota; class Alphaproteobacteria; order Hyphomicrobiales; family Rhizobiaceae; genus Rhizobium; species Rhizobium aouanii. The sequence continues at coordinate 93,385 of NZ_JBAMYD010000019.1, forward strand.
CTTTGCCCAATATATCTCGCCCGACCTCGTCAAGCGCCTGTCGAACGATCCCTCGCAGCTGAAGCTCGGCGGCGAGCGGCGCACGCTCTCGGTGCTGTTTTCGGACGTGCGCGGCTTCACCACCATCGCCGAGACGCTGAAGGACGACCCGGAGCAACTGACCGGCCTGATCAACCGGCTGCTGACGCCACTTTCCGACGTGGTGATGGATCATGGCGGGACGATCGACAAATATATGGGCGATTGCATCATGGCCTTCTGGAATGCGCCGCTCGACGATCCCGAGCATGCGCTCCACGCAGTCAAAGCCTCGCTCGCCATGCAGGCCGCGATTTCGAACCTCAACCGTGAACTGGAACGGGAAGCCGCAGCACGCGGCGGCAAGCCCCACGTCTTGAAGATGGGCGTCGGCATCAACACCGGCGAATGCATCGTCGGCAACATGGGTTCGACCCGCCGCTTCGACTATTCCTGCCTCGGCGACAGCGTCAACCTCGCCTCCCGCCTCGAAGGCGCCTCGAAGAATTATGGCGTGGCCCTGCTGCTCGGCGAGGAGACGGCAAGGCTGGTCGCCGACATCTATACCGTGGTCGAGCTCGACCGCATCATCGTCAAGGGCCGCACAGTACCCTCGCCCGTCTATACCATCGTGCACACGGCCGACGCCGAGGCCCTTGCCGCCCATCGGGCCTTCACGCAAGCGAAATACGCCGGCACGCTTGCGCCATCCAACCCCGCCTTCGACAGGCTGGCCGCCGATATCCCCGAGCTTGCCCCTTATTACGCGATCATCCGCGATGCGCTGGCCGAATCCGGCGAGGAATGACTGGCGGCGACGTCTCGTCACGCCTGATAATTGCGCACGGATGTTCGTTCATGAGCCGCTCGTTTTGCCAAAGGCGTACATGTTGGTCGGCGCGCCATGCAGCATCACCTCGCGCTTGAAAGTGAAGCCGCATTTCTCGAGAATGTGCTTCGAGGCGGCATTGACGGGACGAACCAAGCCGATCACCCAGTCGGCATGCAGATCATCAAACGCAAAGGTCAGCGTTTCCCGGACCAATTCCGTGGCATATCCCTGCCCCCAGCTTTCTGGTTGCAGATGATAGGAAAGATTGAGGCCATCAAATTCTTCCGAAACGGTCACGCCGCCGAAACCGATCAACGCACCGTTTGCCTCAATTGCCCAACGCCCGAATCCGTGGTCCTTCCAATGCCCGATGTCGCGCGCAAGCCGCGCTGTACTTTCCTCCGGCGTATCAGGCCGCGGCACCGGTCGGTGGGCGACCAATTCCGGCCGCGAAAAAAGTCGGATCAGGAAGTCGACATCCCCTTCCGCGGGAATTCTGAGGCGCAATCTGGCGGTACGCCTTGCCGCCGACGGCAAGGCACCCTTGAATTCATACTCAAGCATCTTCCCTCCAATCTTCAAAACGCGGCAATGTGACTGATACCAAAATTATTCCAGGCGGCGCGCTTCCAGCGGCGCGTCCTGTCTGAACCCCTCGAAATAGCGGCCGCCATGCAAGGCAAGCTCTCGATCGGCCAAAGCCAAAAATAGGGCGCCGTCACCCGCAGCCGCCAGACTGAACGCCGCGTCGAATTCGGCCGCCAATTGCGCGTCGAGCTCTCTCATCAGACGCGGCGCCCACTTTCCCCGGCCAGCCCACGCACCACGTCCAAGGAGCATCAGGTCGGCGAGCTTCTGATAGAGCAGCGCCGCAATGGCGGCGATCTCTTCGGGCGGTCGCGTTCCTCGCAGATCGTCGGCCAGATCGGTGACCTGATAGCGCAGCAAGTCGTAGTCTGCCCCGGCAAGAGGTTTCGGTCCTGCCGCCAGCATACTTGCCGCCTTTGCCTGGATGACGCGCGCGCTGTCGATATCCGATCCCACTATACAGCCTGTCGCGACCATGTTCGCCATGATGGGATAGCCGCTGTCGGCATCCTGATGGAGATAATGCGCCAGCGTCTGCGGATCGTGGACAAAGGCCTCGACCGGGAAACCGTCCGCGGTGAACGATTCCCGCCAGGCTCTTTCGAGCGACGCGAACACCACGACCAAGTCGATATCCGAAAAGACGGTGCCTTCGCCGCGCATGATGGAGCCGGTGACATAGGCGAATGCCGCCCCGGCATAGCGGCTGGCGATGCAGTGGCGGGCGACGGCCAGCGCCCGCTCCGCAAGAACATGTTTCTGGATATCGTCCACGATCTCGTCCTCGAATACGGGAGACGAGCGGAACAAAAAACCCGCTCGTTTCCGGCGGGTTGGTTCAGCAGCAATGAACGGAATTCAGTTCACGCGTCTACCACCCACCGCGGCGCGGTGGTCGTAGACGTCGTCGAAACTGCAAAAGTCCTGTTCATGTCGGTAACGATACCGCTGGATAATGATAGCGTCAATGCTCCAGGCGCCGGCCAAGGACGCTTCCCCGGCGCGCCGATTTCCGTCTAAGATGACCGCAAAGCAAGACTCGAACAGGAAGAGCCCGCCAATGTCCGATCCCGCCACCGTCATCCCGCTTCCGCAACCGGTGTTGTTGCCGGTCGAAAGCAGCGCCGAGCGTTTTCCGGTGCGTCGCGTCTATTGCGTCGGGCGCAACTATGCCGACCATGCGATCGAGATGGGCCATGATCCCAGTCGCGAACCGCCCTTCTTCTTCCAGAAGAATGCCGACAACCTGCTGCCGGCGGGCAATGCCTTTCCCTATCCGTCACTGTCGAACGACGTGCATTACGAGGTGGAATGCGTGCTGGCGCTGAAATCAGGCGGCGCAAACATCGAGGCTGCGGACGCGCTCCATTGCGTCTATGGCTATGCCGTCGGCATCGACTTCACCCGCCGCGACCTCCAGGGCGAGGCAAAGAAGCTTGGTCGTCCCTGGGAGATCGGCAAGGCCTTCGAACATTCCGCCCCTATCTCCCCGATCGTTCCGGCCAGCCGCCTCGGTCACCCCGCGCAGGCAAAGATCTGGCTGGAACAGAACGGCAAGCGCGTGCAGGACGGCGATCTCAACCAGATGATCTGGAAGGTGCCGGAGATCATCGCCGAACTATCGAAGCTCTTCACTCTCGCAGCCGGCGATATCATCATGACCGGCACGCCCGCCGGCGTCGGCGCGGTGGCCAGGGGCGATCGCATCACTTGCGGCATCGACGGCGTCGCCACCCTGTCGATCGAGGTCGTCTGAGGAGAAAGCAATGCCCGTCTACGCGCTTGGCGGTTCGACGCCGAAACTGCCCGCCGCCGGCCTCTATTGGATCGCACCGGATGCCAACATCATCGGCCAGATCGAGCTCGGCGAGAATGCCGGCATCTGGTTCGGCGCCGTGCTGCGTGGCGATAACGAGCCGATCACAGTAGGCGAAGGCACCAACATCCAGGAGGGCGTCATGGCCCATACGGATATGGGCTTCCCGCTGACGATCGGAAACGGCTGCACCATCGGCCATCACGCCATCCTCCACGGCTGCACCATCGGCGACAACACGCTGATCGGCATGGGCGCGACCATCCTGAATGGTGCGAAGATCGGCAACAACTGCCTCGTCGGCGCCAATGCGCTGGTCACCGAAGGCAAGGAATTCCCCGACAACTCCCTGATCGTCGGCGCACCTGCCCGCGCAGTGCGCACGCTCGACAAGGCAGCAATCGAGGCCATCCGTCGCTCGGCAGAAAACTACGTCGCCAACTGGCAACGCTTCGCCAGGGATCTCAGGCAGATCGGGTGATCGGAGAGAGTTCCTCTCCGGGAATATATCCCTCATTTGCCTTTCACTTACGCTCAAGGCGCTCGCCGCTCTTTGCTCCTCGCCCCCCTCATCCGAAGGAGGGGCGAGACGCCACCCACGATTCCGCTTCTCCCCGGCGGGGAGAAGATGCCGGCAGGCAGATGAGGGGGTGAGCGGCGAAGCCGCGAATGCACTGAGCGCAAGCGAAGGGCAGACCCGCTGAGCCGCTCACCAGACTCCCGGAATCCACCGCCACCGCACACGCTCCATGTACTCCGCATAGCCTTCGAGGCCCTTGCGCAGTTCGGCCTCCTCGCCGAGCGTGCGGCCGAAGAGGACGACGACGAGCAGGCCGGCGGGGATCAGCGCGTAGAGCGATCAAGCGACAGCGCCATGCCGGCGCTGAGCACGATGGCAGTTGCGTATCCGGGATGGCGGATTACGGCGTAGGGTCCGGTGTCGATCACCTTGTGGTCGCGGTTGGTCTGAATGCGCACCGTCGGCTCGAAATGCCGGTTGACCGATTGCGCCCAGGTCAGGCCGAGATAACCTGATGTCATCAGGAGATAGCCTATAAAGACGATCCAATCGGGCTGCGGCGCCCAGTGGAAACGTCCGTCGTCGAATGCGCCCACCGGAAGAATGGCGGCAAAGAGAATGATCGTCAGCGTCGCCACCACGGCGTCCCAGGATTTGGTACCCTTCTGGTATCGGCTGCGCGCCGCAAACAGCTCCGGATTCGTCCGCCAGATCCAGATGATTGCGACAGAAGTCAGCACAAGGAACAGGCCGAGAAAAATCCAACCGCGCGGCCAGTCGAGCGTGCCGGCCGGCCAGAACAGCGCTACAAACATCACGGCAATGGTGATGGCGAGCGATCCGAGCGATGGCGCCGCGGCGAATGAGTGACCGGGCCGAGTGTCCCGCTGCGTCATGATCGCTCTCCGTTCCATTACAGCGCCGAGCGTCCTCTTAGACGCACAGAAGGACGCTGCGCATGGCGGATTTCATTGAAAAAATCGCCTTACTCGGCGGCTTCGAGAAACTGGCTGTTTCGTGAGGATGAGGCAAGAGCCTGAACCCTGGCTTCGGCCTTGGCGATCAGCTGATAGAATTCGTCCTGCGCTTCGACATCCAGCTGAATGACGGCATTGACGTCATCAGGCGTATCGCAAACGCAGGCGACCGCAGAAATCGGACAGATGCCACCGGGATAACGCCTGCCGGCGCCCGTATAGGCGCGACGTCCCCAACGCTCGGAATAGACCGTCTCTTCCCGCTCGAGCTGCAGGATCGTTCCCTTGCAGGCGGTCACGATAGCGGCCTTGCCGTAGGCGAACCAGTGATAGTTCAGCCTCCGGAGAATATATTTGCCGGTGATATCTTCGCCAGCCAGTTCGGCAGGGTTTTCAATCATTCTGATCATGACGGCTTCCTCAACGTTTAAACAATATCCGTCATGTCTTCGCGCGCAGCAAGTCAAAAAACGCAGCTTTTGGAGACACTTAGTCACAAAGTGTTTCCGATTCTTACATTAACCACGCGCCGAGCACCCCCTTGGGCACACAATTCTTCGTCGAATTTCCCGCAAGCTGCTACCGATTTCGTCATTGTCTGAGGTGGCAGTCACGTCAATGTCCCCTTGTGTTTTTCGGCGCGGGCTCGATATGTCTCCCTGATTGGCCCGAAGACCGCGCCGTTTTCATCCCGGGAAGCGGGTGGCTGGTTCGCCGGTTCGCCATGAGCATGATGCCGAAAAGTGTAAGCGGTTTTCGGATGACATCATGCTCTAACTCTTTAATTTAGAACAGGATTCAGGTTTTAGACTGATCCGGCCTAAAACATCCTATTTCAGCTGGAGAATCTCATGGTCGATGCGATCAACCCTATCTCCGCCACGGCCGCGTCCGAGCCCACCAAGGTAGGCACCAGCACCTCGATCGGCTCCGAACCCGACAATGCCTGGGTCGCCGTCCGCCAGTCGCAGATCACCGCCGATCAGCTGGCAACGAAGAAGGCCGTGGAGAAGGAGGCCGTAAGTGGTCTCATCCCGCACGCGGATCTGATCGTCGAAAACGAGGAGCATCCGCAAAAGCCGCACCGGCATGCGGCATCGGACGACGGGGAAGAGGCAGGAGAACAGGCGGAACAGCCGGCCTTGTCAGGCGAAAGCGATCGGATCGGCACCCGCAATTTCGACGACGACACGCCCTTCGGCGAGCGCGTCGCCATCATCTGATCAAAAGCGCACCAAAATCGCGCTTCCACATCACATTGATGGCATTCATCCTCAACTTGGTCCGAGAAGACGATCAGCAAAAGCGCTGCCAGACACTATGAATGCAAGCGCTGCAGCGCTTCGCGGGCCAACTCGTCCACCCCTTCCAACTGGTCCGTCTTGCTCGGTCGATCTGCCAGCCTCTGGAGGTCGTTCTCAAGCGCTCGAAGAACTTCGACCGACAGTTTTTTGACAATCAGTTGAAAGCAGAAATACTTTTGAGAGGAGTCCTTTCCTCGGAGAACGCGCAACAGCGGATCACCAATTGGCGTTCCAAGTGTGACTAGAAAGCGAGCCATGGGTTGCGCAATAGGCCAGTTGCCGTCCGCGGTCCACGCCAACAAGTCATCCAGGATCGGAGCGATCGCAGGATAACCAGCGCTCTCGATACCAGAAAGAGCGGCAATGTCATGCTTGTCACGAGGGACAAGGCTCTCTGCATCGAACACGCCAATCACTCCATCTCGTTGGGCCTCTGCCCACCTCGAAGCTGGGCTTCGATTGCCACTTTGTCGATGATCGACCAGACCTCGACGATCTTGCCGCCGCGAAATTCGTAGATGACGTTCTCGGTGAAGGAAACGCGTCTGCCGTTCACATCGAGGCCAAGGAATTTTGCCTTCGGCCTGCAATCGAAGCCGAGCCTGCAGGCGATGTATGGCGGATCGCAAAGAAGCATCAGCACCTTGAAATAAAGATCGGGAATCTCCTCGAAGTCCCGCTCGAGCATGGCGACGTAACCCGGCAGCCCGAGCCGCCGGCCGTTATGAACCGCATCGTCGCTAACGAACTGCCCGAGATTGGGCCAGTCCTGCCTGTTCAAGCAGGCGATGTAGCCGCGGTATATCTCCGCGAGTTCGGTCTTCGTCACGCGATCGCCCCTGGCTTGGGTTCTCAGGCAAACATAGCGCCGGGATCTGCACTTGCCAGCGGCGAGAGCGCCGCCTCGAAAGTTTCAGTTCAAGAGAACTCGCCGGATGGACGCTGGCGGCCAGCCCCGTCCTTCGAGGCCCCTGCGGGGCACCTCAGGATGAGGCTGGAGAGAGGATCGCGCATCACCGTGACGGAGACCCGATCAACCTGCCAACCGCACGGCTCACCGATTAGCCCTCATCCTGAGGTGCGGAAGCCGAAGGCTGAAGCCTCGAAGGACGGGGGCGGATGGTTACGGCACCTGAACCGATTACGCCGCGCAGGCCTCGCACAAACCACGGATCTCGATCGTCGTCTTTTCAGGCTTGAACTTCTGCCCCCGCACCCATTCCATCAGTCGGTGGTCGACCTCGTGGTCGTGAAACTCCGTCACCTGGCCGCAGCTTTCGCAGATGGCGAAGGCGACGATGCCGTGGCTGTGGCAGTCGTCGCCCGGATGGGCGCAGGCGACGAAGGAGTTGATGCTTTCGAGCCGGTGTACCACGCCATATTCGAGCAGCTTCTCCAGCGCCCGGTAGACCTGTAGCGGCGCGCGAAAACCGTGGTCGCGCAGCTTGTCGAGGATGGTATAGGCGCTGAGCGGCCCTTCGGCCTTTTCGAGCACGTCGAAAACAAGCGACTGGTTCTTGGTCAATTGCGGTGTCGTCATGAGCCTTGTCCTTGCATGACCGCGCGGCGCCTGACGGGAAGCAGGCTGAGAATGAAGAGGATCAGTGCCGCGACCACGATCGAGGGGCCGGAGGGCGTGTCGTAGGTGAGCGAACCGAACAGACCGCCGACGACGGCGATAGCGCCGATCAACGAGGCGAGCACTGCCATGATCTCCGGCGTTGGCGAAAAGCGCCGCGCCGCAGCCGCCGGTATGATCAGCAGCGAGGTGATCAGCATGATGCCGACGATCTTCATGGCAATGGCAATGACGACGGCCATCAGCAGCATGAAGAACAGCCGCGCCCGCTCCGGCTTCAGTCCTTCGGCCTCGGCGAGCTCGGCATTGACGGTCGCAGCCAGGAGCGGTCGCCAGAGCCAGGCCATTGCCACGAGCACGAACAGCCCGCCGCCCCAGATCAGCGCGATGTCGGTCGTTGAAACGGCGAGGATATCGCCGAACAGGAAGGCGATGAGATCGATCCGCACCCAGCTCATGAAGGCGACCATGACGAGGCCGATCGCAAGGGTCGCATGCGAGAGGATGCCGAGCAGCGCATCGGCCGACAGCGCCTGGCGCTTCTGCAGGAAGAGCAGCAGCACCGACACGAGCGCGGCGACGGCAAAGACGGCCAGTGTCAGGTTGAGTTCGAAGAGCAGCGACAGTGCGACGCCGAGCAGCGCCGAATGGGCGATCGTATCGCCGAAATAGGCCATGCGCCGCCAGATGATGAAGCAGCCGAGCGGCCCCGTCGTCAGCGCCAGGCCGACGCCGGCAAGGATGGCGCGCACGAAGAAATCGTCAAGCATGGCGCTCTCCCGCTTCATGCGCGTGCGGATGGGCATGGTCAGGATGATCGTGACCATGTTCATGACCATGCTCATGCGCGTGATGGCCATCGTCGGGGTGGCAATGATCAGTGACCGTGCCATCGGCATGTTGCACCCGGCCGTCCGGCAGGTGCGTATGATCGTGGTGATGGCTATAGACGGCCAGCGTCTGCGCCGCCCGGCTGCCGAACAGGCGCACATATTCCGGGCTGCGGCTGACGGATTCAGGCGTGCCGCGGCAGCAGACATGGCCGTTGAGGCAGATGACCGTGTCGGTTTCGGCCATGACGACATGCAGGTCGTGCGAGATCAGCAGGATGCCGCAGCCCGTCGCATTGCGGATCGACTTGATCAGGTCGTAGAGAGCGATCTCGCCGGAAAAATCGACCCCCTGCACCGGCTCGTCGAGGACCAGCAGATCGGGCTTGCGGGCAATCGCCCGGGCCATCAGCGCCCGCTGGAATTCGCCGCCGGAGAGGTGCTGGACCTCCGCATCGAGCATATGGGCAATGCCGGCGGATTCGAGCGCCGAGAGCATATCGCGCTCCGGCAGCGGTCCTGTCAGCGTCATCAGCCGGCGCACCGAAAGCGGCAGCGTCCAGTCGATCGACAGTTTCTGCGGGACATAGCCGACCTTAAGGCCGGCTTTGCGCTCCACCCTGCCCTCGTCGGGCTTCAACACACCGATCGCCGCCTTGGCGCTGGTCGACTTGCCCGAGCCGTTCGGCCCGATCAGCGTGACGATCTCACCGCGCGCGACGGAAAAATCGACCCCGCGCACCAGCCAGCGGCCGTTGCGCAGAATGCCGACATCTTCAAGCGAAACCAGCGGTTCGGTCCTGATACCAGCGGGGGTCTTTGCGGGAGAGAGCATCAAATTTTCCGAAAGTGCTGTTGCGTCCTGCTATTGCACACGTTATAGCATAACGCAATTGATGTAATAACATAACAATTGCTATTCAAGCGGAGCATATCGATGAAACGCGCCTTGGGGCTTGTCCTTAAAATGCCGGCCTCCGTAATCCCGATGGCGGCGATCCCGGCGCTGGCGATCCCGGCCCTGCTCTTTGCCGGAACCATGCGAGCGGCCGATGCGCCTGTCGTCGTCACCTCGATCAAGCCGATCCATTCGCTGGTCGCGGCGATCATGCAGGGTGTGGGCGAACCGGAGCTGATCGTCGACGGCTCCGCCTCCCCGCATACCTATAGTCTGAAGCCCTCCAATGCCCGCGCGCTGCAGGATGCCAAAGTGATCTTCTGGGTCGGCCCCGGCCTCGAGGCCTTTCTCGAAAAGCCGCTGCAGGCGCTGGGTTCGGATGCCAGCATCGCCGCGCTCGACGACGCCCCCGGTCTGGTCAAGCTGCCCTTCCGAGAAGGCGGCGCCTTCGAAGCGCATGATGATGCCCCCGAGCACGATAGTGCTTCCCCGGAGCACGATAGTGCTTCCCCGGAGCACGATAGTGCTTCCGGTCATCATGAGGCCGAAGCCGCGCATGGCGCCGAAGCTGATCATGACCACGGGCACGACGATCACGACCATGGCGCATTCGACACCCATCTCTGGCTCGACCCGATGAATGCCAAGGCCATGGCGAGCGAGATCACCACGACGCTGGTCGCCGCCGATCCCGCCAATGCGCTGACCTATCAGGCGAACGCCAAGGCGCTGGACGACAGGCTGACGGCGCTCGACAAAGAGATCGCCGCCACCGTCGCCCCCGTCAAGGACAAGCCCTTCATCGTCTTCCACGACGCCTACCAATATTTCGAGCACCGCTACGGCATCCGGGTCGCCGGCTCGATCACCGTCAGTCCGGAAACCATTCCCGGCGCCGAGCGCGTCTCGGAAATCCGCCGCAAGGTCGGCGAACTCGGCGCCACCTGCGTCTTTGCCGAACCGCAGTTCGAGCCGCGCCTGATCGATGTCGTCATCGAGGGCACGAGCGCCAAGTCAGGCGTGCTCGATCCGGAGGCTGCCACGCTGAAGGCCGGTCCCGATCTCTACTTCACCCTCATGCGCGGCATCGCCAACAGCATGAAGGACTGCCTCTCCAGCGCATGACTCTCATGCGCCGCTCCGCGCGTCCTGCCGGACAAGCGACGCCCCTGGGAGAGCTGAGGCGGAAAAAGGCGGACAACCCCGTTCCGCCTTTTTTCGGCGCGACAAACGTAATGATATAACATTAAATAGTATCTTATGAGGGTTCCCATGAACAACAGACTTCCCGTCACGGTGCTTTCAGGCTTCCTCGGCGCCGGCAAGACGACGCTGCTCAACCACGTGCTGACCAATCGCGAGGGTCTGCGCGTCGCCGTCATCGTCAACGATATGAGCGAGGTGAATATCGACGCCGCCCTGGTGCGCGATGGCGGCGCCAATCTCTCCCGCACAGAAGAGCAGCTGGTCGAAATGACCAATGGCTGCATCTGCTGCACGCTGCGCGACGATCTGCTGAAGGAGGTGCGCCAGCTCGCCGATCAGGGTCGTTTCGATTACTTGTTGATCGAATCGACCGGCATCGCCGAGCCCCTGCCCGTCGCCACCACCTTCGAATTCCGCGACGAGAACGGCCAGAGCCATTCAGACGTCGCAAGGCTCGACACCATGGTGACCGTCGTCGATGCCGCCAACCTGCTCGCCGATTATGCCTCGGCCGATTTCCTCGCCGACCGTGGCGAAACGGCAGGCGACGGCGACAACAGAACCATCGTCGACCTGCTGGTCGAGCAGATCGAATTTGCCGACGTCGTGGTGCTGAACAAGATCGGCACGGCAACCAAGGAAGAGCGCGACACTGCGCGCAAGATCGTCACCGGTCTCAACCCGGATGCGAAGCTGATCGAGGCGGATTTCGGCAAGATCGCCCTGCAAGACGTGCTCGGCACCGGCCGCTTCGATATAGACAAGGCCGAGACCCATCCGCTCTGGTACAAGGAACTGCACGGTTTCCGCGATCACGTGCCGGAGACCGAGGAATATGGCATTCGCTCCTTCGTCTATCGCGAGAAGCGGCCCTTCCATCCGGCAAAGCTGCAGGCCTTCCTCGATCGGACATGGCCAGGCGTGGTGCGCGCCAAGGGCTTCTTCTGGCTGGCGACCCGCCCGCACCATGTCGGCGAGATCAGCCAGGCGGGCGCGATCGTGCGCACCGGCAAGATGGGTCTCTGGTGGGCGGCCGTACCCCGCGAACAATGGCCTGAGGAACCGGCCTTCATGCGCGCCATCGGCCCCTATCTCGACCCCGTCTGGGGCGACCGCCGCCAGGAAATGGTTTTCATCGGTGCCGATCCGATGGACGAAGCCTGGATCAGGAAGGAACTCGACGCCTGTCTTATCAGGACAGACGCCTTCGCGCCCGAGCGCTGGCGCGACCTGCCCGATCCTTTTGCCAGCTGGAACAGGCAGGCGGCATGAAGGCGAAGGCAATCAAACGCACTCTTTGCGTCTGTACCGAATGCGAACCGCTGCCGCCGATCGAAGGGCTTCATCCGTTTACGCATGTGGAGGATACCGACGCTGAAGTCGGAAGACCAAGAGGTTTTCTCGGCATCATTGCTGAACGGGTCATGCCGTTGCGCAGGCAACCCTGAAGCGGGTCATAACCGCCGCCAGCTGAAGAAAAGGAGGAAGGGCGCGAAACTGCTACACGCCCTCCCAGAGTCAAAAAGGCGGCCGAAGCCGCCCTTTCCTGATTTATCGACCGATCAGCGACCGGCAATAATGCTGGAGATGACGCCGCTGGTGACGCCGATCAGCAGGTAGTCGTTATCGGCCCGCACCCAGCGATAGCCGCGTGGCGGAGGCGCGAGCCGGTAGCGGCGGTAGTCGTTGACATCGGAGAACCGGCGACGCTCGCTGGCATTGACGCGGTATCCCTTCTTCCAGTGCGACCGGACGACCGTCTTCTTGACGACCACCTTCTTCTGCACGACGACAGGCGGGCGGCGATAATCGTCGGCGCTGGCATGGGAAACAACCATCGGGGCAAGAAGGAAGGAGGCGGAAAGAAGAGCTGCAAAAATCTTTTTCATTGGGGTTCCTCATGTTGGGCACGTGACCAAACTAGGACCGAAAAGATGAACAGAAACTGAAATAAAAATTAAACTTTTGTAATGAAATCCGATAACTAGGGACAGAAGCTTATATTTTAGATTAAACTTATACACTGTGACGAATATATATTCTGTCGCCATAGACGAGGTATCGGCGCCGCCGGCCAGTTTCGTCCTTTGGCAGCACCTCAAGGGCATGACCGAAGAAAAGATATCTGCGGAGCATCTGAGGATGAGGCTGGGCGACCCCCCGGTGCTCATCGCCTGGAAGGCGCCGTCGTGGAGGGATGTCCTGCTGCTGGCGGCGGCAGGTGCTCAGCGATTTGGCATAAGAGATGCATAAAAAACTTGAAACGGGCGCATAATCGAGTTTCGAAGCGACGTATCTTGGGCACAGGAGAATTCTGCATATCCGGTGAGGGGACGATCAGATCAAGACAACGAAGACCACAATGGAGGAAAACATGCCCGGTATCAGCATGCGCTACATCGTCGACGACGTCGACGCCGCGGTGGAATTCTACACAAGACATCTCGGCTTCTCCGTCGCGCTTCGTCCCGCACCGAGTTTCGCCATCCTGACCAGGGACGGTTTTCGTCTGTTCGTCAGCGGCATGACGGGACCCGGCGGAGCATCTCAAGCAATGCCAGATGGGCGAAAGCCGGAGCCCGGTGGTTGGAATCGTATCCAGATCGAGGTCAAGGACTTGGAAGCAGACGTCGCCGCGCTGCGTCAGGCCGGCGCGCGTTTCCGCAGCGACATCGTGCAGGGCATCGGTGGCAAGCAGATCCTGCTCGATGATCCGGCCGGAAACCCGATCGAACTCTTCGAAGCGCCCAAGAGGTGAATGGGAGCGACGTCGGTCATGCGGTTCACCACGCGTTTTACGCTTCGCATCGGTGAACTGCACGCATGATCCCGGTCATGCGGTTTGCCACGCATTGTGCGGCCAGCATCGCAAACCAACGCAGTACTTCCGATTACGGCAGCCCGGCTTCGGCATCTCTCGCCCCAGGACTAGCCGGAACGCCTTGCCACCGGTGTGCGAGCGTGTAGTTTCGGATTCCCATCAATTCGAAGGCAGGGAAAACATGTCCGATTCCGCCAGCGGGCTCTCCGACTATGTTGGGATACTAGCCGTGTTTCTTCTTGTCGCCGCCAATGGCTTCTTCGTTGCCGCCGAATTCGCCCTGGTGTCGGTCAGGCGTAGCCGCGTCGCCGAACTCGCTGCGGCAGGCCGCATGAACGCCTCGGCACTTCAGCGCGCCGTCGACAATCTCGACTCCAACCTTGCAGCCACCCAGCTCGGCATCACCATCTCGTCGCTCGCCCTCGGCTGGGTTGGAGAACCAGCACTTGCCCACCTGATCGAGCCGCTGCTGTCCTGGTTGCCTGGGCAATGGGCGACGGCGGGCGCGCATACCGTTGCCGTCGTCATCGCCTTCGTCATTATCACAGCACTTCATATCGTGCTCGGCGAGCTCGCGCCGAAGAGCCTGGCGCTTCAGCGCAGCGAGGCCACTTCGCTTGCCGTGGTGCGCCCGCTCGGTCTGTTCCTGGTGCTGTTCAAGCCGGCGATCTTTGTCCTGAACGGCATGGGCAACATGGTGCTGCGGGGCGTCGGTCTTCGCGCCGGAACCGGGGAATCGTCGTTCCATTCGCCGCAGGAGCTCAAGCTGCTGGTCGCCGAGAGCCAGGAGGCCGGCCTTCTCAACCAGGTGCAGCAGCAGCTCGTCGAGCGGGTGTTCAACATCGGCAACAGGCCGATTTCCGACATCATGACCCCGCGTCTCGACATCGAATGGTTCGACGCCGACGACAGCGAGGCCGAAATCCTGAAGACCATCCGCGAATGCAGCCACGAACAATTGCTGGTCGCTCGAGGCTCGATCGACGAGCCAATCGGCATGGTGTTGAAGAAGGACCTTCTCGACCAGGTTCTCGACGGCGGCAAGGTCCGGCCGATGGAGGTGATCAAGCAGCCGCTGGTGCTGCATGAGGGCACCTCGGTCGTTCGCGTGCTCGACAGTTTCAAGGCCTCACCCGTTCGCCTCGCCATCGTCATCGACGAATATGGTAGCCTCGAAGGCATCGTCACCCAGACCGACCTGCTCGAAGCCATCGCCGGCGACCTGCCGGGATCCAACGAAGAGCCCGATATCGTCGTCAGGGAAGACGGGTCGCTCTTGATCGATGCGATGATGCCGGCCTTCGACGCCTTCGAACGGCTGGGCCTGCGCGATCGTCCGGATGCCGATTTCCATACGCTGGCGGGCTTCGCGCTGCATCAGCTCCAGCACATCCCCGAAGCCGGCGAAACCTTCGTCTTCGACAACTGGCGCTTCGAAGTGCTCGACATGGACGGCATGCGCATCGACAAGATGCTCGCGACGCGCATTGCCACGGACGGGGCGGAGGCCTAATTCACCGCCAGCGTCCAGATCATCCCCGCAGCCGCGGAGGCTAGCAGCGTCGCGATCACGGAAGCCTTGAAGCGGAAGATCGCTATCGCCGCCGCGGCAGACAGCGCCATTGCCGCCGGCACGGCCGATTGCAGCACGGGAATATCGAGCCGCAAGCCGCCGAGGTGAACGGTCGCAACCTCTGCAAACAGCGTGTGCAAGGCAAACCAGATAGCGAGGTTGAGGATGACCCCGACCACCGCAGCTGTTATGGCCGACATCGCGCCGGCGAGCGCAATGTTGCCGCGCAGTTTTTCGATGAACGGCGCGCCGAGGAAGATCCAGAGGAAACAGGGCACGAAGGTCACCCAGCTCGTCAATATCGCCGCAAGGGTTGCAGCAAGCATCGGGTTCAGCGCTCCCGGATCGCGGTAGGCGCCCATGAAGCCGACGAACTGCACGACCATGATCAGCGGTCCCGGCGTCGTCTCGGCCATGCCGAGACCATCGAGCATCTCGCCGGGTTTCAGCCAGCCGAAATGCTGCACGGCCTCCTGTGCGACATAGGCAAGCACGGCATAGGCCCCGCCGAAGGTAACGACCGCCATTTTGCTGAAGAACAGGCCGATTTCGGTAAAGACGTTGTCAGCACCGAAGGTTGCGTAGAGCGCCGCGAGCGGAGCGAGCCAGAGGGCAAGCAGCACGGCCGAGATGCGCAGCGACCAGGCGAGATTCGGCCGCGCATGCGCCGGTATGCCTTCGCCGAGCGCCGACTCGGCATCCGACAGCACCGGGCCGCTCCCGGCCTTGTGGCCGCCGCCCGTCCGGAAGGCGGAAAGCCCGAACCTGCCGCCGAGGAAACCCGCAATGCCGGCGGCAAGCACGATCAGCGGGAACGGAACATGGAGAAAGAAGATGGCGATGAAGGCCGCGGCCGCGATACCGACCATGACGCGATTCTTGAGCGCGCGGCCGCCGATGCGAATGACGGCCTGCACGACGACGGCGAGCACCGCCGCCTTCAGCCCGAAGAACAGGCCGGCGACGATGCCGACGTTGCCGTAAGCCGCGTAGACATAGCTGAGACAGAGGATCGACAGGAAGCCAGGCAGTACGAACAGCAGGCCGGCGACGAGACCGCCCACTGTCCGATGCATCAGCCAGCCGATATAGATGGCGAGCTGCTGCGCCTCGGGTCCGGGAAGCAGCATGCAATAGTTCAGCGCATGCAGAAAACGATGCTCACCGATCCATCGCTTCTCGTCGACGATGATCCGGTGCATGAGGGCGATCTGTCCGGCCGGGCCCCCGAAGCTCAAGGCCGAAATGCGCAGCCATACCCTGAAGGCCTCGGCAAACGGGACGCCGTGATGATGCCCCTCTCCCGCGTCTTCCTCCGCCATTTTGCCGCCGGGCGCATTATCCGTCATCTCGACCATCTCATGCTCTCTTTTTCGGTGCCGGCCAGTTGTGGGTTTCCTCGGTCGCATCGCGGCACCAGCGGAAGAAGGCGTCGTAGAGAAGCATCCCGGCCTCGAGCTGCTCCAGATCGTCGGAATACATCCTGGAGAGGCCGAGCGAGGCGGCCAGCAGGCCCGCCGCCTCGGGCGCGAGATCGAGCCTTGCGGTATCCGCCGCCCTGACGATCCGCGCCAGGCGCAGGAGCGGCTCCGATGCCAACCCGAACTCCTCGACCATGACATCAAAGGTGCAGCGTTCGCCGCGATGGCTCCAGAACACGTCATCGATATCGAAGGGCACTGCCCCGAAGCGCTCGCTGACAGCTAAAACCTCAGGCGCCGGCACGAACAGGAATACGGCGCTCGGATCGACGAAGCGCCGGATCAGCCAGGGACAGGCGATGCGGTCGATCTTCGGCCGCGCCCGCGTCACCCAGACGGTGCGCCCCTCGGCGTCGCGGCGCGGCAGCTTGGCGTCGGGCACTGCCAATCCGCCCGCAATCCAGGCTTCGAAGCCGCCTTCGAGGCTCTCGGCGTCGATCCCGGCATGGCGCAGGTGGGCGGCGACGCCATGGCTGAGTTTGCTGCCCTTCTGGCAGACCACGACGACGGAATCGGCATCGACGCTGCCCGCCCAGGACCCGACCTCGGCATGGCCCCGCCGGATCGAGGTAGGCACCAGGCGCGGATCGAGCGCGAAGTCCTCCTCGGTGCGAACGTCGATAATGCAAGGCGCACCGGGCGTTCCAATGAGGCGGTTGAGCTTGTCGGGAGAAATTTCGAGAAATGACGGCATGACGCGTCCCTCCGTTGATCGGTTTTACTGGACGCGATTCTTCGGCATGACGCCTCGTGGGGTGATCGCGACCCCATACGGAAATCATTCGCAAACAGATCCCGTGGTGTCAAGCGCATTGCGCCATGGCGGCTTACCGGCGGGCCGCCATCTACCAACGCACCCGATCAGCTGGCAGCTCTACCGCCGGGTCCCTGCCGGTCGCCCGCAAGCAGATGAGAGTGAGCGGCAAAGCCCGCGAATGCACGGAGCGCCAGTAAAGCGAGAAAAGTGAGCACGAAAATCCAATCAGCACAAGCGCTTCGGCCCAGAACGGAACAAAATGCCCACTTCGGCATTCTTCTGTCACCGAAAGAGGAGAAAGTACCATGACGTACGACCCCAATAATGCCAACGACCCGAACCGCCCGCTGAACCCAAATCTGGATCTGCGCACCACGCCGAGCGCGCGCAGCAGTAATACGTGGGTTGTCTGGGTCGCTGCATTGGCCGTGATCGCTGTCGCTGCATTCGCCTATTCGCAGTGGAGCACCCCCGGCACATCCCCGGACACGACAGCCTCCACAACCCAATCAGAGCCGGCGCCGGCCAAGCCGATCGCTCCGACCGACAACAGCGCAACGCCTGCACCGGCACCAGCACCGGCCACTCCGCCGGCTGCCCCGGCACAGCAGTAATCGCTGCTCGGTCAGAAGAAGCCGGCCCATTGCCGGCTTCCTCTCGGTTGCGAGCTCTTGAATGTTTTTAAGCAAACCCTATTTAAGGGATACGAAATCTGTCTCTGACGGCTGACCACGGAGGTACTGGCAGCCGTTATCGAGACGGATCGAGGAAGGTCGGTGCGAGTTTCGCCCGGCCTTTTTTCTTGACCTCGTCATCCATGCCGAACAGACTACTGGCAACGCCTGGATCGGGATATTATTTGGGAATCCTGTTATAGAAGGACTGCGGATCGTACACGCACTCGTAGTCGAGGAGGCAAAGCTTGCCATTGGCATCCCTCACCCTCGCGGTGTCGTACTTGTCGCCGAGATTGCACCTGGCCGGTGGATAACGGAAGCTGCGGCCGCCAAAGCCCATACGCACAAAAACCGCCTTGTCCTTGCGGATGATCTGCGCAAGCTCTTCGCAATTGTGATCCCTGGCATTGACCTCCACTGCCTCGGCGGCAAGAGCGACGGACGGAACCAACAATGCGACGGCCAGAACAATGCTTTTCATGGAAACTCCTGAATGTGAGAGAGCGAAGGTAGGGCATCGCAGCGCGTGCCGCCAGTGCGGGAACCGTCCGAATTATACGGCTGAGCACGGCCGTGCCATGATGGCGGCACTGTCGTTTTTCATCGTCGCAGTTCTCTGGCTCGCCGGCATGAAACTGAGCGGCGGCGATTGAGCGAGGCACAAAGGACCGTCTAACTCTTTCAATCCTCGCATCGTGCTTTCCGAAAATTGATTCCGATTTTTTCGGGCTGATACGCTAGGGAAAGTTATAGGGCGACGCAGGGTCGAAGACGCAGGAATAATCAAGGACGCACTGCTTTCCCCGTACATCGCGCAAACTGGTCGTGGTGCGCTTATCGCCCATGCTGCATTGGGCGGGCGGATAACGGAAACTGCGGCCGCCGAAACCAACGCGGACAAAGACCTTTTTGTTCTGGCGGATGATCTGCGTGAGCTCACTGCAGCTATGCTCGCTCGCTTTGACGTTCATGACGCCTGCGGCAAAGGCAGGTAACGGCAGAGACAAAGCGACGGCAAGAATAATGCTTTTCATGGACCCTCCTGACGCGCGCGAGGGAGATAGGGCGCGTGGATCGACGCGGCCAGTCTGCGGACAGCGCTAACCTTGCCGCTCGCTTGGAGAATAGTTTCCAGCAGGCCGGAAAATCCGGCCTGAGTTCAATACATCAATCTTTTCAAGAGATTTGGTGGGTGATGTAGGGCTCGAACCTACGACCCGCTGATTAAGAGTCAGCTGCTCTACCAACTGAGCTAATCACCCGTTCGCGCTTGGCTGCGCGGTGTGACGGGGCGTATAAACAGGATCGGCAGTCTTGTCCAGCGCATAGCCGAAATTTCTTTGGTTAACCGCGAAGATTTTTCGGTTTGGCTTAAATGCAGCGCATAACCCCGAAAATCGGAATCGATCTTCGGAAAGGATATGCGCAGATTCAAAATGATAGAGCGTCCTCATGGCGTCCTGTCGGACGCGCGACGCTCTAATGAGATCAAAGGTCGAGCGTGCCGCTGGCCAGCCGCACTGCCTGGCCGCCGATCCGCGCGTTGGAGATTGTCCCGCCGTCGACATCGATGTGCAGGTGGATGAAGGACGGCCGGCCCATCTCGACGCCCTGCTCGATCATGATCGGGTGATGCCCGTCTGTCAGCCGGTCGAAATGGTGGATCGCACCGGAGAGTGCGGCCGCCGCCGACCCGGTGGCCGGGTCTTCGACGATGCCCATGCCGCTTGCGAACATCCGCGCATGGAACTTTGCCACGTGGTTGACGCCGCCGCGGCAATAGACATAGGCCGAGGCAAGCGCGCCATCGACGAAGGGCACGATCTTTTCCCAGAGCTGCGGATCGAATTCCACCCGCTGCGCGGCTCCGACATCGTGCACCGGAATGAGCAGGAAGGGAACGCCGGCACTCCAGACGGAGGGCATATGATTTTCGAAGCCGATCTCGGTCACCTTCAGCGAAAGCGCATCGGCGATGCCGAGTTTGTCGAGCGGCATGATGGCCGGCTGCGATTTGCGCGGCAGGTCGAATTCGGCAAAGCTCGCCTCGCCCTCCCTCAGCCGCACGGCACAGCGCACCGGCCCGACATTTTCCTCGAGCACCGAAACGAGATCGCGTGTCGCAGCACCATCCGCCCGCTCGGCGAGCGCCACCGCCGTCCCCACCGTCGGATGGCCGGCGAAGGGCAGCTCGCGGCCCGGCGTGAAGATCCTGAGCTTCGCCGCATAGGCGGGGTTGGCCGAAGGCTGCACGAAGACCGTCTCTGAGAGATTGATCTCCCGGGTGATCGCCTGCATCGCCTCGTCACTGAGATCGTCTCCGTCGAAGATCACCGCCAGCGGATTGCCCGCAAGCTTTCGATCGGTGAACACGTCATAGACGCTGTAGCTTCGCGCCACATCGGCCTCCTTGAATCGTCATCGCGCCGCCAACCTGCCCGACCAGACGATCGAGTGCAAGACGCTAAGTCTGCCTGAAGTGCCGCGGGTCCGACAGGACACGCTACGGACGCTCTATCGATTTGATTCTGCGCATGTTCCCTTATGAAGAACGATTCCGATTTTCAAAAGCGGCGCTTGGCACGCAATGCCAGGAGCCAGCCCACAGAGGCTGGCGGCTGGCAGCCTGTAATTTGCATGAGCAATGCAGTGCCGACGCCGCGGCAGGCACAGACATTCTCGATTCGACCAGCTCGGTGAGTGGCCTGCCTGGTATTTCCACGAGCGCAATACCGACACGCGCGAAACGTCTCGCGATCCGGAGACGGGCGAAATGCGACCCGATCCTGCATGAACCCACCTCAGTCACGCTTGTCGGCCGGCAATAGGATTAATGGGATTCGACTACTTCTTTGCCAAAGCAACGCCATTGCGTTGCGCATCGCGAACGACGTTTTCCGAGAAGCCGTGTTGAAGGGCCTCCTCGACGAATTCGCGCACTAGGCGACCTGCGGTTTGGTTAGAACCACTGACGGCGATCGTTTGCCTGATAACGAGAAAAGATTCCACCAAAACGCGGAAACCCTTGCGCGCGCTCGCAAAGCGCTCAAGCGCTTGCCGTACACCGGCCGCGGCGTGGTGTCTACCTTCGACCAGCATTTCAAGGGCTTCCCCCGGTGTCGGCGAATGAAGGATTTTGGCATGCACGAGACGGCGGGACAAATAGAGGTCATAGGCAGCGTTTCGGGTGACGCAAATTTCCACGCCTTCCGCGTCGAGGTCCTGAAGGGTGCGATAGGATGTTGCCTCATGAACCACAAGCGTCCCCTCGATCAGTGCATAGGCAGGCGAAAACAGCAGCCTGTCTTCGCGCGCCGGATCGGCGGCCAGGAAGGCAATGTCCCACTCGTCCTGATCGACCCGCTCAAGGATACTGGCTGCCGAAGGATAGGCGACGAATTCGACGCGACAGCCAAGGCGCTCGGCAAACTCTCTGGCGAGTTGCGGGCTGACACCTTCAAAGGCTCCTGTATTCGGATCGAGCTGCACCAAAGCGATATTGGCAAGGTTAACCGCCGCCCGCAGATAGCCTTTCGGGATCAGTGCGTTGAGCGAAGCTGCGATATCGTCGGTCATGTCTCGATCTCCTGCCGGACAGCACAATCTTGCAGTCACTGTTGCCTGAATTTCGCCGCCAGCGCCTCGGTTCCGCGTGCGAGAAGGCCGACGTCGACACCGACCGCCGTAAAAGTCGTTCCGAGTTCGATACAGCGTGCAGCGAACCTGGTGTCCGGCGTCAGAATGCCGGACGGCTTGCCGAGAACCGCAAGGCGGCTGATCGCATCCTCGACGGCAGCCACGACCTCAGGATGGCCGGGTTCCCCCGGATATCCAAGGCTGGCGGCAAGATCCGCCGGGCCGATGAAGACGCCATCGATACCGTCAACCTGGGCAATGGCTTCCAATGCCTCGAGAGCCGCGCGGGTTTCCAACTGCACCAGCAGACACAGTTCTTCTTCTGCCCGCCTGGCATAGCCCGCGACACGCCCGAAACGCGTCGCCCGCGTCAGTCCCGAAACACCGCGGATGCCGGCGGGCGGATAGCGCATGGCAGAGACAGCAGCTTCGGCTTCCGCACGGTTCTGCACATAAGGAATGAGGAGTGTCTGAGCGCCGATATCGAGGTAACGCTTGATCAGCACTGCATCGTTGCTTGCGGGCCGGACGATCGCCGAGACATCGTAGGCCGCGACTGCCTGCAACTGCGGCAGCACCGTCAGGACGTCGCCTGGCGAATGCTCGGTGTCGAACAGCAGCCAGTCGAATCCGGAGGGCGCGACGATCTCCGCCGCATAGCTGCCCGGGAGGCTGCACCAGAGGCCGATCTGCTGCCGCTTTTCGAGGAGCGCGCGTTTGAAGCGGTTTTCCGGAAGGTTCATGGATCACCTATAGAAACGAGACGCCGAGCGCGCCGATCGGACCGTAATCTGCCTGGATGACATCACCAGCCGCAATGTCGACCGGCCGCGTGAACGAGCCCGCCAGCACGATCTGACCCTTCTCCAGTTTGCCGCCAACCGCATGGAGCTTATTGACAAGCCACGCGACACCCGCCGCCGGATGCCCCATAACGGCGGCCGATACACCGGATTCCTCGATGATCCCATTCTTGGAGAGCGTTGCCCCGATCCAGCGGATATCGACATCCATCGGACGGATGACGCGGCCTCCGACGACAATGGCGCCGAAAGCGGCGTTGTCGGCAATGGTATCGGTAATCGCGCGGGGAACCTCGGTCCTGTAGTCGATGATTTCGAGCGCTGGCACGATGAATTCGGTGGCGCGCATGACGTCGTAGATGCGGGTGCTCGGGCCTTCGAGATCCTCGCCCATGATGAAGGCAAGTTCCACTTCGAGGCGCGGCTTGATGAAGAGATCGGCCCTGATCTGGGCGCCGTCGTTGAACAGAGCATCATCGAGGATGCGCCCGTAATCCGGCTCGGTCATCTTCGATGCCATCTGCATGGCCCGCGATGTCAGGCCGATCTTGTGGCCCGCGACGCGCGCACCTTTGGCAATTCTGCCTTCCGCCCAAAGATCCTGGATGCGATAGGCATCCTCGATTTCGATGTGCGGATAAGTCTTGCTGAGCTGCGGGATCGGCACCCGGTCTTCCTCGGCGGTCAACAATGCCTGTGCCGCAGCGCGGCGTTCTTCATCCGTCAACATGGATGTGGTTCTCCCGTTTGCTTATTTGATTGGCGCGCGCGGCAAGACCGCCTCGCCGGGCTCCATCACGTATGTGTATTCCAGGGAAAACCAGGGAATATCGACGCTCGGATCGTCCGGATGCGGTTCGTCATGCTGCACGAAATCACCCGTCAGCGCTGACGTGACGCCGAACTGAACGTCGGAATCAATATTTGGGTCGCTGGGGTCGAAGACCTGAGAAATAAGCGTCTTGTAACCTTGCTTGAAGATCAGCGCATGCAGATGCGCCGGGCGATAAGGATGACGTCCCTGCACCTTCAAAAGCCGGCCGACAACACCGTCCACAGGGATGGGATAGCCCACCATCTTGACCGTGCTGAACCAAAAGCGACCATCTGCGTCCGTGGTGAATTTGCCCCGCAAGTTCATCTCGGCCTGATCGGGATCCTGGTTCTCGTAGAGTCCGACGGGCGATGCGTGCCAGACATCCACTTCGGCGCCCGCAATGGGCTCACCGTGTCTGTCGACAACCCTGCCCCGAACAAACAGCGGAGACCCGGGCGTATCCGAACGGATAATCGTGCCGCCATTTTCAACGCGCGGAGAGTTGAGGCGCCAAAAGGGGCCAAGCAGCGACTGGGACGTTTCGGTCTGACCCTGATCGCCGTTGTTGAGCAGGCAGACCAGCGTTGAAACGCCGAGCGAACCCGACATCAGGACGAACTCGTTGTGGCTGTCCGTCTGCAATTGACCGATTTCGTTGAGGACCGCCGTGGCCTCGCGGAACTCCGGCTCCGTCAAGCGGACTTCGCGAACAAAGGCATGCAGATGCTTCACCAGTGCCGTCAGAATCTCGCGAAGACGGTCATCAGAGGTCTGCTCCATGACCTTTAGAGCCGCCGCCGTCACATCCTCTTGCGTCCGTATTACCATCTCACACCTCCCTGTGGGCGTGCCTGTTTTGAAAAATCATCGATTATTTGTCAAGTCCAACCTCCGCGCAAACGTGGGATATTTCAAAGAAATAGCTGTAGATCGCTCGAAACCTATCAAAATACCTTTGATTTTATTCAATAAAATTTACATCGGGCCGATCTTCCTCCGAAGATTGGCGCCCAGCCGCGCCAAACTGTTGACAGGAATAATCGTTTATTATACGGATCGTCGATAATGAAACTCGCCATCAGAAACAGCGGAACCATCTGGGAGGATGTCAATTGCAACCAGGACCTGGCAGCCTCATTTTGGAAAGCGGCGCTGAGGCGGCAACGCCATCCTTTTCGGATGACGGCAAGAACACGATCGCCAGCCAGTTGGTATCGCGATTGCGCGAGGCGATCATTTCCGGCGAGCTCGAAGCAGGCAGCAAGATCAATCTCGATCGGGCAAAACAGAGTTTTAACGTCAGCCTCAGTCCTTTGCGCGAGGCGTTGGCGCGCCTGATTTCGGACGGGCTCGTCGAGTTCGAAGACAATCGCGGCTACCGCGTGTCGCCCGTTTCGCTGTCGAACCTCGAAGAGATTACCAGTTTGCGCGAGGAATTCGAAACATATGCGTTGCGGGAATCCATGCGCGTCGGCGATGTCGATTGGGAAGGCAATGTCATGCGTGCGCTGCACCGCCTGAACCGCACGGAACGGGATGCGGCAAAACCCGAAACGCTCGAGCAGTGGGAAGCCGTCCACCGGGAGTTTCATCTGACCCTGATTTCGGGCTGCCGCAAGCCGCTGCTTCTCAGTTTCTGCAAGACCATGCTGAACCTGAACGACCGCTATCGGCGCACATTTCTGACCCGCACATCCGGCGACCGCAATGTCAGCGTTGAACATAGCGAAATCGCCCAAGGAACAGTGGCGCGGGATATGGACTATGCCTGCGACCGGCTGCGCGAGCACATCCATCGTACCGGCACAAATCTGCGACGACATCTCGCCGAAAAGGGAATTGCCTGAATGGAGACCCGGGAGGAAACCATGCCAGCCAGGATTTCAGTGCCACCGCTGGGGGTCGCGCATTTTTCAGCAATTGATGTCGAGCCGGCAAAATTCGTGTCGATGGCAGCCGCAGCTGGCTTTTCCTCGATTGGCCTGCGCCTTCATCCGGCATTTCCCGGCGCTCCTTACTATGAGCTGCCGGCGGGAAGCGACGTGGCTCGTGACGTTAAAGCCCGTCTGAATGGCGAAGGAATCTCGCTTTACGACATCGAATTCGTTGTCATCGGGCCGGACTTCAATCCCGACGCTCTGACGTCAATGCTTGCAGGCGCCAGCGCGCTCGGTGCTCGCCGTCTCAGCGTTTGTGGCGACGACCCGGATCGGGGGCGCCTTGTCGCCAATTTCGGGGCGCTTTGCGACCTCGCGGCCGCCTTCGGCATGGGCGTCGATCTTGAGAACATGGGCTGGCGCGCAGTCGCCAGCTTTCAAGACAGCCTCTCGATCGTGCAGGATTCGGAACGGAAGAATGGCGGTGCGCTGGTCGACGCGCTGCACTTCTTCCGCAATGGCGGCCAAACCAAAGATGTCTCTGCTGCCCCTCAAGGCATGATCAAGAGCATTCAGCTCTGCGACGCGCGGGGACCTGCGCCGATAACGGCGGACCAAATGGTCAACGAGGCCAGAACGGGACGTTTTGCGCCGGGGCTGGGTGCGCTTCCCATCGCGAGCCTGATGCAAGTGTTGCCCGCAGGCGCTGCCGTCTCGGTGGAGGTGCCTATCCATTCCAGCCAGGCGCCCGAGGAGCACTTGCGTCACCTTCACGATGCCGCCCGTGCATTAATAGGCTAGTCACGAGCAACAGCGCAACGGCCAATACGACAAGGAGACAGGCAGAGGAGCCTGTCGGCGAAGAGAGATATTGTGATGAACTACGTGCTGAATTTCAGCGTTGTCTTCGAAAAGATGCCCGACCTGCTGATGGGGGCGCTAGCCACGATTGGCCTTGCACTTGCCGGCATGTCGCTGGCGCTGGTGATCGGCGTGATCGGCGTTGCGGCCCGGACATCGAATATCCGTCCCTTGCGCTCGGCCGTCATCGCCTTCGTCGAAGTGGTCCGCAATACCCCTTTCCTGGTGCAGATCTTCTTCATCTTCTTCGCCCTGCCGATGATGGGTATTCGCCTCAACCCCACGGCCACGGCGATCATCGCGCTGGCCGTCAATGGCGGCGCCTATGCTATCGAAATCATTCGCGGCGGTGTCGACAGCATCCAGAAGGGTCAGGTCGAAGCCGGACTCGCGCTCGGCCTGCACAAGGCGCAGGTGTTTCGCCTCATCGTCCTGAAGCCGGCACTTAGGGCTATCTATCCCTCGCTGACCAGCCAGTTCATCATGCTGACACTGACCACATCGGTCTGCACGTCCATTGCTGCCTACGAGCTAACCTCCGTTGCCCAGATCATCGAGTCCGACACGTTTCGCAGCTTCGAGGTCTATTTCACGATCACGCTCATGTACCTCGTCATCTCCTGGATGATGATGGGGCTGTTTGCGCTGATCTCGCGGCATTTTTTCAGCTATCCGGTGCGGTGAGGAGCAGGACAATGGGTGTTATCGGTCAAAACGAAATGCTTTTCCTGCTGCAGGGCCTGAAGTGGACGCTGCTTCTATCTGCGATCGGTTTCATCGGTGGCGGCCTATTCGGGCTCGTCATAGCGCTTGCCAGGACGTCTGCACATTCCCCGCTGCGCAAGACGGCGGCGGGTTATATCTCGGTCTTTCAGGGTACACCCCTGCTGATGCAACTGTTCGTGGTCTATTACGGCATCGCACTTGTCGGCATCAGCGTTGAGGCATGGGCGGCCGTGGCCATTGCCTTCACGCTGCATGCTAGCGCATTCCTGGGCGAAATCTGGCGCGGCGGTATCCAGGCCATCCCTAAGGGGCAAAGCGAGGCTGCGAATGCACTCGGCCTTCATTATGTCTCGCGGATGAAGGACGTGGTCCTTCCGCAGGCCTTCAAGGTCTCGCTGCCGGCAACCGTCGGTTTCCTCGTCCAGCTCATCAAAGGCACGTCGCTTGCCGCCATCGTCGGCTTCATCGAACTCGCGCGCGCCGGACAGATCGTCTCGAACCAGACCTACAGACCGCTGCTGATCTTCGGCATCGTCGGCGCGATCTACTTCATCATTTGCTGGCCTCTGTCTCTCTATGGCGCCCGGCTCGAAAATCGGATGGCAAAGGCCGCCCGGTAAGTTGGCAATCCAACACACGCATAAGCTCTTATCAAACAAGGAGGAGAAGGTAATGATCAGCAGCTTTAAGACCGGCCTGAAGCGCCGTGGAATTCTGTTCACGGCTGCAGCCGTGATGGTGGCCCCGTGGCTATCGCCCATATCTGCACAGGCTGCGACGGTGGAAGAAGTAAAAGCCAAGGGCAAGATCGTCGTCGGCATTCAGGGCGACAACGCACCCTGGGGCTTCGTCAATTCGAGCGGCGTTCAGGATGGGTTCGACGCCGATATCGCCAAGCTGTTCGCCAAGGAACTGGGTGTCGAGGTCGAGTTCTCACCGCTCGCGGTTGCCAATCGCATCCCGGCACTCGTTACCGGCAAGGTCGATATCCTGTTTGCCACCATGGCAATGACCGAGGAACGCGCCAAGTCGATCCAGTATAGCAAGCCGTATGCGGGCAACACGATTTCGCTCTATGGTCCGAAGGACAAGAAGATGGCCAAGGTCGAAGATCTTTCCGGCATCGCAATCGGCGTGCCGCGGTCAAGTTCGCAAGACAAGGCGGTCACTGATGCGGTCGGCTCCAATGCAACGGTCCGCCGCTTCGACGATGATGCGGCCACCATTCAGGCGCTGCTTTCCGGCCAGGTGCAGGCGGTCGGCGGCAACCAATTCTACCTCGACCGTCTGGAAACGGCCAGTGCCGGCACATACGAACGCAAGATCGATTTCCTGACGACGTTCAATGGCGTCGGCACACGACTTGGCGAGAAGGACTGGAATAAAACCGTCAACGCCTTTCTCGACAAGATCATGGCGAACGGCGAGCACGCTAAGGTCTACGCCAAGTGGATGAAAGTGGACGTTCCGAAGTTCCCCGAGTCCATTCCGAACATCCCCTTCACCATCAACTGATACATGTTCTACGCCGGAGATCGCCGTGCCGCACGCAGCTGATAATCGAAGCCCGCTACTCTCCATGGAAGCGGTGGATAAATGGTACGGCGCATTCCAGGCGCTGAAGAACATCAACCTTACGGTTCGCAAAGGCGAGAAGATCGTCCTTTGCGGACCGTCCGGCTCCGGCAAGTCTACTCTTATTCGCTGCATTAATGCGCTCGAGAAAATCGAAAAAGGCACGATCATGGTCGAGGGGACAAAGCTCGATGACAGCGGCAAGTCGATCGACGCGGTGCGCCGCGAAGTGGGCATGGTGTTCCAGAGCTTCAACCTCTTCCCGCACATGACGATCCTGGAAAACTGCACGCTTGCGCCGATGCGCGTACGCGGCGCCAGCAAGGCGGATGCCGAGAAAATCGCTCGAAGATATCTCGAGCGCGTCCGCATTCTCGACCAGGCCGGCAAGTACCCGGCCCAGCTTTCCGGCGGACAGCAGCAGCGCGTGGCCATTGCCCGTGCGCTCTGCATGGAGCCGAAAGCCATGCTGTTCGACGAGCCGACCAGCGCACTCGATCCGGAAATGGTCAAGGAAGTCCTCGACACGATGATCGGTCTCGCCAGGGACGGCATGACGATGATCTGCGTGACCCATGAAATGGGCTTTGCCCGGCAGGTGGCCGATCGTGTGATCTTCATGGCCTCTGGCGAAATTATTGAAGAGGCACCGCCGGAAACGTTCTTCCGCAACCCGACACATTCCCGCACACGGGCCTTTCTTGGCGAAATCCTGGCTCATCACTAAGGTAATTTTCATATGCTCGTTTCCGACGAAACAACGAAACGCGCTGTGCTGGTGGGACTGATCGGCGCTGATATCCAGACGTCGAAATCCCCTGCCCTGCACGAGCGCGAAGGCGTACTTCAGGGCCTCAACTATCGCTATGAACTCCTTGACCTTGCGGAGCGCGGCCTTCCGGCTATCGCGCTGCCCGATCTCCTTGCGGAAGAGGAGACACGCGGCTTTGCGGGGAGCAATATCACCCACCCCTGCAAGCAGACGGTGATTCCGCACCTGACGGACCTGTCCGAGGACGCGCGCATGCTCGGCGCCGTCAACACGGTCGTGTTCAAGGATGGAAAACGGACCGGTCACAACACGGACTGGTACGGATTCTATGAAAACTTTCGGCGCGGACTTCCTGACGTCCCGCGGCATCGGGCTGTTCTTCTCGGCGCCGGCGGCGCTGGTGTCGCGGTCGCACATGCTGCGATGAAACTCGGCATCGAGCGCCTGTCAATTTTCGATCAGGATGCTTCCCGCGCGGGCCGTCTGGCCGAAGATTTGAACAGCCGGTTTTCCGCCGAACGGGCTTTCGCGATCACCGATGTCGGCGAAGCGATGCGGAGCGCCGACGGTCTCATCCATGCGACGCCGACTGGAATGAAGAACCATCCCGGGCTGCCGATCGAAGAAAGTTGGCTGGAGCCCCGTCACTGGGTCGCGGACATCGTCTACATGCCGCTGGTGACCGAACTTCTGGCCCTTGCAACCCGTCTCGGCTGCCGCACCTTGCCGGGCGGCGGAATGACGGTGTTTCAGGCGGCCGCGGCGTTCAAGCTATTCAGCGGTATCGAACCCGACGCCGAACGCATGACCGCCCATTTTACCGAACTGTGCAGAGCCTCCTGATCCAGGCTGGCGAAGGAGGACAGGATGCCGCACATTGTTATCGAGTATAGCGAGGGAGCCGGAAGCCGCATCGACATGCCGGCGCTGGTGAAGGCCGTTCATCGCAGCGTGCGTGACTGCGGCGCGGTCAAGCCGAATGCCGTCCGCACATTCGCCCGCGAGGCGACGCATTCGCTGGTCGCCGACGAGCATCCCGCCAACCAGTTCGTGCAGATCATTCTACGCATCGCCCCCGGCCGCCCGGCCGACGAAAAGCAACGGATATTACAAACGGTTTATGACGCCGCGGCCAGTATCGCGCGTCCAGCCCTGGACCAAGGACGCTGCGCCCTGCGCGCCGATCTTATCCAATCGGATCCGGATTTTGCGATCCAGGAAAACACTCTGCCGTGACCATTCCGGCAGGTCGAAAGGAAGACACATGAGCCTGATCTACGTTCTCAACGGTCCAAACCTCAATCTGCTCGGCAAGCGCCAGCCGCATATCTACGGCCACGAGACGCTCGCCGATGTCGAGGCCGATTGCCGCCGGCTGGCTTCCGAACTTGGTCACGACATCCGCTTTCACCAGAGCAACCGCGAATACGAAATCATCGACTGGATCCATGAAGCGCGCGAGGACGCGGCTGGCATCGTCATCAATCCGGCCGCCTTCACCCACACTTCCGTTGCCATTCTCGACGCGCTGAACACCTTCGAGCAACCGGTGATCGAGGTACATATTTCCAACGTCCACAAGCGCGAGGCCTTCCGTCATCATTCCTTCGTCTCGCACCGCGCTGATGGCGTTATCGCGGGTCTCGGCACGGAAGGTTACCTGCTGGCGATCCGCCGAGTGGCAAGCCTGATCACGTCTGCCGGGAAGAAGTGATGACGAGGGTTGCGGCATGGATCGGAAAGTAAGGCTTGCGTGCTCGGCGCCGGCCTGATCGGCAAGCGGCATACCCGGCACGTGCTTGCCGAGCCGCAGGCGGAACTTCTGGCCGTCGTCGATCCGATGCCGCTCGGACAGCAGA
The DNA here is from genome assembly GCF_037002925.1 of Rhizobium aouanii. Taxonomy (NCBI): domain Bacteria; kingdom Pseudomonadati; phylum Pseudomonadota; class Alphaproteobacteria; order Hyphomicrobiales; family Rhizobiaceae; genus Rhizobium; species Rhizobium aouanii. Next base: position 124,188 of record NZ_JBAMYD010000019.1, read on the forward strand.
TCGAGCGGGAATCCGGCCCTAGATGGTTTCCGAGCTTTGCGGCCATGATCGAGACGGGCGCCCCGACGGCATCATCGTCGCGACGCCCAACCAAGTCCATATCGCCAACGAAGCCGAAGCTCTGGGCTCATCGCAAATTTGGATTCTGTGCCCCAGCCACCCGCCCCTGTCCTCCGAGGCTCCGGCCTGATCACCTGAGGATGACGGCCAGTTGGTGTGCCTGGGGCTAGACTAGAGGGCTGATCGCTATGGCGTCGGGTGGGCGAAGTGGTCGATGTGCGCTCTTATGCGCCAGCCCTATCGAAATACCAATCGATCACCGGCAGCATGGCCCTGTTATAGGGGTGCGCCGAGTGATCGGCCGAGCGGATCGCCACAGCACCCGCGATCTCCTGGTCCTCGGCGACGAGCATGTGGCTCTCGATCCGTTCGACCATTTCGTCTGCCGTCATGCCGAAGCGGAAGAGCCGCAAGAGCGTCACCGTTCGGTTGGAATAGCTGGCGAAGAGCCCCTGCCCCGCCACCGAATGAGCCAGGTCCAATCCGGTCTCCTCATGGACCTCGCGGCGCATATTGGCTTCGATGTCGCAGCGGCCATCGACGATATCTTCCGCTTCCAGCGAGCCGGCGGCGAAATAGACCTGGCCGGCATTGGCGGTATGGGCGCCCATGCGGATCGCCACCAGCGCGCCGTCGGAGCTTTCGAGCACCGGATAGGCGAAAACGTGCAGGCCGCCCTGGCGCTGCGGCTGGCGGCGCCACCACATGAAAGCGGAAAAGGGAGTGACGTAGCCCTCGCCCAAAATTCCCTCTTCAGTCAGCGACAGCTGCTGCAGAAACACCAGGCGCCCGTCGAAGAGCGCCGGGTTGGCAGCGGTTTCCCTCTCCCAATTCTCGCCGATCGCCGCTTCCTCGGCGATGACGAAAGGATGAGTACCGGGCAGAACGCGCAGATCGACGCCGGCGATCGGGAAAACGGTGGCTTCCGGCGGCCAGCCGGCGAAATCATCGGAAAAATCGGTATTCGCAAAATTCATGTTCAAATTCGTTTTCATGGGAGATCCAATGTCATGACGACGGGGCAGTGATCGGACGCCTTCGGCCTGTCCCAGCCGGTGCGCGGATAACGCTCCACTTCCTGCCCCGGCGGGAAGATGGTGCGGTAGGGCTGGCCGCTGCGGATGATTTCGGGCAGGCGGCCGGAATTGTGGGCGGCAAGTGCTGGCGAAAGCCAGAGATAGTCGAGTTGGCAAAGCCACTGCTCCTGTGGCCCGCGCGCGTGATAGAGCGTCCAGCGGTCGAGGGGTTCGCGGCGGCGCACGACATTTTCGGCAAAGCCGTCGCTACTGAAAACGTCGAGCGCGCTTTCAGTCTCGTTCTGATGTTCGAAGCGATAGCCGGTGCCCCGGCGGCCGATGACATCGACACGCTCCTGATAGTCGTTCATGTCTCCGCAGATGGCGAAGCTCTTCGTGCCGGCTTGCTCCGCCCCGAAGCGATCCTCGATGATGCGGCGCACGGCGCGCGCCTCGGCGCGGCGGATCGGCATGGTCGATTGCCGCCCGTCCAACCCGTCGCGCGGATTGCCCATCGACTTGAAATGCACGACGTAGAGCGAAAACGGCCGTCCGCCGATCAGAAGGTCGAGCTCCAGGCAATCGCGCTTGAAGATCTTGTCGTCGATGCGGTTGGTGAGCGCCAGTTCCTCATTGAAGAGATCGAGATCGCGATAGGTCGTCATCGCATGGCTGCGGATGTCCTTAAGCTCGATCTTCTGCCCATCGCGCGTCTCCTCGCGCATGAGGACGGCAACATCGATGCCGCGGCTGTCATTGCCCTCGACCAGGAATTTCTGGCGGTAGCCGTTTCCGACCATGCGGAAGAGATAGCCGTATTCGAAGGCCTGAAGGGCAGCCATGTTGTCGATTTCCTGCAGGCAGAGGATATCGGCGTCAGCGTCGGCGATCGCAAGGGCCGACATCTGCCGCGTGTCGTCGGTCGCAGCGATCACCCGCGCCTGCTCGAGCTGCTGATAGACGCCCTCGCTCGACACCTGGAAAAGCTTGATGACCCGATCCTGGCGCAGCTGGTTGCGAAAGCCGGTGAAGTCGAAACGGGTGAGCAGGTTTTCGACGTTGAAGGTGGCGAGACGAAACGACATGAAATGAGTCCGGTTGCGGGCAGTACCTTAACCGGTAGAAACAGCAGGAAAAGATGGCGGCGGCAAGAAAAGTGCGAATGGCCGTGGCTTTTGAAGCCTCGGACGTGATTGCCTGTGACTTAGGCCGCTGACATTCTCCCGCAACCGCGGCACACTTTTGCGCGACATGCATTAGGCCACTTCCTTAAAGCCGCCACCCGGCGCGGATGACGACGTGTACGGCTTCACCGGGCACGACAGGGACACGGCTGAAGGCGCGCAGCGTCTGGCCGTTGCCGAGCGTCAGTTTCACAGCATAACGCTCGCCCTCGAAGAGCGCGGATTCGACGATTGCCCCAGCCCCCTCGCCGCCGATGATCACATCCTCCGGCCGCACGAGAATATCGGCGCCATCAGTATTGGCGGCATGAAGCGCATCCTGCAACTCGTCCCACTCCAACTGGCGTTCGCCGCCCATCACCTGCAGCGTCAGGATCGCGCCCCGTCCGATCAGGCCGCCGACGATGCGCCCTTCCGGCCGCGCGTAGATCTCGGCGGGCGCCGCCACCTGCAACAGCCGCCCTTCCGACATGACGGCGACGTCGGTCGCCAGCGCCATCGCTTCGCTCTGGTCGTGGGTGACGTAGATCATCGTGGCGCCCGAGCGCTGGTGGAACTCGCGGAAAGTCTCCTCCATCTCCTGCTTCAGGTGCCGGTCGAGATTGGCGAGCGGCTCGTCGAGCAGCACCACGTCGGGCGATGTCACCAGGCAGCGGGCAAGCGCCACGCGCTGACGCTGGCCGCCGGAGAGATCGGCCGGGCGCCGTTCGGCGTAGTCGGCGAGCCGGACGGTGCCGAGCGCGTCGCCCACCTTCGCCCTATAGGCCTCGCCCGAGATGCCGCGCACCTTGAGGGGATAACCGACATTGTCGGCGACGCTCATATGCGGCCAGAGCGCATAGGACTGGAAGACCATCGCCATGTTACGCCTTTCCGGCGGCAGCGACTGCGCGGCGTCGGCAAGCAATCTCTCGCCGAGATGGATCGAGCCGTCGCTCGGCGTCTCGAAACCGGCGATCATGCGCAGCACCGTCGTCTTGCCGCAGCCGGAAGGCCCAAGCAGCGCCAGGAAGCCCCCCTCGCGCACCTCGAGCGAAAAGCCGCTGACGGCGGCGCGCCCAGTGCCGAAATCCTTGCCGAGCTGGTTGAGGATCAGCCTCGCCATGGGACCACTCCTTTCGGCAGCCGTTTCGCCAGAAGTTCGAGCAGCAGCATCAGCACGACGACCATGAGCACGACGAGAACCGAGAGCGCCGAGGCAAGGTCGGAGCTGCCGCTGTCGTCGAGATTATAGATGGCGACGCCGAGCGTCTGGGTGCCGGCAGACCAGAGCAGCGCCGAGATCGTCAGCTCGTTGCAGGCAATCAGAAAGACAAGAATAACGGAGGCGCCGGCGGCCGGCGCAATCAGCGGCACGATGATATCGGCAAGCCGGCGGAAGAAGCCGGCGCCGGAAAGCCGTGCCGCCTCTTCCAGAGCCGGATCGAGCTGGTGGAAGGCGCTGACCACGGGTTTTAGGCTGACGGCGAAGAACGAGGAGAAATAGGCGATCAGGATGATCCATATCGTGCCATAGAGCGACAGGTGGAGGATCGGGATCGGTGCTGCGAACACCAGGATGAAGCAGACCGCCATGACGATGCCGGGCAGCGAATAGGGTATCTCGATCAGACTGGAGACAATGCGGGAAGCCGCATCCCTGCGCCGCGTCAGCGCGTAGGCCGCAAGCACCGTCACCACGAGGAGACCAAGCGCGGTCGCGCCGGCGAGCGACAGCGAGTTGATAAAGGCGGTGCGCGTCACCGCCTGCCGGAACAGGATCTCCTCGAAGGCATGCAGCGACATGGTCTTGAAGGTGAGCGGCACACCATAGGCCGGCACCAGCGCGCCGGCGACCAGCGCGAAGAATGGTGCAGCCAGCATGAAGAACAGTATCGTCCAGAGGAGTGGCGTGAACGCCAATCGCCAAGCGCCGAGCTCGAAGGCGGCACTCGCCCCAGATAGCCCGATGACGCGATAGTCGCGGCCACGCAATGCCCGGTCCTGGATCATCAATCCTGCAACCGAGATCATCGCGATAATCGCAGAGAGCACGGCGACGTCGCCGAAGGTGCGGCTGGTGAAAGCGGAAAACTTGGTGAAAACAAGCGTCGGCAGCGTGAAGATCGAGGCCGGAATGCCGAGAATGGCGGGAATGCCGAAATTGCCGGTGCAGGAGACGAAGGAGATCGCCGCACCCGCAATGATGCCGGGCAGCGACAGCGGCAGGATGATGTCGCGGAACACTCGCAGGCTGGAGGCGCCGGAGAGCCGTGCCGCCTCGACGCCGTCGCGCGGCAGCGTCATCAGCCCGGCCCGGAGCGCCAGATAGACGAGCGGCGCATGCTGCACGCCATAGAGCAGCGCGATGCCGCCGACCGAGTAGAGCGGCTGCGGCGAGCCGAGCGGCGGGGCGATGGAGAGCGCCTTCAAGAGCGGGCTGGAGGGGCCTGACATCTGCACCCAGGCGAGCGCCGTTACCTGCGGCGGGATCATCATCGGCAGCACGAAGAAGAAGCTGAGCAGCCCCTTGGAGCGGATATCGGTCAGCGTCAGCAGGAAGGCGAAGAGGCAGCCGATGGCGAGCGAGATGATTGTGCCCAAAATGGCGGTGACGATGGTGTAATAGGTCGCCGACCACAGCGAGGCTTCGCTCAGAACATCAATCACGCCGCCGCTGGCGAAGGCTGCGATCCCGACCATGGCGAGACGGGCGAGCGGCAGCACGCTGAGGATCAGGACGATGACGACGACAAAAGGAAACAGCCAAGCGGGCTGGCTGTTTCCGGTTTTGATGTATCCGTGCATGAAGGGATCAGTTCGAGCCGTAGATGCCCGAGAAGGTCTTGAGATCCTGGTCGGTATTCTTCAATGCTTCGGCCGCCTTGATCGGCAGGACCTTGATGCTGTCGCGCGCCGGAAAGCCTTCCGGCAGCTTCATGCCGTTGCGGGCCGGGATGTAGCCGAGCTTCAGGAAGCCTTCCTGGCCCTTTTCGGAGAGCACGTAATCGACGAATTTCTTGGCGGCATCGGCATTTTTGGTGCTGGCGAGGATGCCGACAGGCTCGGTGACGGCCGAAACGCCTTCGCTCGGGAAAACGAATTCGACGGGCGCGCCCTTGGCCTTCTCGCGGATCGGCAGGTAATCGACAACCATGCCATAAGCCTTTTCGCCCGAGGCGACCGACTTCAGCACGGCGCCATTGCCGCCGGCAGCGATCGCGCCATTTTCCGCAAGCGACTTGTAAAAGTCCCAACCGAGTCCGGGAACGGCGGCAAGCGTCTGGGCGTGGATGAGGGCCGCACCCGAGGCAAGCGGGCTTGGCATGGTGACGAGGCCCTTGGCTTCGGGCTTCGTCAGGTCCTTCCAGCTCGCAGGCTTCATCGCGGCCGAGGTGTTGTACATGATGCCGGTGGTGATCAGCTTGGTGGAGTAGTAATAGCCGTCGGCGTCATAAAGGGTGGCGTCGTATCTTGCGGCTTCCGGCGACTTATAGGCCAAGAGCTTGCCGTCTTCCTTGAGGCGCTCCAGCGTCACTACGTCGGCGATGAGGAGAATGTCGGCAACGGGGTTGCCGGCCTGGATCTCGGCCTGGAGTTTCGCCATGATCTTCGGCGTGCCGTCGCGTACCCAATCGACTTTGATATCGGGATTGGCGGCCATGAAGCCATCGACCGTCGCCTGCGCGTCTTCGTTCGGCTGGCTGGTGTAGAGAACGAGGTTTGCGGCAGAAGCCGGGATGGCAAAGAGGCTCGCGGCGAGAAGGGCTGCGGCGGAAACGGTCGTTTTCATGGGAGGGGTCCTCGATTTCGATACTCTTCCCTTATTAGGGGTCGTTGACAGAGATGTGACAGGGCGCGGCAGCCCACCAGGCCCTGGCTTCACAACCTTCCTTGATGTCCACCGGCTTTGCCGACAATCGTACCGATCGCGCCCCCCGCAATCTTGCCGGTATCGTCTCCACCCTGTGAAAGAGCCGATCATGTGGTACCCTCGCGCGCAAGCGATCACACACAGGCGTGAACACCGGCGATTTGCCATTGCCGGGCTTTGCGCTACGTCACTCACGTTTCGATGAAGGAGGAGTTTCAATGGAATATCGTCTGCTTGGCCGTTCCGGCCTCAAGATTTCGACATTGACCATGGGCACGATGACCTTCGGCGGCGTCGGCTGGGCGAAGATGGTCGGCGATCTCGGCGTCTCCGAGGCGAAAAAGATGATCGATATGTGCATCGATGCCGGCATCAATCTGATCGACACCGCCAACGCCTATTCATCAGGCGAATGCGAAAACATCATCGGTGACGTGCTCTCCGGTAAGCGGCCGCAAGGCGTGCTGCTCGCCACCAAGGCCCGCTTCAGCATGGGCGACGGCCCGAACGACCAGGGTCTGTCGCGCTACCACCTGATCCGCGAATGCGAGGCGAGCCTCAAGCGCCTGAAGACCGATGTCATCGACCTTTACCAGGTGCATGAATGGGACGGCCAGACGCCGCTCGAAGAGACGATGGAAGCCCTCGATACCCTGATCAGGCAGGGCAAGGTGCGTTATGTCGGCTGCTCGAATTATTCCGGCTGGCACATCATGAAGGCGCTCGGCATCGCCAACGAGCACAGGTACCAGCGCTTCGTGAGCCAGCAGATCCACTATACGCTGGAAGCCCGCGACGCCGAATACGAGCTGCTGCCAATCTCGATCGACCAGGGTCTTGGCGTGCTGGTCTGGAGCCCGCTGGCCGGCGGCCTGCTCTCCGGCAAGCATCGCCGCAACCAGGCAGCGCCCGAAGGTACGCGCCAGTTCGCCGGCTGGACCGAACCGCCGATCCGCGACGAGAACCGCCTCTGGAATATCGTCGAGACGCTGGTCGCGATCGGTGAGGAACGCGGTGTTTCCGCCGCACAGGTGGCGCTCGCCTGGCTGATCGGCCGCAAGGCGGTGACCTCGGTCATCATCGGCGGCCGCACCGAAGCCCAGTTCCGCGACAACATCGCAGCCGCCGAGCTGAAGCTCACGGACGAGGAGCGCAAGCGCCTCGACGCGGTCAGCCTGCCGCCGGTGATCTATCCCTATTGGCACCAGCTGAACACGGTTAGCGACAGGCTTGGTGAAGCCGATCTCGAGCTTTTCGGCCCGCATCTTCAGCAATAGCGTCGGACGCTCCTCCCTTGCACGGTGAAAGATATGCGTCACAAAAGATGCACTTTCACCGTGCTACCATGAGATCCCGCCACCGCAGCGAGGGTTTCCATGCTGAAGAACTACCAGGTCTTGAAAGGCACGGCGAGCGCGCTCGCCCTCGATGACGACAACGATCCCCATATCGAGATCCGCATCGAGGCGGACGGCGTCAGCTACCGCATCGCGCTGAACGTCCGCTCGAAGATGTCACCGCACGACCTCCTCTACGCCAATATCGTCGATTTCAAGCATCCGGCACTGACGGACGCGCTCGAAGCCCTGCCGATGGGCCTGACCGACATCCGCAAGGACCATCCGGAGCTTGCGATCGATTATGTCCGCGGCGGGCTGATCGAGCGCGAGGACATGAATGTCGCGCCCTTCCAGCTCTCCGGCCCGAAGAACGATCTTAGGGAATTCATAGAGCCTATCGTCGAGGAAGGCATTGCCGATCCCGACATCCATTTCTATGCCTTCGGCGAGGCCTGGGGCCCCGAGCACAACAAGCCCGACCAATATTTCGATTTCGAGCCGGGCAACGGCATTCACGACATCCACATGAACCAGGGCGACGGCGGCAGCTTCAAGGCCACCAACGGCCCGAACCAGGACGGGGCGCTGCTCGTCCATTTCACCGATACCGACGAATGGGCGGCAATCTTCCTCTGCTTCCAGTCTCAGAACTGGAATACCGACGGGGCGACCGGCGATCCGGTTTCCGACAGCCGTGGCGGCCAGGGCCGCGGCGAAGGCACACGCCGGCCGCAGCCGATTGTCGCCTCGTCGCTGCGCATCGTCGCCGCGCTGATCAACCCGGTCAACGGCGAAGGCGGCACCGAGGCCGAAACGGTGACGATCATAAACCGCTCCGACATGGAGGCATCGCTCGAAGGCTGGAAGCTGGAGGACGAAAACGGCAGGGCCCAGACGCTGTCGGGATCGCTTAACGCAGGCGAGCTGCGCACCATAGCGCTCGATGCCGCAGCCGGCGGCCCGCAGCTTGCCAACCGGGGCGGCGACATCATCCTGCGCAATGCGGACGGCGCCGTCGCCGATCGGGTCGGCTACGGCAAGAGCGAGACGGCGAACGAAGGCTGGACGACGATCTTCTGATCGGCGTTCTGCCTGCTGTTTTGCCGACCTAAAAACGTCTGTAGTGAGAAAGGGTCTGCTGCTTGCTCCCTCTTCTCCCCAGCGGGGAGAAGGTGCCCGCAGGGCGGATGAGGGGGCCGCATGGCACGCCCGTCATTGTTGCACTTCGCTTGCACTCCGTGCATTCGCGGCTTCGCCGCTCACCCCCTCATCTGCCTGCCGGCATCTTCTCCCCGCTGGGGAGAAGGGAATGTGGCGGCGTCTCGCTCAGCTACCGATTTCGGCCGAGATCAGCGCGCTCAGGCGGCCGATGCCGTCCTCGATCATCTGCTCGTTGGCGCAGGAGAAGCTGAGGCGGAAGGTGTTGGCGCCCGAACCGTCGGCGAAGAACGCCTTGCCGGGCACGAAGGCGACCTTGGCAGTCTCAAGCGATTTCGCCAGCAGCTTGGCGCCGTCCATGCCCTCCGGCAGCGTGATCCAGATGAACATCCCGCCTTCCGGCTTCGTCCAGCTGGTGCCTTCAGGCATGTATTTCTCAAGTGCGTCGAGCATGCAGTCGCGACGTTGGCTGTAGGCGGTCTTGATCTTGGCGACCTGCGCGTCGAAGCCGCGCTCGGCGACATCTGATATTGCCATCTGGTTGATCGTCGAAGAATGCAGGTCGGCCGCCTGCTTCATCAGCACCAGCTTGCGGATGACGGGCGCATTGGCGACGATGAAACCGACGCGAAGGCCGGGCGCCAGCGTCTTCGAGAAGCTGCCGCAATAGATCGTGCGCGTCTCGTTGATATGACCCTTCTCGGCGATTTCGAGCGCCAGGATCGGCGGGATCGGATCGCCATCGTAACGCAGCGACTGGTAGGCCGCATCCTCGATGACGGCAATGTCGAGATCTTCCGCCAGCGCCAGGACCTTCTTGCGGCCATCGAGATCGACGGTCTCGCCGGTCGGATTGGAGAAGTCGGTGGAGAGATAGGCGAACTTCACCTTGCCGCCGGCAGCGGAAGCAGCCGCGCGGTAGGACTCGGGCGTCCGGTTGCCGTTCGGCGTCAGCTGGTCGTAGGCCGGTTCATAGGCGTTGAAGGCCTGCAGCGCGCCGAGATAGGTCGGCCATGTCACGAGCGCGGTGTCATCAGGCGACAGGAAGAGCTTGCCGAGATAATCGAGGCCCTGCTGCGAACCGGACACGATGAAAACGTTGTCGAGTTCGCAGGGGATGCCGAGAGCCGCCATCTGCCCGACCAGCCATTCGCGCAGCGGCTTGTAGCCCTCGCTGACCGAATATTGCAGCGCCGAGTTGACGGCGGCGCCGTCGAAGATATCGGCATAGGCCTGCTTGAATTCCTGATCGGGAAAGAGCGCCGGATCCGGAATGCCGCCGGCGAAAGAGATAATGTCGGGCCGGTCGAGAAGCTTCAAGAGCTCGCGGATCTCGGATGCGCGCATGCGCGACGAGCGCGACGCAAACATGGTGTCCCAGTTCAGCATGAGGTTTCCTCGTATTTTTCTATTCCCCTAGCAGAGACCATGCCGGAGATTTTATGTCAATAATACTGACCTATTTTCTTGTCTCTGTGACAAGAAAGCGATTATTCCCCTGATCGATGCCGAAACCGGCTGATTCAGGCCTTTCCAAGACCAGCCCGGCGGCAGTAGTGTCGCCGCCACTATTCAATGTACTATCAAGGTGCCAGCAATGACCGCGACGACGACCTCTCCTGAAATCAAAATCGAATTGCACACGTCTCCCGTCTCCGACGCCGATCGCATCCAGGCACTGGAGACGCCCGGCTTCGGTAAGGTCTTCACGGATCATATGGTCCTGGCACGATGGACTGCCGACAAGGGCTGGCACGATGCGAAGGTTACGCCGAGGCGTCCTCTGGAGCTCGATCCTGCAAGTGCCGTGCTGCACTATGCTCAGGAAATTTTCGAAGGCATGAAAGCCTACAAGGCAGACGATGGCCGGATTCTGCTCTTTCGACCTGAAGAGAACGCCCGCCGCTTCGCGAAGTCGGCGACCCGCATGGCTATGCCTCCTGTGCCCGAAGAACTCTTCCTGAAGGCGGTCGAAGAACTGGTCCGCGTTGACAAGGCCTGGATTCCATCCGGCGACGCCAGTCTCTACCTTCGCCCCTTCATGTTCGCCAACGAGGCGTTCTTGGGCGTTCGTCCCGCTCAGGAATATGTCTTCTGCATCATCGCCTCTCCAGTCGGCGCCTACTTCAAAGGCGGGGCAAAGGCGGTCTCCCTATGGGTCGAGACCGAATACACCCGTGCTGCCGCCGGCGGCACTGGTGCCGCAAAATGCGGCGGAAACTACGCAGCCAGCCTCGTGGCGCAGGCCGAGGCGGCGAAGAAGGATTGCGATCAGGTCGTCTTCCTGGACGCAGCAGAGCATCGCTGGGTCGAGGAACTCGGCGGCATGAACGTCTTCTTCGTCATGAACGACGGATCGGTGGTGACCCCGCCCCTTGGCGGCACGATCCTGCCGGGTATCACCCGGGCCTCGGTGATCGTGCTCGCTGAAGAAAAGGGCTTGCGCGTCGAGCAGCGCCCCTATTGCTTCGCGGAATGGCAGCAGGACGCAACCAGCGGCAAGCTCGTCGAAGCCTTCGCTTGCGGCACTGCCGCGGTCCTGGCGGGCATCGGCCTGGTTCGACATGCCGGCGGCGAGTTTCTGGTCGGAGACGGACAGACCGGCAAGTTGACCAGCGAACTGCGCCAGCAGCTCGTCAGCCTGCAGAAAGGCGTAACCAACGATGAGCGCGGCTGGACGCGCCTTATCCCGGCCTGAACTCCGGACGCTTCACGCCAACGGCGGCGTCAACACCGACATGGTAGGCGCCGCTCTCCGCCTCGCCCGCAAAGCCGCCGGCTGGCGATATATTCCGCCCTCGCCGGAGTTCGTTTCGATCTGCACGATACGATGTTCTTCGAGCCGACAGCCATTAGATCAGGATGATTTTAGGCCCGATCGGCCTAAAATCTGAATCCTGATCTAAATGAAAGAAATAGAGCATGGTGTCGTCCGAAAACCGCGCACACTTTTCGGCATCGTGCTCTAAGCAATCCGCGGATCTCTTTCGAAACCGAGCGCCGGCCGGTTTTTTGTGGCTGAGTCAGCCGGAAGAAACCATCGTCAACTTCCCATTTGGCGACCGAAATAACGCCGACGCCGAAACGGGTCGCCATTGACCGATGCCAAGTGAATTCTTACTATCCATTAATCGATAGAGGAAAGGTAAGAATGGCAACCGCAACCCTCTCTACAAAATTCCAGATCTCCATTCCCAAGGAAGTGCGCGAACAACAACACTGGTCGGCGGGACAGGAATTCGTGTTCATACCCAAAGGCAAAGGCGTATTGCTGATGCCGGTCCCGACGCTTGCCGATCTTCGCGGCATCGCCGAAGGCGCAGACAAGGCAAACTACCGCGACCGGAACGACCGTTTCTGATGCGCGTGATCGACAGCTCCGCATGGATAGAATGGCTGACGAAAAGTGCTGCCGGAACCAGGCTGCAGGCCGAAATCCCGGAACGCGATCAATGCATCGTTCCGACGATCGTGCAGCTTGAGCTTTCCAAATGGCTGGCACGCGAAAAGGACGAGGAAGCCGTCGACAGCTTCATCGCTTATACCGCGACATGCATGGTTGTTTCTCTCGACACGACGCTTGCTCGCCGTGCTGCCGAAATATCGGCCTCCCATAAACTCGCCACCGCCGATGCGATCATTTATGCGACCGCGGAGCGCCACGATGCCGACATCCTGACCTGCGATGCCCATTTCAAGGGTCTCGAACGCGTCATCTATATCGATAAAAAAGACTGATCCGCATGTGACCCAAGCCCTCGACGGCTGGGCACAACGCTTCTATCACAAACTGGGAAATGATAATCTGGCATCTGGAATGGCTGAAAACCGGCATGTGCAGGCGGCACCGAATCCAATGGCGAAAATGACGATCTCGCTTCCGGATAATCTGGCGGAATACGTCGAAAACCGTGTCGCAAGCGGCAGATACAGCAGTGCCGACGCATTCCTGGCGGAGCTTATTCTGAAGGATCAGCTCCATCACAAGCTTGACGACGAAGAACTGCGCAACATTCTGAGACAGGCTGAGGAAAGCGGCCCGAGCGAGCGACGCATTCCCGACATCCTGTCGGAAACGAAGGCAAAGCTGCGTGACAACCACCTATAGGCTGACCCGAACCGCGTACTCCGTGCTATCAGGCATCGACGAATATGCTTGCCTCAATTTTGGCGAGGCGCAGGCAGACGCCTATCTTCTCGACTGGGACCGAATTTTCGTGCTTCTTTCGCATGCTCCCTCCATGGGAGAAGAATGCGACGAACTCGGCGCTGGCCTTCGCCGCCTCCTCCACATGCGCCACGTCGCCTTCTACCGGGTGACATCGGAAGGGATTGTGGTCATTGACATCATCGACGCCGACCGGCTTCCTGAAAGACATCTTCAATCCAATCGACGCCCGCGATCGGCCGAACAGCATGCCTCTTGACTGCACCTCCGCCTTCTATGAGGAAAATGCCGAGACATACGCCAAGCGGGCGCGCAGCCTGCCGAAGCAACAGCTCGATACCTTCCTCGCCGGGCTTGCACCGGGTGCGGCAATCCTCGAACTCGGCTGCGGCGGCGGGCAGGACTGCGCCTACATGCTGGCCCACGGTTTCGACGTGACGGCGACGGATGGCTCGACCGAACTTGCAAGACAAGCGGAAGCGCTGATCGGCCGGCCGGTCAGGGTCATGCTGTTCCAAGAGCTCGATGCCGACAGCGCCTTCGACGGCGTCTGGGCGCATGCGAGCCTTCTCCATGTTCCCAGGCTTGAACTGCCCAACGTCTTCGCCCGTGTCCGCCGCGCCCTGAGGCCCGGCGGTCTCCTTCACGCAAGCTTCAAGGCCGGGGACGCGGAAGGCTATGACGGCTTCGGGCGTTATTACAACTATCCCTCCGCCGACGGGCTGTCGGCGCTTCTGGCAAAAGGCGGCTGGCGTGACATCACCATCGAGGACAACGACGGCGGCGGTTATGACGGTAAGCCGACGCGGTGGATCACGGTGATGGCGCGTCGGTAGAGGCTGCTTGCTTTCCGGGCGGAGCTTCCGGTTGAGATCATGATCTTATTCGCAGATGCGGATTTCTCTGCAGTTGACGGAGATCGGTCTATGTCTCGCTTTGCCCCGTCAATTTTTGCGGCTGCTATCTGAAATCCAAACTGGGTTTCAAGAAACCCTGCATCCATAGCAGGCTACTTTCTCAATGGGTCGGGATGGCCTTAAGTTTCCCCACCGATACGACGGCCACGCCCGTGCTCAAAATGAGAGCCGCATAACCCACATACGGGCGCGGCGACAGGCGGCCGGAAGATGGGCTCATCCCGGCCGCCAAAGGGCATTTACAGCAAGGTGGCAGCCTGACTGCCACTCGCCCCATGGCTCGGCTCCGCGTTCAACCGTCAGACGGCAATCTTGCCACCGCCAACCTTGGTGATGGCGACGACCGCAGGTCGCACTGGCATGTCGGGCTTGAAGTCCGGCCAGCGGGTCGAAAGGTCCTCGTAATAGGACGGGCGGCCATGGCCCGGCCAGTCCTCGCCGCCATCGGCGGGATGCTGCACAGCGACGAAGGCGGTTTCGTCATCCGGTGTGAAGAGCGGGCCGCACATTTCGGCGCCGACCGGCACGCGGAAGAAGAGTTTCGAGGTGGCGCGCGCCGCACCTTCCGTATCGACGGCCCACAGACCGTCGGTGCGGCCGGTGGCCTTGTTGTTGTTGCCATCCGTCGACACCCAGAGGCGGCCGGCGGAATCGACGGCGCAGTTATCAGGCATGCCGAACCAGCCGTTCTTGGTCGTTTCGGTCGAGAAGGTCGCGCCAACGGCCGCAACCGAGGGATCGCCGCACTTCAGGAGCACTTCCCACTTGCCTGATGTGGCAGTGAAGTCGCCGTCGTTTTCAGAGATTTCGATGATGTGGCCGAAGGCGTTTTCCGCGCGCGGATTGGCGGCATCCACCTGGTCGGCCTTGCGGCGGGTGTTGTTGGTCAGCATGACATAGACCTTGCCGTTGACGCCGTTCGGCTGGACGTCTTCCGGGCGGTCCATCTTGGTGGCGCCGAGCGCGTCACCGGCGCGACGACATTCGATCAGCACGTCGGCCTGGCTGGTGAAGCCGTTTTCCGCCGTCAGCGGACCTTGGCCGAAGACCATCGGCAGCCACTGCATGGTGCCGTCCTCGTTGAACTTGGCGACATGGAGCGTGCCGCTGTCGAGCAGGTTCATGTTGGCGGCGCGGTCGTTCGGGTTGAATGCCCCGTCGGTCACGAACTTGTAGACATAGTCGAAACGCTCGTCGTCGCCGAGATAGAAGACGACCTTGCCGTTCTTGGCGACGATCGACTCGGCGCCCTCATGCTTGGTGCGGCCGAGCGCCGTGCGCTTCTTCGGCGCCGACGTTGGGTCCATGACGTCGACCTCGACGATCCAGCCGAAACGGTTCGGCTCGTTCGGTTCCTTGGAAAGATCGAAACGGTCGTAGAAATTCGCCCACTCGTAGCCGCCTTCCGGCACGCCGTAACGCTTGTAGTTGGCGGCTTCCTTGTGGCCTTGCGGCAATGCGCCGGAGAAATAGCCGTGGAAATTCTCTTCAGCCATGATGTAGGTGCCCCAGGGCGTCACGCCGCCGGCGCAGTTGTTGATCGTGCCGATGGCGCGGGTGCCGGTCGCGTCGGCACTGGTCTTCAGGCGATCGTTGCCGGCAGCCGGACCGGAGATTTCCATCGCCGTGTTGGCCGTGATGCGGCGATTGTACTTGCCGTCGGTGACAGCCTGCCACTTGCCGTCCACCTTGCGGATCTCAACGATGGTGCCGCCATGGGCGGCCATCTCGACATCCACCTGCTCCTTGCTGAGCGCGCCCTGCTTGATCTTGCCGTCAACCACCTGCACGAGGCCGGGAAACATCAGATGCGGGTTGGTGTATTCGTGATTGACGACGAGCAGGCCGTGCTCGGACAAACCTTCGAGCGGAATGAAGCCGACATAGTCGTTGTTGTAGCCGAACTGCTTGCTCTGCGCATCGGCCGTCTGCTTCGTCGGGTCGAACTCGGGAGCGCCCGGCAGCACGGCATCGCCCCAGCGCAGCAGGATATCGGCATTATAGCCTTCCGCAATGTGATGCTTGTCGTCGACGCCGGCCTCCACTTCGGAGAAGTTGAAGGCAGAGCCTTTATTGTCTGCAGCGCGCGCCTCGTCCGCGCTCATCAGCGCGATCGGGCTTACCGTGGCTGCAATGGCGGAAACGGCAAGCGAGCCCTGCAGAAAACTGCGGCGTGAAAAACGCTTGCCGATGATTTCACCCATCGTCGGATTGGCGCTGGTGTTGTGGCCGTCACCATCCGCGTCTTCGAGCTGAGTCGTCGGGAAAATCCTCTGAGAAAGATGCTCGTTCATCCAATGCCTCCACGGTTGAAAACTGGTGTCAAATTATCTTGTTTTAGATCCATTCTAAACCTAGAGGCGCGATATTACGGTTTTGCGACAGGAACGTCTTGGGGATGCTGTTCTCTCTCAGGCGGAAGCGACACGGCTCAATGAAGGCCAAGACCGGGCATTGCCGTGGTCGGCACGTTGCCTCCGCCCTATCAAGATGAGATCGACGTGCCGGAGGCAGGCAAGATAATAGGCAGAGGAACTGGAATGGTCTTTAAACCAACGATGGATGACTCGTGACTTCATTTTCACGGCACCGCCCGCGTTTCCCGACGTTACCGCCCTCCAACCCGAACGCTTCCACCTTCGGCCGCATCCGCGCAACTCGGAGCATCCAGCGCTCTCGGTCGGCGAGCCTGGAAGCTCGTTTGAAGCGTTGTCGGACGAGCGACGGGCAAGCTCCGCCTATGCGCGTCTGCGGCCACGGAGAACCCGAACCTTCGACGTGTCGGCCGCGGAGGTGCATATCGAAGAAACGGACAATGGATCGCTCGATGAGCTCTCAGACACGAATGAGGCTTTCGAGCGCGCCTTGACCGGTCCCTATGCCGGGTCTGCGACGCCTCAGGTCCACCAGATGCTTGGCCATGCCACGATCCAGGGAGGCCTCTCGTGTCGCGGAGAGGCATCAAGCCTAGCCGCCTCGCAAGGCTTTGGCGATCTGGGCGACCCGGATGGCTGGATTGTTCTCGCACGGCTGCGCGCCGGCTCGGCAACGGGTCGCGTCTTTTGGGACGCCAGCGATCTCGTCATCATGGCTCCGGCCGCTGACGTTGCAGCCCGACGCTTCGACCGTTGCGTGCTCTTGTCCGGCTAGTCCGACGCAAGCGGAAAGGCGCGCCGCATGAACCAGGTTCGATGCGGCGCGGAAAATCGCTTAGTTGACCGACTTGTCGACCAGCTTGTTCTTGCCGATCCAGGGCATCATGCCGCGCAGCTTGGCGCCGACTTCTTCGATCGGGTGGCTGTCGTTCAGGCGGCGGATACCCTTAAAGCGCGAGCCGCCGGCGCGGTATTCCTGCATCCAATCGGACGTGAACTTGCCGGTCTGGATGTCCTTGAGGACGCGCTTCATCTCGGCCTTGGTCTCGGCAGTGATGATGCGCGGACCGGAGACATATTCGCCCCACTCGGCCGTGTTGGAGATCGAGTAGTTCATGTTGGCGATGCCGCCTTCATAAATCAGGTCGACGATGAGCTTCACTTCGTGCAGGCACTCGAAATAGGCCATCTCAGGCGCATAACCGGCTTCGGTGAGCGTTTCGAAACCAGCGCGGATGAGCTCGACGAGACCACCGCAGAGAACGACCTGTTCGCCGAAGAGGTCGGTTTCGCACTCTTCGCGGAAGTTGGTTTCGATGATGCCCGAACGGCCGCCGCCGACGCCGCAGGCGTAGGAGAGAGCGAGTTCAAGCGCATTGCCGGAAGCATTCTGGTGAACGGCAACGAGGCAGGGAACGCCGCCGCCCTTCTGGTATTCGCCGCGAACCGTGTGGCCCGGGCCCTTCGGTGCGATCATGACGACGTCGACCGAAGCCTTCGGCTCGATGAGGCCGAAATGAACGTTGAGGCCGTGGGCGAAGGCGATAGCTGCGCCATCGCGGATGTTGCCGGCGATGTCGGCCTTGTAGATGTCGGCCTGCAATTCGTCCGGGGTCGCCATCATCATCAGGTCGGCCCAGCCGGCTGCTTCGGCAACCGTCATGACCTTGAAGCCATCGGCTTCGGCCTTCTTGACGGTCGGCGAACCGGCCTTGAGCGCGATGACGACGTTCTGGGCGCCGCTGTCCTTCAGGTTCAGCGCATGGGCACGGCCCTGCGAACCGTAGCCGATGACGGCGACCTTCTTGGCCTTGATGAGGTTGAGATCGGCATCACGATCGTAATAGACGCGCATTTGAAGTTCCTTCCCTTGTGCTTGTCTTGTTGACTGTCATTAAAGCGGAATCAGCCGAGAACCGGCATCTCCGCCAGAACCTTGTCCGTGCCGTAGAGGCGGAGGAAGGCGGTGACCGCCTTCTCCGCCTGGCGAGCGGTATCCTTGAGGCCTGGTTCGCCGAGCAGCATGCGCACATGCAGGTCGGAGACAACAAGGCCGTAAAGCGTGTGATAAGCCTCGTCGGCATCGGCAAAACGCAGGAGCCCTGCCCTTTTCCCGGCATCGATCAGCGCCATGGCGCGCCGATCGATCTGGCGACGGCCGCGCTCGAGCAGCAGCTTGCCGAGTTTCGAACCGTCGCGGTTCGACTGCCCGATCGCCAGCCGGTTGAGCGCCAGCGAGACGTCTCCGGCAAGCACCTCCAGCAGGTCACGCGCAAAAATGACCACATGGTCGTGCAGGCTCGCCGCCGTCAGCCGCTCGCCGTTGCGCTCGAAGGTGCGCACTTTGCTCGCCTGATAGGCGATCATCGCCGACAGCAGCCCGTCGCGATCGCCGAACCACTTGTAGAGGCTTTCCTTCGAGCAATTGGCGGCGCGCGCCACACCCGAGGTCGTCAGCGCCTTTTCGCCGCCATCGACGAGCAACTGCAGCGCCTGCTCCAGAACGGCGTTCTGGCGCGGCGAAAATTCGCTCGGCTCTGCGGTATCGACGGACACGGTCATGGCTCCCATATACGTACCGTACGGTACGGTTCGCGAGGTTTATGCGACAAACCGATCGGGCCGTCAAGCAGCCGCGATAGATTTTTTATACGGGAAAGCTGGATGAGACACCAGAATTGGATAGGCGCACTACATCAGGGACCGCATAACGCCGCACCACGCCATTTGCCGGAGCCTTCCATGCCGCGCCTGTCTGCAGCCCTTCTCCTCGCCGGAACGATGCTTCTGGGAACTGCGCTTCCGAGCACCGGCGCCTTCCCCCAGTCGGAAAACGAGGTCTATAACCGCATCGAGGAACTGCACGGCGATGCCGCGAGCTTCGATCGGCCGCTGCGCCAACTCGTTCGGGCGATGCGCTCGGGAGACGGCGAGACCATCGCCGGCCTTGCCGAATATCCGCTGACGGTCAAGGCCAACGGCGAGACCTACGACGTCGAGAACGCCGAGGATTTCATCGACAATTTCGACGACCGCGCCGTCGGGCGCCAACAATATGACGATCTCTTCGTCAACAACGACGGCGTCATGCTCGCCGGCGGCGCCGTCTGGATGAGCGCGATTTGCGAGGACAACGCCTGCGAGGCGAGCCATTGGGCGATCATCGCGATCAACAATTGATATTTGTCGAGGAGAAAAGGCAATGAGATACCGGATAGCCGCCGCGGTCATGATCGCGGCTCTTGTCGTCGCAGCCAATGCGCGGACCGCCGAAACGCGCTGCGGCTGGATCGAGAATCCGACGCCCGCCAACTGGTGGTTGGAGGACGCGGAGAATACCTGGACAATCATGACCCAGGGCGACGATGCCGGCGAGGTCGAAGGCATGGAGCTGATCTCCGACATCTCCGAACATGATTATGTCAAAACCAACGGCAATTATGGCTATGCCTGCGCCTGCATGAGCGTCGAGACGGATGGCAAGGATCGCATCACCCGCATCCTCTCCTTCCGTCAGTTAAAGCTCGCCAAATGCCGCGCCGACAAGGCGCTTAAATTCCCCGGCTGACCAACTATCGCCCGAACACCGGGTGGCGGCCGCGATCATGATCCAATCGTCCAGAGGCAGTTGATCCGCGAAGAGCCGCAGCCTATGACGCCCTGGCGCAAGCAGCGGGGATCAAGAGAGTATCCGCTAGCATTGTCTTGTCGATCGCGTAAAGCTTTGCGAAACCCGCATCTTCGACCAGCGTCAGGCCCGCCGGCATCAAGGTGCCGACATAGCGGTCGGGGATATCGGCATTGGCGACGAGGATGAAATCGAAACGCCTGCGCCAATCCGACAGATAAGGCGTAAAGTTTCTATATTCCTGCATCATTGCCGGGCATGAAAGCACGCCGATCGACAGCAGATTGCCCTCGGGAACCGCGATCTCAGACCATGGCGGCAGAACGGAGAGCGGCTGCTTGCCTTTTGCCGTGAAGAGCGTCGGCACGAAAGCATGCGACAACGGCACGGCAAGCGTCGGCAGGTGCCGGAAAGTATCGAACCCCCAGGCAAAATACCGGTTGGAGTGGGCAAGACTGCTCACTGTCTCGGGTTCATGTCCCAGAGGCAGCACGGCTGCACCGGCCGGCACTTTTTTAAGCACAGTCTCGATGGCGGCAACATCCTTCTGTGCCAGCCACCAGTTCCAGCCGACCCAGCCGGTGCGGCCGAAGACTGCGAGATTGATGATGAGTGCCAGCAACAGCGCTTGCCGGCGCGTCAGATTGGCGAACGGGCACACCATCGCCATGGCGACGAGCGCCGTCATGATCGGAAAGCGCCAACTGATCCATCCGGTGCCGAGCATGTGGCGAGGCGAAACACAGGACAGAAGCAGCAGGCCGCAGGCGGCAACGGCAAGCCCCGCATGCATGCGGATGTCGCCCGCGCGTACGGCACGTGTGCAGATCAGTATCAGCGGCAGAACCAGCACGACATCCACCACCGGGACATAGGTCGTGATGGCGGAGAGCAGATTAAGGACGATCAGGATGATGCCGTCGTTCCAGGCAAGGCCGAGGCCGTTGCCGCCGGCGTTGGGCAAAGCCGCCGTATGGAGATAGAGCGCGAGCGGCGGCAGAACGCAGGCGCCGAGCGCCACTGCCAACCGGCCGGCGAGCCTTACCAACCCCGCCTTCGACCGCACGATATCGATGCGCCAGGAAAATTCGAGGCCGCAGACGATCGCCATATAGAAACCAAGCGCGAAGAGATGCATCACCGTCAGCAGCAGCGCGGCGGCGAGCCGCCAGGCAAAAACCAGGGCGGGATTTCCGCGCTGCAGCCGCAGATCGACGCAGGCGAAGGCGAGCGCCATGCCGAGGCCGATCTGGAAGTTGATGAAACCGCCGATCATGGTGGCGCACCAGCCGAGCGACAGCATGGCGACCTGCCAATGGTGCCGGCCGCCGAAAAGCGCGCGGTGCAGGCCGATTGCCCCGAGCGGCGGCAGCACGATCGCCAGGAAGAGCAAAGCCCGCGCAAGCCTGTCTGCCCCGACAAGCGGCCCCAGCCAGGTGGCCAGAACGTCGATCCCGACATTGGTGAAGGTGCGGTTCCAATCGACCGCATAGATCTCAGGAAACGGCTGCTCGCCGATCCCGCCCGAAAGGAGCCAGATACGGGCGTAGTGATTGGCGTAATCGAGAACCGGCGGAAAGGGAAACAGGAGAACCAAAGCCGCGGCAAGTCCGACGAAAGCGGAAATCGCAATAGTGGAATCCTGCCTGGCGATCGATTCCTCAGGCCCGGCTGCGGCCACAGCAGGCGCTGCAATCCGGTCCATTATCCGATCCGGCTGTTCTTTTGCGAGCGCGGCGGCTCTTCGGATGCAAAGGCCGCATCCAGCGCGGCGCGTTTATCGCTGGCGCTCATCTCCGAAAAAGCCGTCGACAGCTCGGCGTGTTCACTGCCGCGCACGATCGTCTCGACCATGAACATCGGCCGCTTCTTGCTCTCTTGTACCAGACGGCCGAGATACTCGCCGATGATGCCGATGCAGATCAGCTGGATGGCGCTGAAGGCGCTGACCGCGGCCATGATCGACGACCAGCCGGTCACCGTCTCGCCCTGCAGCCAGCGAACGAAGGTGTAGCCGAGCAACGCGATCGCGACGCCCGCGCTCATCATACCAAGCCAAGTGCTGATGCGCAGCGGCGTCGTCGAAAAGCTGGTGATCGCATCGAGAGCGAAATTGATCATCTTTCGCAGAGGATATTTCGTCGTGCCGGCAAAACGGGCGTCACGCTCGTAAGGCAGCGCCACCTGCCTGCCGCCGATCCAGCTGACCATGCCGCGGATGAAACGATCGCGCTCCGGCATCGCCAGCAGGATATCGACGACGCGCCGGCGCATCAGCCGGAAATCGCCGGTGTCGCGCGGGATGGTCACAGAAGCGAGCTTGGACAGGGCGCGATAAAAAAGCGAAGCGGAGGCGAGCTTGAACCAGGTTTCGCCCTGGCGGCGCGTACGCTGGCCGTACACGACATCGGCGCCGCGCTCCATGATCGGCATCATCATCAAAAGCAGCTCGGGCGGATCCTGAAGATCGGCGTCGATCAAAAGCACGCGCTCGCCCCGCGACGCGGCAAGACCCGCCGTAGATGCCAGCTGGTGGCCGTGATTGCGCAGAAGACGAACGCCGAGCAGCTGCGGCACATCGGCCGCCAGATCGGAGATGATCTCCCAGGTGCGGTCGGACGAGCCGTCATCGACGAGAATGAGCTCGAAGCCATCGCCGGCAACGCTATGGGCGGCAGCGGCGGCGCGGCGGCAGAATTCGCGCAAGCCCTCTTCCTCGTTGTGACAAGGAGCGACGATGGAGAGAAACGGTGCTTGCGTCATGCGGACATCTGGGCCTGCTTGATATCTGCCGCAAGACTAGTCGGAAACGTCAAACAATCCTTTAATGATCGCACCGCGCTTTGGCACGTTCTTGCTGGGCGCGGTACTCTATTCCGCCGCCATGACATCGCGGGCGCCGTCGACATCGCGGACCGGTGAAGCGCCGTAGAGGCGGCTGTATTCGCGGCTGAACTGCGACGGGCTCTGATAGCCGACGCGATGACCGGCCGTGCCCGCGTCGAGCCGCTCCACCAGCATCAGCCGGCGCGCCTCGTGCAGGCGAAGCTGCTTCTGATACTGCACCGGCGTCATTGCCGTGACCGACTTGAAGTGGTGATGGAACGACGACACGCTCATGCTGACGCGGTCGGCGAGGTCTTCGATGCGCAGCGGCCGCGCGAAATTCTCCTTCAGCCATGCAACGGCGCGCGCAATCCTGTTGCTGTGGCTATCTGATGTGGCGATGTTGATCAGCCGCGCGCCATCCGGCCCGGTCAGCACCCGGTAGAGGATTTCCTGCTCGATCAGCGGCGCCATGGCGGGAATGTCGCCCGGACGATCGAGCAAACGCAGCAGCCGGACGGCAGCATCCAGGAGCTCCGGCGGAGCGACATTGACCGCCATCCCGCGCTGCCCGTCGGTATGAGCGGCCGGACGCGGAATATCGATGCGGCTGAGTAATTCCAGCAGCTTTTCGGAATCGATTGCCAGCCCCAGGCAGAGATGCGGAACCTCGGGGCTTGCCTCGGTGACGCGCCAGGCGACCGGCAGGTCAAGCGAGGTCAGCAGATAGTCGCCGGTCCCGTAGCTGATAAGTTCCGTGCCGAGGCGCAGGCTCTTGGCCCCCTGCAGTACAAAGGCGAAACACGGCCGATAGCTGCTGTGCAGCGGATCGCTGGGCCTGGACCGGCGGCTGACATGAAGATTGCCGATATCAGTTGAGAACTCGCCGTCACCAGGCGCGAAGCGCAGCGCGATGTCGACGATCTCCTGATACGGGCTGAAAGGCAAAGTCATGGGGCAACTCTTTCTGTCAACTGTCTGACGCCGGGTATAACGCCCTATCTAGAGTGTCTTCGCCATTTCGCAAACAGGTAGGCGTCTCACTTTTGCAGGATCGTGCAAAAAGCTGAGAGGATCGCTCTAACCCTCTGACGCAGTTCCGGGCAATAGTCCGCCATCCCGTTCAACCCCTCCACAATCGAAAAGGAAGGTTCCCATGCCTATTGCAAGAGGCTACGCCGCGACCGACGCTTCCAAGCCGCTGACCCCTTTCACCTTCGAACGCCGCAACCCGAACCCCGATGACGTCGTCATCGACATCAAGTTTGCCGGCATCTGCCATTCGGACATCCACACTGTCCGCAACGAATGGAAGAACGCCGTCTATCCGATCGTGCCGGGCCATGAGATTGCCGGCATCGTCTCGGCCGTCGGCTCCGCCGTGACCAAGTTTAAGGTCGGCGACCGCGTCGGCGTCGGCTGCTTCGTCGATTCCTGCATCGGCTGCGCCGAGCGCGACCTCGATCGGGAACAGTATATGCCAGGGCTCGCCGGCACCTACAATGACTTCGAAGCTGACCGCAAGACACGGACCCAGGGCGGCTATTCCGACTCGATCGTCGTTCGGGAGGGCTATGTCATGTCCATTCCGGACAATCTGCCACTCGATGCCTCCGCGCCGCTGCTCTGCGCCGGCATCACGCTCTACTCGCCGCTGCGCCACTGGAATGCCGGCCCCGGCAAGAAGGTCGCGATCGTCGGCATGGGCGGCCTCGGCCATATGGGCGTCAAGCTGGGTGCGGCCATGGGCGCCGACATCACCGTTCTGTCCCAGAGCCTTTCCAAGAAGGAAGATGGGCTGAAGCTCGGCGCCAAGGAATATTACGCCACCAACGACCCGGAAACCTTCACGAAGCTCGCCGGCACTTTCGACCTGATCATCTGCACCGTCAGCGCCGAGATCGACTGGAATGCCTATCTCGGCCTGCTGAAGGTGGATGGTTCCTTCGTGGTGGTCGGGGCGCCGGAAAACCCAATCCCCGTGCATGCCTTCTCGATCATCCCCGGCCGCAAGAGCATTTCCGGCTCGATGATCGGCTCGATCAAGGAAACCCAGGAAATGCTCGACTTCTGCGGCGAGCACAACATCGTCTCCGAGATCGAGAAGATCAACATCCAGCAGGTCAACGAAGCCTATGAACGCGTCCTGAAAAGCGACGTCCGCTACCGCTTCGTCATCGACATCGCCTCGCTGGCAGCCTGAGGAATGAGAGGCGGCTCGCGAGAGCCGCCTTTTTGATAAAGGCATCCTCCATCCGTCCTTATGCTGGGGTGCGATCCAAAGGGTCGCCTCGAAGCATCGCCGGTCAACGCCGCTTCTGCCCGCCGCATCGGAGCGCCCCGCTCGTGCTCGATGTTCCGGCCTCTGGCCTGCGCACTTCAGCAGGAGGATCTCGTGGACTGCAGCCGCAGCAGATATTCGACTGGATTGAACGGATCAGGCCCCGAACGCCGGCGCAGGCGCGGCGGCCCGGCCATCGGGGCGTAGTGATCGAAGCCGGTTTCCATCGTCCCCACCCCGCTCGTCAGCCCCGGCAATTGCTGATGGACGCTCTGGACCATCTGAGACGCCAGAGTGCCTTCGAGCCGCGCTACGCCATCGGCAATCACGGAACCCGTCGTCACCGCTGCCGATTTGGCAAGCAAGGTGAGCACGCCACTCAAACTCTCCGCCGGCGCTTCGAGATGGAAACCGTCGACCGGCTCGCAGATGACGGTTTCAGCGGCCGATAGCGCCGTTGCCAGCACCCAGGGCGTCAGCTGGCGAAAATCGGCGGCGGCGCTTGCCGGCGAACTGTGCCGGGCTGCCGTCATCGCCACGTGGCAATCGATGACCTGCCAACCGAAAACACCTTGCTTCAGCGTCTCGAACACGGTTTCCTCGACGGCCCGGTAAAAGGCTGCCGGCATCTGGCCGACATCCACTTCCAGCGCGAAGCTGTTGCCCGCGCCGGCAGGCCGCGGCTCGACCCGCAGACCTACCGTCGCCAGGAAGGGATTGGGTTCCTTGAAGAGGATCTGTAAGCCGGTCCCAGTTCCTACAGGCCTCTCGACCAGAATGACCGTACTTTCCTCGAAGCTGGCGTCGAGGCCGAAATCCGTCAGCAGGGTCGACTGGATAACCTCCTTCTGCACCTCGCCATAGAGCGAAACGAAGACCTCGTCCGTTTCCTCGTTCCGGCGCAGATTGATCAGCGGATCCTGTTCGGCCATCTGGTTCAGCGCAAGCCACAGCGCCGCCTTCTCGGAAGGTCGCCGGGCAAGAACTCGGGTTTCCAGCGTCGGCGGCGCGAAGTAAGCCCGTCTGGCGGAGAGCGGATCGCCGCCCACCGCATCGCCGATCCGGGCACCGGTTAGGCCGCCGACACGCGCGATCTGCCCGGCGCGGAAGCTGTCGACACCATGGCTGCGGCCTTCCTCGAAAAGCTGGATCGCGGTTACTCTTTGCCGGCCTGTCGGCAGATCCAGATATTGCCGGAGCCGCACCGTGCCTGAGGTCAGTGAGAGATAGCACAGCTTTTCCCCGCCCCAGCCGCGCTCGATCTTGAATATGTTGCCGGCAACCGGACCAACCGGATTGGGGCGCCGCTCCGGCAAGATCGTCGCAATGGCCGTTGCCAGCGCGGCTATGCCGACACCGGTCATCGCAGCGCCTGCAAAGACGGGATGCACGAGGCCGCGCGCCACCTGACCGGCTAGAGAGTGGCCAAGCCTTTCCTCCGTCAGGCGCTCGGGGGCGAGCACATAATCCTCGAGCAGTGCTTCGTCGTTTTCGCAGAGCGCCTCGCAGAGCGCCGAAGAAAGCGGCTCGCATCCCGGAGAGCGCGCCTCCACCCCGGCAAGTTTGCTGCCGGCATCGATAACCGCGGACATGGCGATTGGCCGGACCGAGAGCTGCGCGGCAAGTGCCTCCAGCACTTCCTGATAACGGGCGCCGAGGCGATCGACCTTGTTGACGAAGAAGATGAAGGGAACGCCGAGCCGCCGCAGCGCCCGTACCAGAACGCGCGTCTGCGCCTGCACGCTTTCGACAGCCGAAACGACGACGACGGCCGCGTCGAGCAATCCCAGCACCCGCTCGACCTCGGCGATGAAATCGGGGTGGCCGGGTGTATCGATCAGATTGACGACCCTATCGCCGATCGCAAACGACACCACCGCGGCCCTGATCGTGATGCCGCGTTGCCGTTCGAGTTCGAGAGTGTCCGTCTGTGTATTGCCGGTATCGACGCTGCCGAGCTTGTCGATGACGCCGGCGTCAAAAAGCAGCCTTTCGGTAAGGCTAGTCTTGCCTGCATCCACATGGGCGAGGATGCCCAGATTCAAAGTGCGCATGGACCACCAACTTCTCAGAAATTCGGATGTGATTTTCGTGAGAAATGAGTCGGCGCATTGGAACCTCTACCTGCTGGTGGCGACGGCTGGATGTGTCACCCCGGTGATGGGGAGACGCGGGTAGAATGCTAAGAGCGTGTGCGGAGATATGTCAAGCGTGGGCATTGCTCTTCATGCCGCAAACACGCCTTGGCTATATTGTGTAACGGCGTGCTCGGTAC